>CAJOHV010000020.1:0-25091 GCA_905234485.1 uncultured Bacteroidales bacterium | reverse complement strand
AAATCAGCTCTTTCGCCTTCGACGCCCCCACCCCGGGCGCGCGCTGCAACTCGCTGCCGCTCAGTTGCGACAGCCGCACAAGCCGGCCGTCGCATCCCCGCAGCAGCGAGCGAGCAACATCCAGCACATTGGCCGACTGAGTGCCACTCCTGAGCAGCACTGCAAGCAATTCACCATTGGAAAGGGCCTGAGGCCCGGAGGAGAGGAGGCGCTCCCGCGGCCTTTCACTCTCGGAGAGATCTTTGATTTTCATAGTCGTCTGTCTAAGTTCAACACAAATATAAGCCTAGTTTTGAAAAATTAAAACTATCTTTGCCAGGATGAATTTCAAGGACGCACTGAAAGCCAATGGCCTCAAGGCTACCCGTCAGAGGGTGGCGGTCCACGAAGTTATGATGGAACTCGGTCACGCCAGCGCAGACATGGTCCGGGACCGCATCCAAAGCCAGGGAACGGCGAAAGTCACCACCTCCTCAGTCTACAACATCCTCTCGCAGATGGCCCTTCTGGGCATATACTCGCATCGCCTCAGCATAGGCGGCAAGATGTTCTTCGACGTGGACCCCACCTGCAACCTTCATCTCTATGACCCTCAGACGGGCCAGTACTTCGACGTACAGGACGAAGAACTGATGGAAAGGGTGGAGTCGCGCTGCAAGAGGCGCAGGTTCAAAGGCTACAAAGTGGACTCGGTGGATGTGACGATAATCTGCCACCAGGTGCAGCCGAAAAAGGAAACAAAACTAAAACTCAAATAATATGCAAGTCATCAACATCGGAGAGAAAAGTTCGGTTCTCAACAGTTTCGTCGCCCAACTTCGCGACAAGGACCTTCAGAAAGACAGCCTGAGGTTCAGGACTAACCTTAACCGTCTCGGCCAGATTTTCGGTTACGAAATCAGCAAGACCCTCGCCTCCAAGGAAAGGGATGTGGTCACCCCGCTCGGCACTGCGCACCTCAGCGTGCCGGATGAGCAGATCGTGGTCGCCACCATCATGCGCGCCGGACTGCCTCTGCACGAAGGTATCCTGAGTTGCTTCGACGCGGCGGAGAACGCTTTCGTGGCTGCCTATAGAAAGTACGACAGCGAAGGCACCTTCCACATCCACACCGAGTACTGCACCTGCCCTGATCTTTCCGGCAAGACCATAATCCTCGCGGATACGATGCTCGCAACCGGCTCTTCGATCGACGTGGCTTACCAGGTGCTCCTGCAGGAGGGCGGCAAGTTCGCCAAACTGCACCTCGTGTGCCCCTTCGCCAGCGTGCAGGCCATCGAGAATCTGGAGAAGATTATGCCCGAGAACACGACCCTGTGGGTAGCGGCAATCGATCCGGAACTCACGCCGCACTCCTACATCGTTCCCGGTCTGGGCGATGCAGGTGACCTCTGCTACGGTCCGAAACTTTAGATCTCCTTGCGAAGTCGCGCCAGGGGGATACCCAACTGGTCGCGATATTTGGCGATAGTGCGGCGGGCGACGATGTAACCGCGCGATGCAAGTTCTTTCACAAGCTGCTCATCCGTGAGCGGCTTGTGTTTGTCTTCGGCGTCCACTATCTCCTGAAGCACCTTCTTCAGTTCGCGGGTGCTGACCTCCTCGCCGGCCTGATTCACCAGGCCCTCGGAGAAGAAATATTTCAGCGCGAACACGCCGTAGGGAGTCTCGATATACTTGCTGTTCACCACTCGCGAGATGGTGCTGATGTCGAAGCCGGTGATCTTCGCGATGTCCTCGAGAATCATAGGACGCAGGTCGCGTTCGTCGCCGCTCACGAAATAGTCGTGCTGGTAGTCGATCAGCGCCTGCATAGTCTTGCTCAAGGTGTTGTAGCGCTGCTTCAGAGCCTCGATGAACCACTTCGCGCTGTCCAGTTTCTCCTTCACGAAAGTCGCCGCCTCTTTCTTCTCGCGGTCCGAGCCGCCTTCTGCCTTCAGGAGCATATCGGCGTATTTCTTATTCACGCGAAGTTCGGGGATGTTGAAGCGCGGCATCTCGAAGGTGATTTCGCCGGCGTCGTCCAGTTTCAGCACGAAGTCGGGGACAATCTGCTCTGCGGCATCCGCATAGGAATCGTCCACCTGTCCGCCGGGCGCAGGGTTGAGGCGTGAGATGCGCTTCATAGCGTCCTTCAGTTCGTCTTCAGTGATGCTTAGGCGCGAAAGGATGCGGCTGAAGTGCTTGCCCGTGAAGTCCTGGAAGCATTCCTCCAGAATGCGGCGCGCGTGGACTGTCGCGGGTGTCTGGCTCGCAGCCTTCAGCTGCAGGAGCAGACACTCGCGCAAATCGCGCGCGCCCACCCCCGCCGGGTCGAAAGTCTGCACCAGCGCGAGCATGCGCTCCACCTCCTCCCGATCGCTTTCGATCCCGGCGCGGAACGCCAGGTCGTCCACGAGCGAATCGAGGTCACGCCTGAGGTAACCGTCGTCGTCCAGCGAACCGATTATAAAAGAAGCGACCTCCTTCTCGTGCTGAGTAAGGTTGCGGAAGCCCAACTGGTCCAGCAGGCTCTCGCGGAAACCGGTCTTCACTGAGAAGGTATTGTACTCCGGCCTGGGGTCTTTGCCCCAGTTGTTGACTCTGGTCTTGTAGTCGGGAATAGTGTCGTCCTGCAGGGAATCCAGGGAGACTTCCTTGCTCTCCTGCTCGGGCGATTCGGGATCCGGCGTGTCGTCCAGCACCGGGTTCTCCTCAAGTTCCTGACGGACGCGCTGCTCCAGATCCTGAACCGGCAACTCTATGAGTTTGATGGTCTGGATCTGCAGGGGCGAGAGTTTCTGAACCTGCTGCTGGGTTAACGCTAGACCTTGTTTATTCATCGGCGGGCTTTGGTGGCTCTATCGGCACCAGCATACGGACGGTGTCCGCCGTCACACGCACCTGGTCCGAAATCACCGGGAACTTCATCTGCTCCTTCACGATGAAGGCATCCGGGAACACCCTCACGATACGCTGCAGGGCCACCTGCGCGTCCGCTTTGGTGCGGAAATCGCCCACGGTCACCTTGAAGAAAGGATTCTTGAAAGAGCGGTAGGTGTTATAGCCCGGGAAGAGCCTCTTGAAACGGGCCTCGCTTTCGGCCGAAGCCTCGCGCGAGTTCTGCTTGTTGTCGAAATAAATCCTGATGCGGAAACCGTCGGTCAGAGTGCCTTTGTTCTTGCGAACAAGGGATTCAGTGGCGTTCTCGATGGAGGAACTCTGATGCAGTTTCACCCTCCAGGGAAGCACCTTCGAAACGGACTTTCCGCTCAGGGTTTCGTTCACTCGGGGCACCGCGTGATAAATGATGGTGTCCACATATTTATATCCTGCAGGCGCGGGCTGCTCCGTCTGCGCGTAAGCGCACAGGGAAAGCAGCAGAGCGCCGAAGGCTATGATCAATCTTTTCATAACAGTCCTATAATATCCTTAACCGGGATGTTCTCGATGGTCTTTGTCTTCTTCAGACCAAGGAAACCGCTGGCCGTGAAGGTCAGGTCCGCAGTGAGATTATCAAAATTGTTGCCACCGACGAGCGACATAATGCGAAACAGCCCCACGCCGGGCGCCAGGCTGGCCTCCACGGGCACGGGGACCGTGGTGGTCGAGCGCGCCGGGATGGTGAAATCCTCCGCCGTGAGGTTCAACAGTTCGTCCTCTCCGCTCTTCACGACCCCGCTGACATTGCTGACCTCCACCTTGTACGAAGGATTGGAGAAAGTCAGATTAGCAGTGCAGGTGATGGGCGAGCCGAGGTGGATGGATTCCACTCCTCCGCCGGTTATGGTGAACTTGCCGCCCGTGTTCGTACAGCCCGCGAGCAGCACGGCGCAAACGAGCGCCGAGAGTATGCGCACAAATTTCTTCACGTCCCCAAAGATACTAACTTTTTGTCTATCTTTGTGCCCGAGATGAAATTGTATATCGAGACATACGGCTGCCAGATGAACGTAGCGGACACCGAGGTGGTCTTTTCCATCCTCGGCCGTCACGGCTACGAGCGCACTGAAAACATCGAGGAAGCGGACGTGATAATGGCCAACACCTGTTCGGTGCGCGACAACGCCGAGCAGCGCATCCTGGGCCGCATCGAGCAGTTCGTGCTTCAGCGCAGGACCCGGCCGGTCGTGATCGGCATCCTCGGCTGCATGGCCGAGCGTATGAAAGAGCAGTTGCTCGAGGGAGGGAAGGTCGACGTGGTCGCCGGTCCGGACGCGTATCGCCGTCTGCCCGAGCTTCTTGCCGCGGCCGCCGAGGGCCACCCGCAGATAGACGTCATTCTCTCACGGGAGGAGACGTATGCGGACATAGCCCCTGTCCGTCTGGACCGCAACGGAGTCTCGGCCTTCATCTCGATCATGCGTGGCTGCAACAACGTCTGCTCCTACTGCGTGGTGCCCTATACCCGCGGGGTGGAGCGCAGCCGCGACGCCCGCTCGATCGTTCGCGAGGCCTGCGACTGCGTGCAGAAAGGCTACAAAGAAGTGACCCTGCTGGGCCAGAACGTAGACTCGTACTGCTACGAAGGCACCACCTTCGCCCAGTTGCTCGCGATGGTGGCGGAGGTCAGTCCTTCGCTTCGCGTGCGTTTCAGCACATCCAATCCGCAGGACATCTCGGACGAGGCGCTCCTCACCATGGCGAAGTATCCAAACATCTGCCACCATATCCACCTCCCGGTGCAGTCCGGCTCCAACCGCATTTTGGAAAAGATGCGTCGCCGCTACACCGCAGAGTGGTACTTGGAGCGAGTGGCAAAAATCAGGGAAATTATGCCAGACTGCGCCATCACCACTGACGTAATCGCAGGTTTCTGCTCCGAGACGGAGGAGGATCATAAGATGACTCTGGACCTTTTCGAAAAGGTCGGGTTCGACGCAGCGTTCATGTTCTACTACTCAGAGCGTCCCGGAACGCTGGCCGCCAGAAAGTACCCGGACGACGTTCCTCTGGATGTGAAAACTCGTCGTCTGAACGAGATTATCGCCCTGCAGAACAGGCTCAGTCTGGAGAGCAACCAGCGCGACCTCGGGAAAGAGTTCGAGGTGCTGGTGGAAGGCCCTTCCAAGCGCAACCCGGACGAACTCTGCGGCCGCGCAGGGAACAGCAAAATGTGTGTCTGGGCGGACAAGCAGCATAAGGCCGGCGACTATGTCCGCGTCCGAGTGCGCGACTGCACCCAGGCCACACTTTTATGTGAACTCGTTCAGTAATTCACACAAGGTGGAACTTTATCCCAGGGACCTTGTGCAGAAACCCCCATCACAAGTCATATAACGAACAAGGTCCCTCCACTAAGTTTCCACCTTGTGCGTTTTAAGTCAGTAATCAGGATATTTTACTATTTTTGCACGGATGATAAAGTGTCTGATAATAGGCGGGGGACCCGCTGGATGCACGGCGGCGATTTACGCAGCCAGGGCGGCGATGGACCCGGTCGTGATCGAGGGTCCGGAGCCGGGAGGACAACTCACCACCACGACATTGGTGGAGAACTATCCGGGATTCAAGGACGGCATTGACGCCAATGAACTGATGGCCGCGATGAAGGCCCAGGCGGAAAAACTGGGCGCTAAGTTCGTGCGCGGAATAGTTCGCGAGTGCGACCTGAAGGCGAAAACCTTCACGCTGTCAGATGGCTCCGTGCTGGAAGCCCAGACAGTAATCATCGCCACGGGCGCGAGCGCAAAGTACCTCGGACTTCCCAGTGAGAAGAAGTACCGCGGCCTCGGTGTCTCCGCCTGCGCGACCTGCGACGGTTTCTTCTACCGCGGACGGAAGGTCGCGGTCGTGGGCGGCGGAGACACCGCCTGCGAAGAGGCAATGTACCTCAGCGGCCTGGCATCAGAAGTGCATATGATAGTCCGCAAGCCCTTCCTCAGGGCCTCGGCGGCAAATCAGGCCCGCGTCAAAGCGACTCCGAACATCACGATCCATTTCGAGACGGTCACAAAAGAGATACTCGGCGACGAATCCGGAGTGACCGGCATCAAAGTGGACCACAATGGCGAGGTTTTTGATATTGCTCTGGACGGTTTCTTCCTGGCGATAGGAAGGCATCCCAATGCGGAGTGGCTCGGAGGACAGTTGGAGACGGACGAAAACGGTTACATAGTTTCGGACGGAGTGAAGACGGCATTGAAGGGAGTGTTTGTGGCGGGAGATGTCAGGGGAACCGATTTCAGGCAGGCAATCACGGCGGCCGCAGACGGATGCAGGGCCGCGCTTGAAGCAGATAAATATTTGAAGAATGAAATATAGACTCATTATCGCGTTTATGGCGGCGGCGCTCCTGGGCGTCGGCTGCAAATCGCAGTATGAGTATGAAACTCTTCTGGAAAGCGGAGACTCCGACGCCAAATACGCCGCCGCCTTCGACTATTTCAACAAAGGCAAATACCTCCGCTCGTCGCAACTCTTCGAGTCGCTCTCCATGTACACTGCCGGAACCGAGCGCGACGACACAGTCCAGTACTACTGGGGCCTTAGCAACTACAACCAGAGAGACTACTATTCGGCGGAAGCCAACTTCAAGCATTTCATCGACAATTACCCGGCGAGTCCCTTCACCGAAAGCGCGGAATTCCTCCGCATAGACTGCCTTTACCGTTCCACTCTTCGCTATGAGTTGGACCAGACTCCCACCTACACGGCAATTACCGCCATCAGCGAATATCTGATAGCGCATCCCCGTTCGGCCAACAGACCCGTCTGCGAAAAGATGCTGGACGACCTCTCCGAAAGGCTGGACAGAAAGGCCTACGAGAACGCGAAACTCTACTACAAAATGGAGGACTACAAAGCGGCGAGAGTCGCTCTGAAGAACGTTCTGAAAGACGATGCGGACAATGTCTACAGGGAGGATATCCTTTACTATGCCGCCATGGCTTCTTATCACTACGCCCGTCTGAGTGTGCCTGAGAAGCAGAAAGAACGCTATATGGTGTTCGTGGACGACTACCTGAACTTTGTGGGTGAATACCCCGAATCGCAGTACCGCAGGGAACTCGATTCGCTCTACAAAAAAGTCAGAAATAAATAATTTGAAACTTTCCGCGCGCTGCGTCCGGTATCCATAATAGAAACAACATTTTTTACTATGGATATCAGGGAAGTACCTACCAACACCGTAACCCGCGACACCAAGGAACTCGCGGCGCCCACCGGCAATCTCTACGAAACAGTAGTCATCCTCTCGAAGAGGGCAAACCAGATCGCGCTCGAGGAGAAGAAGGAAATTGCGAAGAAACTTGAGGATTTCCGCAACGAGCGTGACAATATGGAAGAAGTGTTCGAGAACAAGGAGCAGATCGAAATCTCCAAGTACTACGAGCGTCTCCCGAAGCCGGATCTCATCGCCATCGAGGAATTCAAGCACGGCGAACTCTATTACCGCACAGCCAAAACCGATAACGAGGACTAACGGACTATGCTCCGCTCCCTACACGTCAGAAACTACGTGCTGATAGACTCTCTGGACATTGAGTTCCCGGAGGGTCTCGTCATCATCACCGGCCAGACCGGCGCCGGCAAGAGCATCTTGCTGGGCGCTTTGTCGCTCCTCACGGGCGCCAAAGCGGACGCGTCGATCATCAGCGCCGGCGCGGACAACTGTGTGGTGGAAGCGGAGTTCACCGTGGACGACAATCCTGAAATCAGGGCTCTTCTGGAAGAAGCGGAGGTGGAGTGGGAAGACGGCAGCCTTCTGATAAGGCGCGTGGTGCACAGCACCGGCCGTTCGCGCTCGTTCATCAACGACTCTCCAGTGCAGATTCAGTTGCTGGCGGACATCGCCGGGCAACTCGTGGACATCCACTCCCAGCATCAGAGCCTTATGCTCACCAGCCGCGCGTTCCAACTCTCTCTGTTGGACAATTTCGCGGGGCTCGGCGCCGAAAGGGCCGAGGCGGGCAAGTGCTGGCAGCGCCTGCAGACAGTTCGGGGAGAACTTCAGGCTGCCCGCGACCGCCTGAGCCGCCTCGCCGCCGAGAGTGATTATTCCCGCGCGCAGTTCGACCAGTTGGACAAAGCCCAACTTCGCGACGGCGAGTTGGAAGAACTCGAAGAGGAGCAGAAACAACTCGCGAATGCCGAGGAGATCAAGACCAATCTCGCCGGAGCGATGGAATTGCTCAGCCCGGAAGATGAGCGCCTGAGCGTGACGCTGTCTCTGGCGGAGGCTCGTAAACTGGTGGAGCGCACCGCCCGCTATGTTCCTTCGCTTACGGAACTGGCCGAGCGCCTGGACTCCGCGCGCATCGAACTGGACGATATCTGCGACGAAATAGACAAAGTCAATTCCGGCATATCTCTTTCCCAGGAGCGCCTGACTGAAGTGGAAGACCGCATCTCGGTGATCTATCAGTTGATGCGTAAACACAATGTCCGCACGGTCGCCGAACTGATTGAAATCCGCGAAAAACTCAGCGAAGAACTCTTCGACGGCACCGCGCTGGAAGAAAAGGTGGCAGAACTGGAGAAGCAACTAGCGGAAGCCGAAAAGGCCTATGCAACCGTGTGCTCGCGCCTCCACGCCGGTCGAACCAAGGCAGCCCCTTCGCTTGCGCAGGACATCGAACATTCCATCCATGGACTCGAACTGGAGAAGGCCCGCTTCACGGTGGAACTCTCCGAAGGCAAGCCCGGCCCCGCAGGCGCAGACAGCGTCGTCTTCTGCTTCAGCGCCAGCGGCACCACCGCTCCCGTCGACCTCGCAAAATGCGCGTCCGGAGGCGAAATCAGCCGCATCATGCTCTGCCTTAAGGCCATGATGGCCCGTTATGCCGGCATGCCGACCATGATCTTCGACGAAATCGATACCGGCGTCTCGGGCAGCGCAGCCCACAAGATGGGCGCTCTCATCTGCGAGATGGGCCGCGATATGCAGGTCTTCGCCATCACGCATCTCCCGCAGGTGGCAGCCAAGGGCTCGGCACACTATGTCGTGGAGAAATCCGAGCAGGACGGCCGCACCGTCTCCAGCATACGCGAAGTCCGCGGTGAGGACCGCGTAAAAGAAATCGCCAGGCTTCTCAGCGGCGCATCTATCACCCCGGAAGCGCTGGCGAATGCCAAGTCGTTACTTGCTCAGTTATAGGGCTGAGCAGATCTCAAACAAATCTTTGAACGGAACCGTGATGGTGGGATTCTGATCTCCGCCGAAACGGCTCGGTCTCACCACTATCTTCAAGTCACCGTGGCGCTTGAGGGCGCAGGCGGCGGCGATAGCCATACATCCCGCAGGAGCGCCAGGCACGATAGCAAGATTCGCCTCCAACTGTTCGGGAGTGGGCAGATTGTCGTCGATGAAATTAAACCACCAACTGGTCAGGGTGAGAGTCACGCCGGAACCTTCTTTGTCCAGGGAAACATAGGCGTTGATGGTCCCAGGCATGGGGAACACGGTGGCGCCGGTCTTTACGAATGAGAGAAGATCGCGGATGTCGTTGTTGCGCGTTCCTTCAGGCACGGCAAGCAGAACATTGCGGGCATAGGCATCGATTTTATCCTGCATATCGAGATCGGCAGGGGAGGGAGCCATCGCAAGAATCTGCTCGAAATCCGGATTCCACTCCTTCCACTCAGGGAAGCAGGCCTTGAAGTACTCTGCGTCGCCGAGCATTTTGAGAAGGTCTGCATTGGAGACGGTGGATTTCATCTGCTTTTTGCCCTGGAGTTTTCCGCTCTGCTTGAGTTGCAGTTCGGTGGAAATGCCGCCTCCCTGATATGCGGTCAGAAGGATGGGCAGGCCCTGAGGATATGAATAGAGTTTCTCCTCATAGAGCAACTTCCACGCAGAGCAGACCATCCCGAAATAAGCCCTCTTGATGTCGTCTTCTGAGATTTGGTCGAAATCCACCTTCTCATAAATAATGGGCTTATATCTCAAGGTTCGGGCGCCGGCATCCCAGAAGTATTCGTGGGTCATACCCCATTTCGCAAGCTTGTAGGAGGCTATCTGCGTGTCATATTTAGACATGAAATTGATCCCGGACCACCAGTCCACATAACCCTTCATTCCGGTCGCTGGATCAAGCGGGCCGAAGGCATAGTCGGATTCTTTGAACAATAATTCCGTGTACTCGCCGTCGCCGGAAGGTATTTTGAACAGCACTCCCGGATTGGGCCATAGGTCGTGGACAAGAGTCTGAAGCACCTTTGACGATTTGAGCCAATTCAAGCCGTCCTTTTTAACTTTTTCGATCTCTTTCGGGGTGGTTTTGGTCTTGTTGCCCACCATCGTGAAGTATGGAGTGGACTCGAAAGTACGCGGGAGGTAAAATGCGCTCTCGGCGATTCCCACGCTGTTGTCCCCACGGTAGACCGTGTAGAGTTCGTACATCTTTTTGCCGACCTGAATGCGGACCTGCTCAGTCTCGGAGACTTCGGCCTTCGCGGGTATGAACGCCGCGAAAAGGCTCAGGATAACAAGAAAACGTCTCATAGGCTCTGCGCGTTAATGGTGGTTGTGTGCTTCTCTCCGATGTTGCTGAGGTTGTACCAGCAGGCCTTGATGTTCAGGCCGAGGGCGCGGGCGGCAATCACGGCGATGGGGTTGTCCGAATAGATGAAGCCAATCTGATCCATGGTGCCGGCCTTGAGCGAGTCGAACCATTCCTGGTCCAGCGCGATGCAGATTTCCAGCCCGTCGGCGCTGACCGATTTCACGTCCGAATACTGACTGGCAACGCGCGGAAGCGGGATATTGAATGTGTTGTAGAAAGACTTGTTCCACCCGTTGTAAAACAGAGTGGACACGGTCTTGTTGAGGAACTCTATCTGGCTATCGCGGCTGAAATCCTTCAAGCCATAGGTCTTGATCGCATCGTCCGCGAGGGCGCGGCCGGTGGTGTTGACTGTCTGGTCGAAGCGGTTAAGTCCGGCATCGCCCGAGAAATCGAACTTATCGGCTATAGTGTAGTCGCAGACATACAGCAACCAGGTCATCCACGGATCCGGCTGCTCGCCGGTAAGGGCGTTCGATAGCAGCAGGAAAGCGACATTGAGCAGTTCAATCTCCGCGAATTCCTTTTTATCATAAAGATTGTAGTAGGTGATCTTGGTGGCGGTTACGGAAACAGAGACCTGCGCCCTGTTGATGATGTGAGTGATGGTCTGGACATCGCCCGCAGGGTCGCCGGACCACTTAAGATCTTTCACGTATGTGCCGTTTCCCTGATAGGCGCACTGGGATTCGATGAACGATTTGACCATCGGTTCCTGCCGAACTTGAAGGCGGATGTCCTTGGACGGAAGCCAATAGGACTGCGCCGCCGCCTCAAGGCCGAAGATGAAGACTCCGACAAGAATTAAGGCAGCGCGGATTAATCTGCTGGTTCTCATTTTTGTACTGTTACTTGGAACCCCGGCGAGTAGACCACCCGTCGTATTCCTGAATTGACATCTCCTGCGGTGTCCGGATCCCAGACGAACTTGAAACTGGTCTGGAGGCCGGACATTTTGAACTCGTCCAGTTTCTGTTCCCAGTTGCGGCCGTAGTTCTCGCAGGCGCTCACGAAGTATTTAAAGGTGTCGTAGCCGTGGAAGGCGAAATTATCCGGTTCGGCCTGGAAGAGCGCGCGGAAATCCTTCACGAATCTGATCACTGCCGGATCGTCGTAGTCGATATAATAAGTCGCGCTCTGGTGCAGTCGGGCGCCGCACATTTCGTCCATATCCGGCGACTTGGTCTTCGCGGGACCGTAGATGTAGTTGTTATGCCCCATATAGTTCTGCAGGGCCACATTTCTGATAACGTCCTTCACGAACACGTCGTGCTCCGAAGCCGCCACAACCCATGTGACAGTGTCTTTGAGATGAGTGTGGAAAGCGAAGAACTCTTCGTTCATCTTGATGCCTTCCGAAAGGGTGTACGAGACCTGAATCTTATTCTCGAGGGAATCCGGCTGGATCTTTTCGATCATATACCGGGCGTTCGCGCTCATCTGGTAGCCGGCCTCCTTCACGATGATCAGCGAATCCGCCGGGGCCATATTGGACTTCATCCACTCCACGGCGTCGTCGATCTGCACGCTCGTGGGGGTGGCGGCCAGGATGACGTGGTTCTCCACGGTGAGCGCTTCGGTCTTCGGGTCCATGGGCGAAATGATGAACTTGCCTTCGGGCAGCAGCGGGAGAGTGCGTGTGATGTCCGCCGTGCTCACGGGGCCGATAATCACATCGCTCTGTTCGAGCGTCCTGCCCACCTTCGCGAAGTCCTTGCCGGAGTTCATGTCCAGCACCGTTATGTCCATATCCACGCCTTCTTCGCCGAGGTCGCGCGCTGCCAGGAGGGCGCCGAAGTAGAAGTTCATGTAGTACTGGTTCGCGCCGGAATCGGCGGCGAGGGGCAGCAGCAGTGCCACGTGGACCTTATCCACATAGTCGTAGATGAACGTCGGCCGCACGGGCCCCAGCGTGTCCGCTGGCGTCGCGAGCGAATCGATCGGCGCTGCGAGGGTGTCTGCGGGCGCTGCGAGGGAGTCTGCCGGCGCCAAAACGCTGTCTTTCGGCGCGGAAAGGCTGTCCGGAGCCGCGATCGGCGCCTCCAGATCCGGTATTCTCACCGGAATCAGCAGGATGTCGCCCGGGTGGATGGGCTTGTTGTGCAGGTCCAGTTTGGGATTGGCGTCGATGATATCGAGAGTCGACACTCCGTAGGCCTTCGCGATGGAGTACAGAGTCTGGCGGGCCACCACCACGTGCGCATAGTAGAGATAATCTCCCCTGCGGACCATATCGGTGGTTCGGGTGACCGGCTGCGGGACGAACTCCTCGGACGTCTGGGCCTGAGCCCCGGCGCCCAACGCGAGAAGGGCAACTGCGAGTGCGACTAACCTTTTCACTTGACTTTACTTCTTCTTGGTAGCCTGGTATTCGTTGTTGAGGCCTTCGATGAGTTCGGAGGTGATGTTGAGGGCGGGATCGGCGTCCACCACAGGCTGGCTGAGAAGTCCGCTTGCGGTGCTGAAGATCATGGTGTAGCCCTTCTCCTCATTGTATTTCTTCACATATTCGCCGATTGCGTTGGCGATGTTGTTCAGCATAACGCTCTGCTCCTCGGCGAGTTCATTGTTCTTCTGCTGGAGAAGCTGCTGGAAAGAAGCGACTTTCTCCTGAAGTTTGTTGTACTGAACTTCGGCTGTCGAGCGGGTCACGAGGCCCTTGTTGAGTTTGTCCGCGAGATCTTTCTGCTCGTTCTCAAGTTTTTTGTTGCGGCGCTCGAGGTCGTCGTTGACGCCCTTGGCCTTCTTCTCGAAAGCGGCGTTGAGGTCGATTGCCATCTGATATCCGGCGAGGACTTCGTCCACGCAGAAGTATGCGATGTTGCCGGCTGCGGCCTCGGCTGCTTCAGCCTCGGCTTCGGCCTTTGTGGCCTTGTTGATAGGAACGATAGTGAGTACGAGAGCGGCGCAGGCGAGCACGAGTGCGCAGATGCTCAGGATAAGGGGAGTTTTTTTCATTTTATAATACTGTTTTATTTGTTTGCGTGTGTGAGACGTAGATATTCGGCGACCGTCTTCTCGAGGCCCAGGTAAAGGGCGTCGCAGATGAGGGCGTGGCCGATGGAGACCTCGTCGGTCCAGGGAATGGTCTGCACGAAGTATGCCAGATTTTCAAGGCTGAGGTCGTGGCCGGCGTTGAGGCCGAGACCACATTCGCGCGCGGCCTGAGCGGTCCGGACATAGGGCTCGATGGCCTTGGCCGGGTCGGCCGCATAGTCCGCGGCATAGGGGGCGGTGTACAATTCCACCCTGTCCGCTCCGCATTCCTTCGCGGCGATGGCCATCTCCGGCACCGGGTCGATGAAAATGGACACTCTGATGCCCTTGGAGTGGAACAGAGTGCACATTTCAGTGAGGAAAGCCTTGTTCGAGATGACATCCCAGCCGGCATCGGAGGTGATGGCGTCGTGGCTGTCCGGCACCAGCGTGACCTGATCCGGCACGACCTCCATCACGAGCGACTGGAACTTCGGCTCCGGGTTGCCCTCGATGTTGAACTCGGTCTTCACCAACGGGCGGAGGAGCCGGACGTCGGAATAGCGGATGTGGCGCTCGTCCGGACGGGGATGCACGGTGATTCCCTCCGCTCCGAAGCGCTCGATGTCCACGGCCGCTTTTTCCACGTCCGGGAGGTTTCCGCCGCGGGCGTTTCGAAGGGTCGCGATCTTGTTGATATTTACGCTAAGCCTAGTCATCCAAACACGCAAAAATACAAATAAAAATACTAAATTTGAGGCTCCATATGAAAATTGCGTATTTCATAAAGAAATCAGGGCTGGCATCAGACGCGTCAGTCAGGTCTTTCCTGGATGAACTCGCCGCATCCGGCGTCAGCACGTACGATGTGGCCGGCGGGCTCGAGCCCGGCACAGACATGCTGATCGCCTTCGGCGGCGACGGAACCTTCCTCACCGCCTCCAGGATAGTCTGCGAAGCAGGAGTGCCGATTCTCGGCATCAACCTCGGCCGTATGGGTTTCCTTTCGGACAACGAACTCAGTTCGGTGCTGGAGCCCCTTCTGGCAGGGAAGTACATAATCGAAGAGCGTGAGATGCTGGAAGTCAGGGTAGAAGGCGCAGACGCCCCCGCGATTTTCCCCTATGCGCTTAACGAAGTGGCCTTCCGCAGAAGCGGCGCGGGCACTCTCGGCGTGTGCCTCGAGCTCAACGGCGCCGCCCTCCCCGCGTACTGGTGCGACGGCCTTCTCGTGAGCACGAGCACCGGCAGCACGGCCTACTCGCTGAGCGTCGGCGGCCCCATCTGCCCTCCGGACGTGGAGGTGCTCATCATAGCCCCTATCGCTCCGCACAACCTCAACGTCCGCCCGCTCGTGGTCCGCAAGGACTCGAAAGTGGAGATGACCGCCATCGACCGCAAGAACCGCTCGGTGCTGCTGTCCGTGGACAACAAGGACTATGTCCTGCCGGCTAACGCCCGCGTCAAGGTGGGCTGCGCCCCGTTCGCGCTCAAGCGCGTCACCTTCGGCAAATCAAGTTTCATCGACGCTCTGCGCTCCAAACTTTTCTGGGGCGAGGACGTCCGCAACAGCAGGTAAATGAACGTACCCCAGCATATAAGCATAATAATGGACGGCAACGGCCGATGGGCCAAGCAGCGTGGTCTGGACCGTGTGCAGGGCCATATCGAGGGCGTGAAGAGCGTTCGCGCCGTCACTGAAAAATGCGTGGAACTCGGAGTGAAATACCTCTCGCTCTACGCTTTTTCTGAAGAAAACTGGAACAGGCCCACGGAGGAAGTCGGGGCTCTGATGTCGCTTCTGGCGAAGTGTATGATTCAGGAATACGACACCCTGATGGACAACGGCGTGCGATTCCGCGTGCTCGGCAACCGCTCGAGGCTCTCCCCGGACCTGGACGAAGCCATCACCAACCTGGAGAAAGCCACCGA
Source organism: uncultured Bacteroidales bacterium (assembly GCA_905234485.1). Lineage (GTDB taxonomy): Bacteria > Bacteroidota > Bacteroidia > Bacteroidales > UBA932 > Cryptobacteroides. Next base: position 9,696 of record CAJOHV010000020.1, on the reverse strand, counting down.
GAATAATCCCAACACCACTATGCTCATTATGCTGAGTTACAGCGGAAAGTGGGATATCCTTCAGGCGGCGAAGAAACTCGCAGGTCGCAAGCCGGAGGAGATCACGATGGAGGCGATAGACGACGCCCTCGTCACCGCCGGCATTCCGGATCCGGAACTCCTTATCCGCACTTCCGGGGAGCAGCGCATCAGCAACTACATGCTCTGGCAGACCGCGTACACCGAATTCGTGTTCACCGACACACTTTGGCCTGATTTTAGAAAGGATAGCCTCATGGCTGCGATCGAGGAGTACTCACGCCGCGACCGCCGCTTCGGAAAAGTGAAATAGTTTACTATCTTTGTGGGCTTTTTTTAGAACAAGTATGAAATTAGGCCGGATACTGATGACCATCATCCTCTGCGCAGCCGCTGCTTTCAGCGCCAGGGCGCAGGTGGAGGTGGATTACTCTCATCCCCAGAAATACATAATCGGAGGCGTGTCCGTGGAGGGTAACACCTACTTCTCGGACCAGCAACTCATCCAGCAGTCGGGTCTCGTGAAGGGCCGTGAGATCACCATTCCCGGTGATGAAATCTCGAACGTCCTCCGTAAACTCACTCTCCAGAACTATTTCGAGGACGTCGGCCTTTACATAGATCATCTCAGCGAGAATAGGGACACCGCCTGGTTCCGCATCGAACTCCAGGAGCGTCCGCGCGTCTCGCGCTGGACCTTCAGCGGAGTCAAATCCGGCGACAAGAAAGAACTTCAGGAAAGGCTTCACATCCGCCGCGGCGGCGAGTTCTCAGACTATGTGAAGACGACTTCCGTGGGCATCATCAAGCGTTACTACGCCGAAAAAGGCTATCTCCTCTGCGAGGTCACTCCCGAGGTGATGAAAGACACGGTGGTGCGCAACGCTATCCGCGTGAACTTCGCAGTGGACAGGGGGCCGAAAGTGAAGATCAAGGACATCAACTTCCACGGAAACGAGCATGTCACAGACTTCAAACTCGCCCGCTCGATGAAGAAGACCAAGTCCAATAAGATCTACAACTTCTTCAGCAGCAAGAAATACAACGAAAAGGAGTATCCTAACGACAAGAAGTTGCTCGTGGATGCCTTCAAGGAGGCCGGTTACCGCGACGCCCGCATCGTCAGCGACAGTCTGTACATCGTGGACATCGTGAAGAAAAACGGCAAGGTGAAGAAGCGTATGAACATCGACCTCAACATCGAAGAGGGCGACAAGTATTACTTCCGCGACATCACCTGGACCGGCAACTCGGTCTACGGCGCCGATGCTCTGAACAACATCCTGAGCATCCAGAAAGGCGATGTCTACGACGTGGTCTCGATGGAGAAGCGCCTCTACGGCGGCGGCAAGCAGACGGACTACGATATCAGCAAACTCTACCGCGACAACGGCTACCTGTTCTTCAGCGTCACCCCCGTGGAGACCAACGTGCAGAACGACTCCGTGGATGTGGAACTCCGCATCACCGAGGGCAAGCAGGCGACCCTGAACAACATCATCATCAACGGCAACGACCTCACTAACGAGAAGGTCGTGCGCCGTCAAGTCTTCACCCGCCCCGGATATCTCTTCAGCCAGTCGGACTTTGAGCGCTCCATCCGTGAAATCGCATCCCTCGGCCAGTTCGACCAGGAAGCGATCATGGACCCGAACTCCGGCTACAGCATCATCCCCAACCAGCGCGACAACACCGTGGACGTGATCTACAACGTCACGGAGAAGCCTTCGAGCCAGCTCGAACTTTCCGGCGGCTGGGGCGGCAACACCTTCGTGGCCACTGTCGGCGTGAGTTTCAACAACTTCAGCACGCACCGTCTGCTGGACAAGGAAGCCTGGCGCCCGGTGCCGCTCGGAGACGCGCAGAACCTCGCATTCCGCTTCCAGACGAACGGAACTTATTACACCGCTCTCACCGCGAGTTTCACCGAGCCGTGGCTCTTCGGAAAGAAGCCTACCTCGCTGAATCTCTCGGCCTACTACACCCGTCAGACGAACTCCTACCTGGCTCTGAACATTCTCAGCCACGACCGTCAGATGGAGGTGTTCGGAGCGTCCGCTTCGCTGGGCAAGCGCCTTAAGTGGCCGGATAGTTATTTCGTGCTCTACAACGGCCTCAGTTGGCAGACTTACAAACTGACTAACTGGTACTCCGGTTACTTCATCTTCGACGACGGTCTTGCGAACAACCTCAGTTACTCGCTGAACATTTCCAGGAACAGCACAGACCAGCAGATCTACCCCCGTCAGGGTTCGGAGTTCTCGTTCGGCGTGTCCGCGACCCCGCCATACTCGCTGTTCCGCAAATACGATTTCGACGCATCCGGGAACAAAGTGCCCGTGGCTTCATATAAAGACGTGGACTACTCCAAGTGGGGCTCTGACACTCGCTACAAGTGGATCGAGTACCACAAATGGAAGGTGTCCGCGGCGCAGTACATCAAACTCGCAGGAGACCTCGTGATGATGGCCCGCGCGCAGTTCGGTTATCTGGGATACTACAACCGCAACTGGGGTTACTCCCCGTTCGAGGGCTTCCTCGTGGGCGGTGATGGTATGTCGGGTTACAGCACCTACGGCTCCGAAGTCGTGTCTCTGCGCGGTTATGAGAATTACTCCCTCACGCCGTATCAGACCACGACCTACAACTCCAACGGTTACGCCTACGCAGGTAACGTCTACGACAAATTCACCGTGGAACTCCGTTACCCTGTCATCCTCCAGCCCACCAGCACAATCTACGTTCTCGGCTTCCTTGAGGCAGGTAACTGCTGGGCGGACATCCGCGAGTTCAACCCGTTCCAGTTCTACCGCTCCGCCGGCGTCGGCGTCCGAGTCTTCCTCCCGATGGTCGGTCTTCTCGGAGTCGACTGGGGCTACGGCTTCGACAGCCCCAGCAAGGGCGGAAGCCAGTTCCACTTCGTGATCGGACAACAATTCTAGAATAATCAACAATGAAAGATATTATGAAGAAAGCATTACTGATCGCAGCGGCCGCTCTCCTGAGCATCGCCGCCACCGCGCAGCCCAAGTTCGCCCATGTGAACTTCTCCGAACTTGTTCAACTTATGCCTGAGGCAGATCAGGCACGCGCCACCATCCAGGCATCCAGCCAGGAGGCACAGGAAACCTATGAGGCTATGGTCGAGGAATTCCAGTCCAAGTACCAGACCTATCAGCAGAAAGTCAGCACCTGGACCCCCGCCATCCGCGAGAGCAAGGAGAAAGAACTCACCGAGATCCAGCAGCGCATCCAGACCTTTGAGCAGAGCGTCCAGCAGGAACTTGCCCAGCAGCAGCAGGCTCTGATGGCCCCCATCCAGAAGAAGGCTATGGACACCGTCACTGATCTCGCCAAGAAGGAAGGCTTCGTGTATGTGTTCGACCTCTCTCAGGTTCTTTACTTCGATCCCGCCCAGAGCGTGGACCTCACCCCGATGGCCCGCAAGGCCCTCGGCATCAAGGAAGGCAGGACCCTCGAGACCCTCCAGCAGGAGATGGCCACTCAGCAGCAACAATAAAACTACTCAATAACCTATGAAAACATCTGAAATTATGGCGACTCTCCAGGCCAAATACCCTGGAGAGAACGAGTATTTGCAGGCAGTGCAGGAAGTACTCGAATCGGTAGAAGAAGTCTACAACCAGCATCCTGAATTCGAGCAGGCGAAGATAGTGGAGAGGATGGTCGAGCCCGACCGCATCTTCACTTTCCGCGTTACTTGGATCGACGATGAAGGCCAGGTGCAGACTAACACGGGTTACCGTGTGCAGTTCAACAGCGCCATCGGCCCCTACAAAGGCGGTCTCCGTTTCCACAAAGCGGTCACCCCTTCGATGCTGAAGTTCCTCGGTTTCGAGCAGACTTTCAAGAACGCTCTCACCACCCTGCCTATGGGCGGAGCGAAGGGCGGCTCTGACTTCAACCCCCGTGGCCGCAGCGACGCCGAGATCATGCGTTTCTGCCAGGCCTTCATGACCGAACTCTGGCAGTGCATCGGTCCCGATCAGGACATCCCTGCGGGCGATGTGGGAGTCGGCGGCCGTGAGATCGGATATCTCTATGGTATGTACAAGAAGCTCGCCCGTGAGTACAACACAGGCGTGCTCACCGGAAAAGGCTCGACCTGGGGCGGTTCCGTCCTTAGGCCCGAGGCTACCGGCTACGGCGCCCTCTATTTCACCCAGCACCTTCTCGAGAAGGCGGGCAAGGACCTGAAGGGCAAGAAGATCGCTCTCTCCGGCTTCGGTAACGTGGCCTGGGGCGCAGCGAAGAAGGCCGTGGAGCTTGGCGCGAAGGTCGTGACTATCTCCGGTCCCGACGGATGCTGCGAGATCTCGAAGGGCATCACCCCCGAAATGATTGACTATATGCTCGTGATGCGCGCATCGAACCACGACCGCGCTCAGGATATGGTGGACCGTTTCCCGGACCAGGCCGTTTTCCATCCGGGAAAGAAGGCCTGGAGCGTGCCTTGCGACATCGCACTCCCTTGCGCATTCCAGAATGAGCTGTCCGAAGACGACGCCCGCGAGCTCGTGGAGAACGGCTGCTGGTGCTGCTGCGAAGTCAGCAATATGGGCTGCCAGCCCGGAGCAATCCACTATTTCCAGCACAACGGTGTGCTCTTTGCCCCCGGCAAGGCGGTCAACGCCGGCGGAGTCGCCACCAGCGGCCTGGAGATGACCCAGAACGCCGAGCATATCTCTTGGAGCGGCAAGGAAGTGGATGAGAAACTGCACTGGATTATGCACAGCATCCACGAGCAGTGCGTCAAATACGGAACCCAGCCAGACGGCTCGGTGGACTATGTGAAGGGCGCGAACATCGCCGGCTTCATGAAGGTCGCCACCGCCATGCTCGAGCAGGGAATTATCTGATAGTGTATAAACCTTAATAACTGATGTCTAACTCGAAATTTAACGTTAAGTATTGTGTCCTTCTGCCCATCGTGCTGATCGTCACAATCTTCCTGTGGGTAATGCCGATCTCCTGGTTCGGAATCGCAGCACTCACGGTCGTGCAGCAGCGTGTCATCGCTCTGTTCGTTTTCGCAGCCCTCATGTGGATCTTCGAAATCATCCCCAACTGGACTACGTCGCTTTTAGTTATCACAATATTGCTTCTGACGGTCTCCACCAAGGGTATCGGCTTCCTTTGCGACCCTCAGTTCGGCGTCCTCATGAAGCCCGCCCGCATAATGTCTAGTATGGCAGACCCCGTGGTCATGCTCTTCCTCGGCGGATTCGTGCTCGCAATCATGGCCGAGCGCTATGGCCTTGACGTGGTGATCGCCCGCGCGCTTCTGAAACTGTTCGGCACCAACCCGCGCTTCGTGCTTCTGGGCTTCCTGCTGATCATCGCCGTGTTCTCGATGTTCATGAGCAACACCGCCACCGCCGCTATGATGCTTACGCTTCTCGCTCCGGTGCTCTCGAAGCTCCCCGTGGACGACAAGGGTAAGATCGGCCTCGCGCTCTCTATCCCCGTCGCCGCCAACCTTGGCGGTATCGGAACCCCTATCGGAACCCCTCCTAACGCAACAGCAAAGGGTTACCTCGAGCAGGCCGGCATCGACGTCACCTTCGGCGAGTGGTGCGCGCATATGATCCCCTACGTTCTGATTATGCTCGTGGTCGCTTGGATCATCCTCCAGATCTTCTTCCCCTTCAAGACCAAGGAACTCAGACTCGAGATCCCCGCTAACGACAAGAAGAAGGATTGGAAATACGTGCTCGTGTGGATCACCTTCATCGGAACTATCCTCCTTTGGGCTACCGAGCAGATCACCAAGATCAACTCCAACATCGTCGCTTTCGTTCCGCTCGCAGTCTTCACTGCAACCGGACTCTTCGGCAAAGAAGAAATCAAGGAAATCAACTGGAACGTCCTCTGGCTCGTCGCCGGTGGATTCGCCCTCGGATACGCCCTGCAGGACACCGGTCTTGCCAAGGTGCTCATCGAGGCTATCCCGTTCGGTGAGATGTCCGTCGTTCTCGTTATCGTGATCGCCGGTCTAGTCTGCTACTTCCTTTCGAACTTCATTTCGAACTCCGCCACCGCGGCGCTGCTTATCCCGATTCTTATCGTGGTCGCAGCCGGCATGGCAGATCCTGCAGCAGCAAGCCACTCTTCGTTCATGGCATTCGGCGGCACTCAGGCTATGATCATCTTCATCGCCACCTGCGCCTCGATCGCTATGCTCTTCCCGATCTCGACTCCTCCGAACGCTATCGCCTCTTCCACCGGTCTCGTGGAGACCAAGGATATGGCCCGCGTCGGTATCGTCATCGGCATCGTCGGCTTCATCTTCGGTTTCTTCTGGCTCACCAAGATTTTCCCGTTCTAAACCATTAATATCATGCCCGGCCGGTGTTTGGTCATGTCCGGCCCCGACCGGGCATCTTTTGATACCATGAAGAAATTATTATTTGTTTTAGCGGCTCTTCTCGCCGGGACTTTCGCCTTCGCGCAGGAGGCCTCCCAGGACGAGGAGATCGAATACGGTTACAAGCAGACCGGTTATCAGAGCGCTCCGAAGTTTGGTGGCTACATAATCGGCACCTATAAGTATTCTGATAAGGACGACGCTAACGGAGGCCCCGGTTTCGGCTGCAGGCTTATCCGTCTCTATGTGGATGGCAGCATCTACAAAGATTTCAAGTATAGGCTTCAACTTCAGGTGAACGGCGCTGACCCACACACCAAGGACTTCTATGTTGAGTGGGCAAAGTACAAACCGTTTTCTGTGAAGATGGGTCAGTTCAAGAGGGCCTTCACCTTCGAGAACCCCATGAACCCCTGGGATGTAGGTGTGGGTGATTACTCATTCCTCGTGCAGAAGTTCGCAGGTATGGGCGACCGTCTCGGCGAAGCCAATATGGGCGGCCGTGACCTCGGCATCCAGATCCAGGGCGACTTCCTCCCCATCGGAGAAGATAAGCACAACCTCATTCACTATCAGTTAGGTCTATGGAACGGCCAGGGTATCAACGTGGCAGATAAGGACAAGAAGAAGGACATCATCGGAACCATCCAGGTTCAGCCCATCAAGGGCCTGAAGATTGGTGTGTTCGGCTGGGCCGGAAACTGGATTGATGCGACCGGCAACAACTGGGCTCGCGAGCGTGTGAGCACCGGTGTGTTCTACGACAAAGACAACTGGACCGTCAGGGCCGAGTACGCCGCCACCGTCGGCGCCGAGACCCGTCAGAACGGCGACCAGATCGCGGATGCCCTATATTTAACTGTTGGTGTTCCCGTCAAGGACTGGTTCAAGGTCTATGTGAAGTGGGATGAGTATCGCGGAGCAGCCAACGCTGCCACCTCTCACGACATGTACTCAGCCTGCGTTAACTTCAGGCTCCACAAGAACCTCAATTTCCAGCTCGAGTATCGTCACCACGAGAATCAGACCCTCCTGAATCCCTCCTACAACGAACTCTGGTTCCTCACCTACGTGAGGTTCTAGTTTGCCCGTGGCGCGTAACTCGCTGATTATCAGCCAATTCCTTAAAGACGACTCCCCGTTTTTCGGAGTCGTCTTTGCGTAACTTATTGGGCGTTAAGCGGTTACGCGCCACAAGACTACGGCCTTCGTACTGCTGATTCACTTACTGGCGGTATTTTGATTGTTGGCGGGCTAACGGGGCTGACGCCGGGTCGGGAGCAAGACGCGAAGGCTTGCTGCCGCGCCTACGGCTTGCCGGTTCTGAGTTTTTGCCTCCCTGCCGCGATTTTTGGGAAAAATAGCGTCCGAAAGACAAAAACTCGGAACGTACTTTTTGTTTCAGACGCGGGATGGGGATAACTAATGTGAGCATTTATGCCCGCCTCTAGCGTCTAGGGGCGGCATACCTCTAATCAACGTCTTCTGCCGGGCTAAAGCCCGAGCCCAAATATCCGTGGGGATTAACGCCCTTACTATCAGCAAGATAAGCAAAAGAGGTCTGCTAAAATCGGTAGACCTCTTTTGCTTAAATACCTGTGTGATATAGACTTAGCTCCCACGTGCCATCCCCAGCACAATCCCCGATGTATGGAACAATTAATACCCTGGATTCTGGGAGAGTTGTGGGTTGGTGGCAATTTCGGCAAGAGGGATAGGGAGAAGAAGCTGGTAGTCCTGACACCCGGTGACTTCTTTTGCCTTGCCGATTCTTTTTAGCATCTGCCAATACCCGTAGTGGTTACCCTCGGACTTTTCCTGAACAAGGGTGTCGGTGTCGCCGTCGGCTTCTTTCTTGAGCAACCGTATGTCATCAGCAGAGTAGATAACGATTCTGTTATTAAGTTGATCCACCACTGAAAACACCGGATCACTCAATGATGACAAATCCATATTCAGCACTGATCGGGCCGCTGATGTGTTCCCAAGGGTCAGATAGATTTCTGCGAGGAGAGCATCTCTGGCAGTAGGATTAAGGTAGGAAGACCAAGGAGTGGAGCCGAAGGTGTAGTCTTCAGGACAGGACAGGATATCTTCTAATGCACATTGAAGAATCTCGTCAGCATTGACCTGTTCCGGTAATTTGTCCGCAGTCCATGGGATTGTCCGAAAAGTGTCACATGTAATATGTTTCCAAATTCAGAGGACATAGACGTCTCCTCCTAACCGCGAAAAATCTTGAAAGAACTTGGGATAAGATTTATTTACAGCATCAGCTCCGAGAATCGTCACTGGAGCTTTCCATATGGAAGATAGCACCGCAGCCGCCATGACAATTCTGTGATCTCCAAAACTGTTCACTACAATTGGATTATTAGAGGGCGTTATGTTTCCGAATACTTCCAAGAAGTCGCAGCCTATTCTTACCGAAACACCAAAGGATGCTAACATTTCCTTTATGCTCTTCAACCGGTCACTTTCCTTATAACGAAGTCTATTAACACGGGTAAATTTTGTTATACTTTTTCGATGTGCAGCCATTATTGCCAAGGGCGGAAGAAGGTCAGGATTGTTTGATAGATTGACTTCTATAGTTTCTTTACCCTTCAAGGCGTTATACCATTGCTCCACAGTTTTATCTCCCTGGATGGATTTTGGGTTTAATCCTTCAATTTTGATTTCATTGCCAATGAAATTTGCGGCGTACCAAAAAGCCGCCTGTGACCAATCTGCTTCCAATGTTATCTCTCCAACGTTATATTGCTGAGAGCCTGGAATGAGGATTGTTTTTGAATCAATCCATCGAATGAGAATTCCGCACTTTCTTAAAACATCTTGTGTTATCTCTACATAGGGAGTTGATAGTAGCGGTGTGGTGAAATGGATAATAGATGATTGACTTATCAGAGGGAGCACGAAAAGAAGTCCTGTGGTAAACTGACTGGATATATCACCAGCAATTAAGTATTTTCCTGCTTTCAACCGTCCCTTGACGATTAAAAAATTTCCAACATGTTGGAAAATCACTCCTTTTTCCCTAAATAGACTCCTATATGTTTCTGTTGGCCTATTCATAAGGCTTGTTCCTCCTGTGAATACGCCGCCCTGTCGTAGAAAGAGAGTAATCGGAATCATAAATCGTAACGTTGACGCAGAATTTTCGCAGTTCAGGATAGGCAGAGTGTCTGAATCTAAGGAACAGTGCAAAATTAACTTGAGCATTTATCGCAATTTCTAATGAGCAATTTGTGGTTTCAATGAAAAAGAGATAGACAGAAAACCAAATATTT
>CAJOHV010000019.1:13697-34665 GCA_905234485.1 uncultured Bacteroidales bacterium | reverse complement strand
CGCTTCCTCGGGGAATTCGCCCCAGGCGGCGACAATCCCGAGAAGGACATTCCGGAATATCAGCGCACCAATCTCGTGATGGGAGCCAAATGGCTCTCCGTAAAGGGCCGCGAAGCCTATATACTGGTCAATATGGACACTCAAGCCCATAAGGTGACTCTCCCCTCCGGCCGCTGCGTAAGCGTACCCGCACGCGCGGCTATGCGCGTGAAGAAATAAATTACTATCTTTACCGCCGTAAATAGACTAAAACCTGACACAATGATAGAAATTGTAACAGTCAAGAACCGCCGCCAGATGGGCAATTGGGTGGACTTCCCTCTCGAACTCTACAAAGACTGCGAGAACTATGTCCCGGCCCTCAGAGGCGACGAATTCGACACCTTCAACCCCAAGAAGAACGACGCCTACGAGTACTGCGAGGCGGAGTGCTATCTTGCGTATAAAGACGGAAAGGTGGCCGGCCGCATCGCCGCCATCATCAACCACAGCGCCAACAAACGCTGGGGCAAGAACGAAGTCCGCTTCGGCTGGATAGACTTCATCGAAGATATAGAGGTGCTGAAAGCCCTCATCAAGGCAGTCGAGGACTACGGCCGTTCAAAAGGCTGCACCGCCATCACGGGCCCGCTGGGCTTCACCGATATGGATCGCGAAGGCCTGCTGGTGGATGGCTACGAGAACCTCTCGTCGTTCACCTGCATCTACAACTATCCTTACTATAGCAAGATGCTCGCTGAACTCGGTTTCGACAAAGATGTGGACTGGACTCAGAGAGTGGTGGACCTGACGCCCACTCTTCCGAAGATGTTCAAACTCGCGCCCTACATTGCGGAGCGCTCGAAACTCAGCATCGCCGAAGGCAAGGACATGAACGACCTGAACAAGCGTTACGGAATGGAGATCTTCCATATGTACAACGAGAGTTTCGCGCCGCTCTACGGCTTTGCTCCGCTGACAGACAAACAGATCAAGGGCTATCTGGCGACATATATCCCCATTCTCGACCCCGACTTCGTGGCGGTGTGCGTAAACGAAGAGGACAAGCCCGTGGGCTTCGCCTTCTGCGTGCCTACCCTGGCGACTGCCGTGAAGAAATCCAACGGCCGTCTGCTTCCCTTCGGTATATTCCGCATCCTGAAAGCTCTGAAGCACCCCACAGCCCTCGAGGCCCTTATGATAGGCGTGCTGCCCGAATACCAGGGTGCGGGCGCGCCTGTGCTCCTTTTCAAGAAGATCCACGAGAGTTGCATCAAGCGCGGCGTCACCCGCATCATTCTGAACCCGCAACTCGAAGAGAACTTCAAGGTGCAGACCCTTTTCGAACAATATAATCCTACCTTCTACACCAGAAGGCGTTCTTACATAAAGAAGATATGAGATCAGCAATCTACGGCGCCGGTTCGCTTGGAACCATCCTCGGCGCGTTCATCACTAAAAACGGAGGTCAGATAGACCTCATCAACCATAACAAAGCCCATGTGGCCGCGCTGAAAAAAGACGGCGCCAAGGTGGTGGGAACCCTGGAATTCACCCAGAAAGTCACCGCTCTGACGGACGAGGAGATGAGCGGCAAGTACGACATCATCTTCCTTCTGACGAAGCAGCAGAAGAACCGCGAGGTAGTCACCTTCCTCAAGGACTTCCTTGCTGAGGACGGCGTTATCGTCACCCTTCAGAACGGCATTCCTGAACTCCTCATAGGCGAAATCGTGGGTGAAGACCACGTCCTCGGCTGCACCGTAGCCTGGGGCGCAACTATGCAGGGCCCGGGAGTGTGCGAACTCACCTCCGAGCCGGACAGCCTCACCTTCTCGCTCGGCAGCCTGAGCAAGAAGCCCAACCCGCATATGGATGAAGTCAAGGCGCTTCTGGAACTGATGGGCCCCGTGGAGATAGACCAGAACTTCCTCGGCACGCGCTGGAGCAAACTCCTCATCAATGCCTCATTCTCCGGAATGAGCACGGTCTGCGGAACCACCTTCGGCGGCGCCGCCAAGGACAAAGCCTCTCGCAAGATAGTCCAGGGCATCATCAAGGAATGCATCGACGTCTGCGCAGCCGGCGGCATCAAGATCGAGCCCATCCAGGGCAAGGACATCGTCAAACTCCTGGACTACCATTCAGGCTTCAAGAAATGGCTCTCGTTCCAGATCATCCCCATCGCCATCAAGAAGCACGCTCTCCTGAAGGCCTCAATGCTGCAGGATATCGAGAACGGCAAGAAGACGGAGGTGGACGCCATCAACGGCGTCGTCTGCGCCTACGGCCGTAAGATAGGCTTCCCCACCCCTTATAACGACAAGGTGGTGGAGATCATCCACAAAATAGAAGAAGGAGAACTGAAAGCCTCCTTCGACAACGTGAAACTGTTTTAATCTGAAGATTCAGTCCAGTAGGGGTCGCGCTTAACAAGTGCGACCTCTTGCGTATGTACCGAAGGGTCGTAGACGAAACGGAAGTAGGCGCGGTTTACTATTCCGCCCTGAAGTTCTCCGATAATAACGTAGTAGGTGTGGCCCGTCTTGAAGCGGCCTGCGTAGTTGATTTGCTTGACGCCTGAGTAAGTGATGTTTGCAAGAGTGCCGTAGTCCACGGCAAGGTCATAGGCCTGCTCGCAGTACTTATCCATCTTGCCCTCGAAATCCAGGGGCAGCGGACATGCTTCTACCAGGTCCAGAGCATCGATAATGCCTCCCGTGTAAGGAATTCCCTCCACTATATCGCCGCCCTCGCTCCCACGCGGATACATATAGAAATACGAGCCCTGAACGCGCGTGTCGAACCAGATGTTGTAGGTCTCCAGGCTATCGGTATGGACCGTGGTAACCCACAAATCGCCGTAAGGCTCCTTGGTGCCGGGATCCACCACGAATGCGTAGAGCCAGTAGTCCGTGTCCGGCTGGAGATTCTGGAAATACTTCTCCGAATCGCCGTACTGCAGACTGTGCGAGGCGAAGTCCGCTATGTAGTCTTCCTTGTCCTTCAGATAGTCGTGGCGCCAGTCGAGATAATCGATGTAGAGCGAGTCCACCATCAGAGTCATAAAGTGGTCAGTGATGTTGACCGGATCGTATTTGTCGCTGAGCGGAACGCAGCCCGTCACATAGTACGCGAGAGTGGAAGGATAGAAATAGGCGTGGATATGGCCCTTGGACACATCCGCAACCTCCACCTCGAACGAGACGTTCATAAGGTGGTACTTCGACTCCGTCTTGCAGCCGGAGATCAGAAGCAGCAGAGCCGCGAGTACAAGCGCTATCCTTTTCATAAGCCCAGGTCCTCCTCAGCCAGCATGGTTTTAACGGTGAAGATAAAGCGCAGGCACGCGGGGACGTGGCCGCCGTAGTGTCCGAAATTGTAGATGATGTTGGCATCGGACCAGCGGGCGCGGGCGTGCATCGCATTGATGAAGTCCACGGTCTCATCGTCCATAGAATGCAGCATGTAGACGGGCGCCTTGGGGGTCCAGTCGCGCTTGACGATGGAGTTCTGGTTCATAGCCATATAGAGTTCCGCCACTTCGTAGGTCGTGCGGTCGAGCCCGGCCTTCGAGATGAGCTCGCTGGTAGTGTAGGTGCCCAGCAGCTTGTTCATCTGCTTTGTGGAGTACTTCTTCGAATTGAACCATTCGTCCAGATGCTGGTAGACGAGCGGAGTGGAGAATTCCTCCATAGTGAGCGACAGCCCGGCTCCGACTTGCATGCCCTGGACCACCAGCGGCACTGCGCACGGATATGCAGCGTGGTTCGTGGTGATGAACTGGTCGTAAGTGGCAGTGACGTCGTAGGGCCCGCCTCCGGCGAACACGCGGTGCAGTTTGATCTGGTCTGCGTACTCCGTCTCGATCATACGCATAAGGCCCATGGTGTTCGCGCCTCCCTGGGAGTAGCCCATGAGCATAATGTCCTCGACTTCTGGCGTGATATCGCACGCAGCGAGGAACGGTTTCACGGCGAGATACATGTCCAGGCAGTTGCGCGCGGTCAGGTCCAGCGCGAGATAGGGGTGCTTCTTCCCCGCCGTAACGCCGTAACCCAGGTAGTCCGGGACTATGATGCAGTATCCTAGCGGCACGAGCACACCCTCGAGCGAGAAGCAGTTCGACGGCGCTTCCGCGTTCGAGCCCACGGTGTAGTGCGAGACCAGGATGAAGCGCTTGAACTTGCCGTTCGCGGGGAGCATCACCTTGCCCGAAAGGGTTATGGGGTTGCCTTTAGTGTCTATGGACTGATATGTGCCCGCCAGTTCGATAATCTGGCCGCCGTGAGTCACGTCCAGCAGACGCTGAACAAAGAGGGCCGAGTTGGCTCCTGTTGCCTTGGTGTCTTTGTAGTCGCCGATTAGCGTGCCGTCCGGCACATAGCAGTCCGAAGGAACGCCGTTCTTCTCGAGGTCGTCGATCTTCTGGGAATAGACCTTGAATCCGCCGGTCGTGATCTGGGAGAGATCCGTAAAGTCTATCCACGTCTCCTCCTGATAGTCGCAGCCCGCAAGCATCAGCGCCGCGAGCATCAGCGTAATACCCTTATTTCTAAAACCTGACACCTGCTGAAACCGTTATTATTTTACTCAAAGCCGAATAGAGATTCAGCGCATCCTTGAATGCGAAATGCGACCCCAGTTCGGCCGAAGCGAAAAAATGGCCGTAGCCGTACTGAACGCCGAGCAGAGTCGGGCTGAAGGCCAGACCGAGTTCGGTCTGCTTCCCGTACATATCTATTTCTGAGCCTGTGTTGATGTCCACGCCCAGATGCAGCGCTGAATACACTCGCCAGGTCTCGCTCTTGCGATACCAGTTGTAGCGGACATGCCCCATCACGGCGTAGTTGTAGCAATCCGCCGGCTCCACGCTCACCGGATCGTCCGATCCGCCGTTGTAGGTGACGTTCTCCCACTTGAAACCGAAGAAATCCAGCATCAGACCGAAACTCCACTTGTTGTCCGGAGTCCAGTTGTACTCGGCGAAGATATGGGGCAAAAAAGAATGATTCCTCTGCTCCACATATGTCATCCTCGGCGTGTACATCGAATACGGCCTGTGAGGGGTGTCCGGGAAGGCGACGGTGTCGAAGAACCAGTCGCCCGCTCCTATCCGGAATTCGTGAGGATAGACCTTCGCGACTCCGGTCTTGCGGGCCACGATTTCGTGGTTCTCAGCGATAATCTTCAGCACGGTGCTGTCCGTCTGGGCGAAGGCGTCCAGACAGGCAAGCCCCAGAAGGGCAGAAAGCGCCGCTATTACCGCTTTAAACCTCATCTATTCGGTAGGCATCTGCACATTGAGAGTTTCGTAGTAGTAGGTGCCGAAGGAGACAAGGTTCCACGACGAAGCGGAGTACTCGTAGCACTTGAAATCCAGATTGCCGTTCAGCCACTGGTAGATGGTCTTATCCGTGGGGACATTATCCAGATATGCAGTGACGATGGTGATGTCGTTGTCGTAGGTGGTGATGGTCTCCTCCTTGCTCACGTACTTCCAGTTCTCCGTCTCCGCGTCGTAGGTGTAGTTCTGGACTGTCTGGGTGCTGTAGAAGGTGGAATAGACCTTCATGGTGGTCTTCACGCCCGCTTCAGTTGTCACCACGGTGTACCAGGTGCCGTCGTAGGTGTATTCGTCCAGCATGGTCGTCTCCCCCGCCGGATTCTTCACCACGACGCTGTCTATCATCGAGAGGTTGCTGTCGCGATAATAGATCGTGAGGGTCCTGCTGGGCTGCAGAACACCTTCCACCACGGTGCTGTCCTCATGGACTTCCAGATTCCCTCTCCAGGACAGCCTCGAGACGCTCTCCAGCGCGTCATCCAGTTTTCTTGTGATAACGTACCCGTCGTCTTTATAAGTGTACTTTGACACCCTGACTGACCCGTCCGAGAAGGTCTCCTCCACGGACGAGATTCTCTGTACTTTGTACTGCTGAGGTTCCTCCTTCCCGCACGAAGCCAGAGCCAGAAGCGCGAGAAGGACAAATGCAATTTTTTTCATACTAATAATTCTCCGCGTGGAGTTCGAAGTACGCCTGAGGGTGATTGCACACCGGGCAGGTCTCGGGGGCCTTCTCGCCCACGGCGATGTGTCCGCAATTGCGGCACTCCCACACCTTGATGCTCGATTTCTCGAACACGGCAGCGGTCTCCACATTCTTCAGGAGGGCGCGATAACGCTCTTCGTGGCGCTTCTCGATCGCCGCCACTCCGCGGAACTTCTCCGCTAGTTCGTGGAAACCTTCCTCGTCCGCCGTCTTGGCGAAGCCTTCGTACATATCTGTCCATTCGTAGTTCTCTCCGTCAGCCGCTGTAAGGAGGTTCTCGGCTGTGCTGCCGATGCCGTCGTGCAGTTCCTTATACCACATCTTGGCGTGTTCCTTCTCATTGTCTGCGGTCTTTAGGAAGATGTCTGCGATCTGCTCGAAGCCTTCTTTCTTGGCCTTGCTTGCAAAGTATGTGTACTTGTTTCTTGCCTGCGATTCGCCGGCGAAAGCGGCTGCGAGATTCTCGGCCGTCTTGGTTCCTGCGTACTTATTCATAGTGTTAATATTTTTATTTTGACCAAAATTAATCATTCTTTATGTAAAACAGAAATATTAAATTTGTAAGTGAATGGACACTGAGACGCAGAACCAATTGTTCGCAAGAACCTCCCTGCTGGTCGGAGATGACGTGATGAAGGCATTCGCGGATGCCCGGGTTATCATCTTCGGCGCGGGCGGCGTGGGCAGTTGGTGCGCCGAGGGTCTGGTCCGTTCGGGCGTTACGCACCTGACAATCGTGGACCCGGACAGGGTCAACCCCACTAATGTCAACCGCCAACTCCAGGCGACCAGCAAGACTGTGGGCGAAGTCAAGGTCGACGCGCTGAAGGCCCGCCTTAACGAAATCAATCCCGATGCCGACATTATCGCTCTTCAGAAGGTCTACGAAGACGAAAACTATCTGGATTGGCACTTCGAGGACTATGATTACATTATCGACGCTATAGATTCCCTGAAAGACAAGATTTCCCTGCTTCTCAGGGCCTCGCAGTTCAAGGCGAAGATATACTCCTCCATGGGCGCAGCCCTCAAGGTAGATCCCACTAAGGTTAAAGTCGCCGAGTTCTGGGATGTTCGCGGCTGCCCCCTTGGCTCGATGCTGCGCAAGCGTATGCGCCAATCGAAGACGTTCCCGCATAAGAACATCTACTGCGTCTACGACGAAGAGGTCCTGGAGAACCGCGGCATCGCGCCCGAACCGGCGGACGACAACCCCATGGAATCGAAGAAAGCCGTAACCAACGGCACCACCGGACACATAACCGCCATCTTCGGCATGACGCTGGCGGGCCTCGTAATTAAGGATATTTACACTAAAACGATATGAAATACATACTCGCAATCGACCAGGGAACGACCAGTTCCCGCACCATCCTTTTCGACCACGAAGGAAACATCCGTTCGGTAGCGCAGAAGGAGTTCACCCAGATCTTCCCGAAACCGGGCTGGGTCGAGCACAATCCCCAGGAAATCTGGGCTTCGCAGGCCACCACCATGACTGAGGCGCTGACTAACGTGAACGCGAAGGGCAGCGATATCGTGGCTGTGGGCATAACCAACCAGCGCGAGACCACCATCGTGTGGGATGCCGAGACGGGCGCCCCGGTCTACAACGCCATCGTCTGGCAGGACCGTCGCACCGCCGACTATTGCGATGAACTTCGCGCCCAGGGTCTCACGGACAAGATACGCAGCAAGACCGGCCTGATCCTCGACCCGTACTTCAGCGGCACGAAGGTTCGCTGGATACTCGAAAACGTCCCCGGCGCCCGCGAAAGGGCCAATGCGGGCAAACTTCGCTTCGGCACCGTGGACTCCTGGCTCGTCTGGAACCTAACGGGCGGCCGTCACCATGTCACGGACGTGTCCAACGCAAGCCGCACCCTGCTTTTCAACATCCACACTCTCGAGTGGGACGACGAAATGCTGGAGCTTCTCGGTGTTCCCCGCTCCATGCTCCCCGAGGTGCGCAGTTCGAGCGAGATTTATGGCTACACTCACGCCCGTATCTTCTCATTCGACGTGCCCATAGCGGGCATCGCGGGCGACCAGCAGGCCGCGCTGTTCGGGCAGATGTGCACCCAGCCGGGCGATGTAAAGAATACCTACGGCACAGGCTGCTTCCTGCTTATGAACACGGGCGAGCAGGCCATCACGAGCAAGAACAACCTCCTTACAACCATAGCCTGGAAGATAGGCGACAAAGTCAACTATGCTCTCGAAGGGTCCATCTTCGTGGGCGGCAGCGTGGTGCAGTGGCTGCGCGACGGCCTTAAAGTCATCGCCTCGAGCGCTGATTCCGAAGCTCTTGCCACCAGCGTGCCTGACAACGGCGGAGTCTACTTCGTGCCGGCCCTCACAGGCCTCGGAGCGCCCCACTGGGATCCGTTCGCGAAAGGCACTATCACGGGCATTACACGTGGAACGGAGGTAGGACACATCGTGCGCGCGGCGCTGGAAGGCATCGCGTTCCAGACGATGGACATCGTCGGCGCGATGCAGGCTGACGCTCAGGTCAGCCTCGGCGACCTCAAGGTCGACGGCGGCGCCTCGCGCAACGACTTCCTGATGCAGTTCCAGGCGGACGTCCTTGAGACCAACGTGGTTCGTCCCACTTGCGTGGAGACCACCGCAAAGGGCGCGGCTTACCTCGCCGGACTGGCGACTGGATTCTGGAACAGTATAGAAGAAATCAAGGCCCAATGGGCTATCGATAAAACCTTCAAGCCCTCACTCCAAGAGGCCGAAGTCAAGGCACTTCGCGATGGTTGGGCTGATGCGGTAAAACGTTCATTATCAAAGTAATAGGATATGTGGCATAATTGTGTACTTGAGTTCCTCGGAACTCTCATACTGGTGCTTATGGGAGACGGCGTCTGCGCCGCCACCACCCTTAAAGGTTGTAAAGCGAAGGGCGCCGGCTGGGTGGTCATCGCCTTCGGCTGGGGCCTCGCCGTGATGTGCGGCGTGTTCGTGGCCCACGACTCCGGCGCGCACCTGAATCCCGCCGTGACCCTGGGCCTCGCGCTGGCCGGCCAGTTCGACTGGGCAGGGTTCATCCCCTACGTCATTGCCCAGATGCTTGGCGGCTTCTGCGGCGCCTGCCTCGTGTGGCTCTTCTATAAAGACCATTTCGATGCCACTGCAGATGATCCTGCAGCCGTTCTCGGCTGTTTCTGCACCGCTCCGGCCATCCGCAACCCGAAGAGCAACTTCTTCAGCGAGATGGTCGCCACCTTCGTGCTGGTGTTCCTCATCTTCTGCGTAGGCACATATAAGATCGCCACTCCCGGCGGCGTTGGAGCCTGGCCGGTGACGATGATAATAGTCAGTATTGGTATGTCCCTCGGCGCCACCACCGGTTATGCGATGAACGCCGCCCGCGACCTTGCCCCGCGTCTCGCGCACGCCCTGCTGCCCGTCAAGGGCAAGCAAGGCAGCGACTGGGAGTACGCGTGGATCCCGGTGGCGGGGCCTCTCGCGGGCGCCGCGTTGGCAGCTCTTGTTTATCTTTGGGTATTCTAGATTATGAAAACATTCTTCGAAGCACGGGTGATAATTCCCGCATACGTCGTATCCGCGATGTGGTATATGGTTTGCGTCACGTTCATCCCCGAACCGTGGTGCGCCTTCTTTAAGGTTATTCCTTTAGGCCTTCTTATCGCCGCATTGGCGGCCCGCCTCAAGGAGACCACGACTGACCGTCCGACCCTTATCCTTCCGATAATAGCGCTCTCCTTCTCAATGATCGGAGACGTCTTCGGCGACACCAAACTAGGCGCTTTCAGGGACATGTCGTTCCTTCTGCAGATGGCCTTCTTTATGATGGCGCATTTCGTCTACATCGGCTCGTTCCTGCGCTTTATGTCAAGGCCCAGGCCGAAAGGATTGAGTAAAAGGGACACTTGGGGACGCCTCGCCTGCGTTCTGTTTATGGTGATGTTGCTGATGTTCCTTTGCGACACGGTGCTTCAGGTGATTGAATCACCCGTCTTCCGCATCGGAGTGTCCGCCTACATGGTCATTATCTCAGTGATGGTCTTCACCGCGATAATGCAGAGCCGCAGACATATCTGGCAGATGATACTTGGAGCGCTGCTGTTCGCGCTCTCCGATGCCACTATCGCATGGACGGCCTTCCTGCCTTCCAACGACCTTCCGCTGGCCATAGAAGACACTTTGGTGTTCCTGACCTATTTCGGAGCGCAGATACTGCTGAACGTGGGTTTGCTGTCCAAGCCCAAGGCTGAGTAACAGTTTACTTCTTTACGAGCCTTTTGATACGGATCTGGCGAACTTTGTCCTGAAGAAGCAGGACGAGTTTGAACTGTCCGTCGCGTCCGCCTGCCTTCAGGCTGAGGCGCTTGAACATCTCGTAGGAGTTCGGGTAAAGGACGTTGGTGTGCGGCATCTTCAGACGCAGCGAGTCGCGCTTGGTCTTGTACTCCACGTTCATCTCCTTCAGGTTCTTGTCCACCTGAATAGTGAAATCGGAAGCCTCGTCCTTGCTTGTCTCCTCGTTTTCGAACTCGTAGTAGAAGTCGTAGCACGACTCCTCAGGGGTGGCGAAGCCGATGAAGAAGTTGACCTTGCGGCCGGTCTGCCCTTCCGCCTTATGAACGGCGTCGATGAACTGCTTTTCGTAGAGTTTCTCTCCGGTGATGCTCACGATGCCGTTGATCTTCTGCACCATATGGATCTTCGGGGTGGTTTTGTAGAAGCCGCCGACCTCCACCATATCGTGCATGTTGTAACGGTAAAGTCCTGAGAATGTGGTCACATAGATGCAGTACCTCACGCCTTTCTTTAACTCATGAAGGCGATAGAAACGAGGGCTTTCGCTGTCCATATCGCTCTCTTCCACGAACTCGTAGTAGTTCATATTCGGGAACAGAACGGTGTCAATCGTGTCGTCCAGCACCACGCCGAAACGGCACTCCGAGGCGATAAATCCCAACTCCTGATAGTAGGCCTTCTCGGGCAGCATTTCAGCCACCTTGTCGGACGCGATCTTTGTGTTTCCGCACTTCCAACTGCTGACGAACTCCAGATTTGGCCAGAAGTCTTTGAACTGAGGTTCCGGATGCTCTTCCAGCACCTTGCGCAGGAACGCCGCCCTGGCCGGATTCGGCTTAATGCCGCGTAGAAGTTCCTCACGCACAGCATCGGGGATGTCGTACTGATCCGAAATAGTTCCCTTCTCTATATCCTCAATGAACTCGCTGAAATGCATCGCCGCGGATTTCGCGAACTCCAGCATAGTGGAAGGGTTCGCTGTGGCGAACATAGTGACGTCTTCGGCTACTCCAAGGCGCATCATGGTGTAGTAGCGAGCAGTGTAATCAGGTATATCGTTGATGCAGTCAGGGAACGCGTATTTCTTGCGTATCATCCCCGGGATCTTCTTCACCAGAAGACCCGACACCGCTCCGCAGATAGTACCGTCCGGGGCATAACCCTCCACCACCTTGCTGGTGGACTGGAACACCTTGCCGTCTATCCATTTGTTGCGATGCAGATACATATTGTGCATCCAGACCTTCGACATGCGGCTGTAGACCGTGCGGAGATACTTCGCGGACATCGGGAGGTACTTGGGCTTCGCCGTAGTTCCGGAAGTGGTCGCATACATCAGGGGCTTGCCGGGAATCAACACGTCCGGCTCACCCTGCATATGGCGCTCCACATAGGGCCTCAGGGCCTCATAGTCGGCCGCGTCCACGGCGTGCTCGTAGATACGGAACAACTGGTCCGCATTGCGCGCCCAGAGCAACTTCGAGAAGTGGTGCTCCTTGCCGAACGCTGTGCCGGCGTTTTCCTTCAGAATACGCCTGAGCGTCCACGCGCTGGTCTGCTTCGGGTGCCGACTGGCGTAGTACAAGGCTATCCTCGTGGGAATTGATGTTATCGCGACAGCGAGATTCGCTATAAAACTTACCAGGTTCATAAGGGTTTAGTACTAACTGATCGTTTATCAAAAAACGTGCTGTTCCAGGAACTTTCGAACTACCGCAGTGTATTCCGCCGGGTGATCGGTGAACGAAGCGCCGTGTTTCGAGCCGGGACCCAGCCACATTTCTTTATAGCCGTTCTTCTTGGCGTCGTAGCAGCGGTAAACCATCTCCGTGGGCACGAAGTCGTCCGAATCGCCATGGATAAAGAGCATGGGGACCGTAGATTTCTCGAGCTGCTTGAGCGAAGAAGCCTCCTTGAAGCCCCAGCCCCAGCGCACGCGGGTCATTAAGCCGCCCATGGCGAGAATGACGGGCGAGAGATGCATGCCCTTGACGGACAGCAGGAACTGGTCCCAGACGCTGGTGTATCCGCAGTCTTCGATGATTCCGCGCACGTACGGAGGGAGATCGTCGCCCGATGCCATCATCACAGTGGCGCCGCCCATGGAGATGCCGTGGTAGACCTGGAGCGTGTCGCCGAAGATTTTATGGCCCAGCGCGCTCCATTTCTCGAAGTTCAAGCGGTCGAACCAGCCCATCTGCACCGCGTCGCCTTCGCTGCCGAAGTGCGCATAGTGAGTGGGCAGGACCACGTTGAAGCCCAGCGAGTCGCGGAACATGCGCGCAATATGGGTCATTCCAAGCGCGGAAGAGGTGTAACCGTGGGCGATTATCGCCGTGCGCTTCGAGGGCTCGGCCGCCGGACAATAGTAGCCCTGGAGTTTGTTCTCGCCCTTGAAGTCGAGAATACATGTGTCGCGCATCAGCCCGGCATCGACGAGTTCGTTGAACCAGTCGGTCGTGTGGAAGATATTCTCCATCCAATCCAGTTCGGGAGCGAGGTCCTTGTTGCGGACTCCCCTTTCGGGCTGCAGGCCGAACTTGACGAGTTGCTCAGACATAACGAGGCACGCCACAAACTGTAGCGCGCACACCACAGCGAACACGATAAGGACTATCTTCCAACGCTTTTTCATACTGCTAATATAGTAATTATTCGATTAAGCGCTTCTTCCAGAAGCGAATGCGGGCAGGCGAGATTGATGCGGATGTAGCCTTCGCTGCCATACATACGGCCGGAATTGATCCAGACCTGGGCCTCACGCAGAAGTTTTTTCTCCAGTTCATCCGCGCTGATGCCCAGGGCTGTAATATCTATCCAAGCCAGATAGGTACCTTCGAGGGCGCAGACCGGGAGTTTGGGCAAATGCTCGCGGAACGCGGACAGCAGCATATTATAGTTCTCCTGAATGTACGCGTTCAACTCCCCCAGCCAACGCGCGCCCTCGGCCGAATAGCAGGCCTCCAGTGCCACGGGGCCGAAGACATTCAGGTCGCAGATTTCGTTGATGTTGATAGCCCTGTCTATCCTGGCTCGCCAATCCGGGCGGAAGCAGAACAGGAACGAGGCGTGCAGGCCGGCCACATTGAACGATTTGGAGTGCGAACTCAGAGTGACCGAGCCCTCGAGGAACTCCTCCCCGAGCGAGGCGAAGGGCGTGAAAGTATGTCCCTCGCCCACAATCTCGCAGTGGATTTCATCGGAGATTACCGTCACACCATGGCGAAGGGCAATCTCCCCCACCTTCCGCAGTTCTTCCGGAGCCCACACTCGACCCGCGGGGTTGTGGGGATTGCACAGCAGCAGTACCTTGTTTGTGGAATCTGCGCAGGCTTTCTCGATGCCTTCATAGTCATATTCGTAGGTAAACTGCCCATCCGGCAGGTCACGCCGCAGCAGCGGCACATCCACCAGTTTGCAGTCGTTGTTGCGCACCGAGGAGAAGAAGCAGTTGTACGACGGCGACTGGATTATAACACCATCGCCTCGGGCGGCAAAGGCTTTTATCACGGCCGACAGGGCGGGCACGACGCCCGGAGTGTAGAATATCCAGTCCCGCTGGACCGTCAGCCCGTGGCGCGTCGCCCACCAGCGGATTATCGCCGAATAGAACGACTCGGGCACGCATTCGTAGCCGAACACTCCGTGGTCCAGGCGCCTCTGCATGGCCTCCCGAATGAAGTCGGGCGCCTCGAAGTCCATATCCGCCACCCATAGCGGTATCAGCCGTTCGCGCTGTTCTTCGCTCAGTTCCACGCCAAGCGGAAGATTAGCATCCCATTTCACGCAGCCGCTGCCGCGTCTGCAGACTGTCTTATCGAAGTTGTATGTCACAGTTACCAGGTTTTTTTATATTCTTATCTATAATTATTTCGCCGATGCTGTCAGCGACTATCTTCCCGCTGCGTGGGTTCTTGACCGATACCACATTGCCTTTAATTGTGGCCTGAACGTCTGAGTATTCAAACGCCAGATCCGCATCTGAATCAAATGTGCAGTCCTCAAGAACGAGGCCTGAAGCATAACACAGCGGCTGCGTGCCACCGATATGGCACCGCACCAGGCGCAGATTCTTCGAGTACCAGCCCAGATATTCCCCGCTGATACGTGAATCGTAGACAGTAATGTTCTCCGTCTCCCAGAAAGCGTCCTTGGTGTCCAGTTCCGAATCGCGGATCACCACGTCACGTGTCCACTGAAAAGAGTAGTTACCCTGCAGTTTGAGGCCTTTGACTTGAACATTGCTGCAATGCATGAAGATATAGTCTCCCTTCACGGCGGACACATCCTCCAGAACCACATTGCGGCATTTCCAGAGCGTTTCTGAGGCATCGCTGAACTGCACGCGACGAACGGTCAGCCCGTCCATCTCGCGAAAGACCTTGGGCGCATCGATCAAGCAGTCTTCCACAAGCATATTCTGCGAGTACCAGAACGAGGCCCGCGCTCCGGGAGTCAACTCGCAGTGGCGCACGACAGAGCCGTCACAGCACCACAGTATGTACTTTCCCTCGAAACGGCAGTTCTCAGCCTCGATGTTCGCGGTCTCTTTCAAGGCGGACTCCCCCGCGTGGATCACCACGTTCTCGAGCCTCAGGTCTCGCTCGCAGTAAAGCGGCCGTTCGCCGCCGTATTCCATATTATGTATCAGTTTCATATCTCTTGAGCAGTCAGTTTGGTCTTGAGCCAACGGTCGCCGCTGATTCTCAGCACCATCAGCAGACCTCTGACGTTAAGTTCGACGAGCATCGCCATCCAGTAGCCCATAAGTCCATGGCGAGGCACAAGCACCAGCGCTAGGCAAATACGCACCAGCCACACGCTGATGAAGTTCAGCGCAGTCGGCACCTTGGTGTCGCCGGCGCCTACGCATGCGGCGTAGGCCACGATCGAAGCGGCGTAGCCAGCTTCGGCGAAGGCCTCCAGCCGCAGGCACCTCGCGCCGAGCGCCACCACATCCGGATCCACGCTCAGCAGCGCCATAATCTGCGGCGCAAAGGCATACATAATCACGGCCATAAAACTCATCATCCCCACTCCAAGCGCCAGCGTTATCCGCGAGAAACTGCGCGCAAGTTCTTTTCTGCCGGCTCCGAGGCTCTGCCCGACCAGCGTGGTGGCCGAGTCGCCCATACCGTAGCCCGGCATGTAGACGAAACTCTCCGCGATAATCGCGAATGAGTTCGCCGCGATCGCAACTGCTCCCAACGGAGCCACTATCAGCGTGCTGGCCACGTATGCGCCGCGCATAACCAGATTCTGTATCCACATAGGCCCCGTCACGTCAAATGCTTTGGCCATGCATTCGCGCGTGGGAATAAACGAACCTTTCTCCCTCACGACCGCCAGATTCTTGTCCCGCACAAGCAGGAACCACATCATCAGCGCCGCACCTATCACCTCGGCGATACCGGTTCCCAGCGCCGCTCCCCGCACTCCCATACCAGCCCCGGGCATCATGAATTCAGCGCCGAAGACCGAAATGAGCCTGGTCGGGAAGATCAAAAGGAAGTTGAAGACCACGTCCAGCACGCACATGACGATGTAGAGCACGCTCGGCAGGACCATCTCGCCGCTGCATTCGAGCATCGTGCTGCCATAGAACCCAATCTGCATGAACGGCAGGAACGCCGCATATATGAGGAAGTATCCCGATGCATCGGACAGTATGCTCCCTTCGCCGCCGAGCCAGCCGGGCAGCGGATGCGCGATCAGCACGCCCAGCAGCGCCAGCACGAGCGAGAAAACGCTCACGACGAGCAGCCCCTGCCGCAGAATCGCCCGAGCGCCGAATAGATCCCCGGCGCCCACTCTATGCGCCAACTGCACGGAGAATCCCTGCGCCAGCGCTATGCAGAACCCGTTGAATATCCATGTCGTGGTGGAGACCAGTCCTATGGACGCAGATGCGGCAGCACCGAGGCTGCCGACCATGGATGCATCGATGAACTCGAGCATCACGGACGCCAACTGCGCCAGGATCGCCGGGCCGCACAGCAGCAGCGTCAGACGAACGCGCTGTCCCCGCGAGATATGCCTACCCTCGCGTATCAGCCCAAGCAACAGATCCTTATCGGCGGCCATACTCAGACACTACCTTGGCCACCATTCGGGGCGAGAGTATGTGAACTCTTCCCGCTCTTTAGCCCACGCTTCAGAGACGA
The DNA here is from genome assembly GCA_905234485.1 of uncultured Bacteroidales bacterium. GTDB lineage: Bacteria > Bacteroidota > Bacteroidia > Bacteroidales > UBA932 > Cryptobacteroides. Next base: position 18,173 of record CAJOHV010000019.1, on the reverse strand, counting down.
ACACCGTATCCGCCCTATCAATATAAAGCACGGCATCCAAATGATCTATCTCGTGCTGGAAGATTCGGGCCGTGTAGCCCCCTATCTTCTCGTGCATAACCTTCTTCATACCGGGGCGCAGGTAGGACACCGCCACGGAGTCGTAGCGCGACACCAGCCCCCTGTACGGCGGCACGGACAGGCAGCCTTCGTAGCCGGAGATCAGATCACCATACAACTTATCTATATGGATGTTCAGATAGCACTCGAACGGTTCCTCTTCCTTATCCAGCCTCTGCACGCAGATGACCCGCTTGTTCACGCCCACCTGCGGAGCAGCGATTCCCACGCCGCCCTGCGAGGGATCCTGGACCGTGAACATCATCTTCGAAATCAGCGTTTCGAGTTCCTCCGATTTCAATTCCCGGTTGCTCAAGTCCACGCTGACAGTCCGAAGCGCCTGGTCGTCTTTCCCCAACTCGCACACATACATCACCGAATCCGATTGCTCGATGATTATCCTCTCCTCATGGCTGAAGGCATTGTTATTCGCCCCGCATCCTCCTAGAATCAGCGTCCACACAGAGAAGCGGATAGCGATGCCGATGAATATCATAAGATTGGTCAGGAATTTCGGCGCCTTGTAAAATCCCAAAGCTATGAGAAGGGGTTTCCCCACGAACGGAACCCAGCCGATGAGTCCCGCGAACGGACCGTACTTCTGCACTGTCGACTGCTGCGCCTCCACCTTCTCCTTCTTCACCCTGAAGATCTTCTCTATCCACTCCGTCTTCCCCGCTCTCCCCACGAAATACGTGCTGATCGTGCCGAGCGTATTGCCCACCACAGCCACAATCAAACACGCCAGCCACTTCTCAGGCATAACCGCCATTATCGCCACATACAGCACGTCCGAACTGAACGGCACCACCGTTCCCGCGAGAAACGTTCCCAGGAACAACCCAAACAATCCAAGATTCACAAGATCCATATCTTGCAAATATACTAAATCCCCCGTCATTCCCGACATTTTTCCCGTCATTCCCGACCTGATCGGGAATCTTTTCCGAATATTTAGTATTATTGCATGTAATGACGATCCGTCTCGCGCAAACTAACGATCTCACTGCTATTATGACTGTACTCGATGCAGCCAGAGAGATTATGCGTTCAGATGGTAACACAGATCAGTGGATCAACGGTTATCCGAATACAACCGTAATCCAAACAGACATCGAGAACAAGAACGGTTTCGTAGTCGAAGAAGACACCCGTATCATCGCATATTTCGCATTCATCCCCTCGCCAGAACCGACCTACGCCCAGATCTACAACGGCGCCTGGCTCGACGACACTCTTCCCTACCACGTCATCCACCGCATCGGCAGCACCCCCGACTCCCATGGAGTCTTCAAAGCCATCATGGACTGGTGCTTCTCCCGCGACCCCAACATCCGCATCGACACCCACGAGGACAACCACATAATGCAGCACTGCATCACCTCCTACGGCTTCACCTACTGCGGCATCATCTACCTGCAGTCCGGTGATGAAAGACTCGCCTATCAGAAGATTCTTCTCTAATTATTTGCGTTTCAGCAAAAAGTCATTACTTTTGCATTATATAATAGTCTGTGTTACGCTTCGGGCGGCTCGGACAGGGCCTCACCTCAGCAACCGCTGGGGTGTTGTATTTTTTGTCATTTCGAGCGAAGTCGAGAAATCTCCTTGGCTACCAAAGCGAATCGTTGGTGCTTTCGGCGGTGGACTGGAGGGCGGCGGGGACGTTCGCGAAGAAGTCGAAACCCGTGAGACCCTCAATGTAGTCGATGCTCTTGCGGAAAGTGGCGTCGTTGTAAGTGGCTGGGGCGGGATGAGCCTCATTGGTGTAAAGGTATGCCACGCCACTCGCGCCGGTCATGTTGCCGCTGCCGTCGAACGTGCAGTACATGAGCAACTTGTAGAAGTGGCTCGGACGGCCGACCTCTCCTCCGTCGTTGCTGGCGTGCATGTTCAGCGGGTCAAAGATGGTGCCGACGACCACATATAGGGTGTCGCTGCCTGTCGGAGCATGGGACTGCACAGCACCTTCGAGCGTCGCCCACATTCCCCCATTGAAGTTGTTCTGCCACTGAGGTGACTGGTTCGTGTAGTAGAAAGTCTGCTTGTTGGCATACTCAGTGACTTGTCTGTCTTGAGATGCGCAATGATGGCCTCTGGCAAAACCGTCTCCATTACTAATGTAGTCATCGGTAGATCCGCTTGACTGCCATGAATTCGGAATGGCCGGATCGTAGGAAGTTGATTCGTTAAAACTACCGACCCTTTCCACATCATTGTCGGGATAAGCCTCAGCATGCATCGGATAAGCAGTCCACAGGGGGCAGCGTTTGTCCTGGTCAATCATGGCGGTGAAGTTACGATAGACCTTGCTACTGTATTCGTAGGTATGGGTCACAATCCTGCGCTTTGCATTGTCGGTGTGGTACTCATACCAGTTGGTATCGCCGAAGGTTTCTTCCCCTGTCGCCGTGTATGTGCTTGGATCATCGAGCGAAATCGCCGGCATCTCATAGCAACTGAGATATTGCGGCAAAACAGGCACGTATGCCGGGACGTTGTCAACCACCGAATATGAAAGATCACCGTAACCGATTATTACGTCGTCAAGGAAGAAACGGGCATTTTTTGCACGGACGCTCTGGAAGGTGACGGTAAGTGAAGAAGTGCTGGCTGTCGTACCGATATCAAGAGTGTAAGTGTTCCAGGTTCCCTTCGTAGTACTGACCTCCCCGCTGGAAAGTGCCGCCCCAGATAGAGAAACGCCTGTCCCAGAGGCAGAAACAGCAAGAGTCGTGGCCTCTCCTTCATAATTCCATGCGGCTGCTTTAAACGAAAGCTTAAGGTTTTTCCCACGGTATTGTGAAGGAACAGATATTGATGGTGTCGTAGCAATACCCATGGATGATGAGGTCCCGAACCTTGCGGAGTGACCTCCGGATCCTGCGGCATAGCCATTTGTCACATCCCAGCTGTCATTATCAGGGTTGAATGTTCCATTCCCTGTTCCAAGCGTAGAATCCGTTCCGCCGAATGTCTCGGTAAAGAAAATCTTATTAACTGCTGAATCGTTGATAGGAATGCTGAGCGGCTGGATATGGCCCGGTCGAAGAACAATGTCGGAAGCAAGAACTATCTCCCTTGAGAAGGTGCAGTTTTCGGTTTCACCAACTATAGTAAGATGGCTTCCGGATGCAAGGGTTTGAGGATAGACTATAAGGTAGACATACTTATCCGCAGCATTGAATGCGAACTTGGTGGACGCTGAATACTCAGCGACAACTGAATTGCATGAGGAAGAGATGCCTGTCGCTTCTCCGGATGAAAGATCCACTGTAACCTTTCCGGAAAGAGGCGTGTCAGCAGTCACAAGTACCTTCTTGAGATTATCTGAGCCAATAAGATCATTCGAAAATTGAATCTTCAGAACTGCCCCCAGACGGCGGAACTGCGTCACAACAGAGCCCGAGGGTGTAAAGGGCTTCGAGACGAGAATGTCGGCTGCGCCGTCGAAAGAACTACCATTTGGCTTTTGCCTTCCGGGGATTACCAGAGTGGCTTCATCTGAGGCCGGGGCTTCCGGGTTCGCGGGATAGTAGGCATATGCCTGTACGTCCGTCTTTGGCGAAATCAGGGCCACGGAGAATGTCGCTTCATCGGTGTCGCTCGCGAGACCAGCGGACTTTGCCGTCTGAAGCACGGAAGATGTATTGGTGTATACGACGGTGACCCTGTCCCCGGCTTTCCATGAGGGAGTTGTACCGCTGATGGCGGTTTTTGTCTGCAGTAACGAAGGTTCGTTGGTTTCCGGTGTCCCGGTTGTTATGGTCATAATCTCGGCCGCCTGAGCCGGGCGCTTGAGGGGGCTGAACTGGGGCTCGACCGCTTCCTTGCTGCAGCCGAACATGGCGATAAGCGACGCTATCAGGAATAATTGTTTCTTCATAGCTAACGTCGTTTAAAAGATTATAATCGGATCCTCAGTCAGCGGACTTCCCGCTTCCTGATCCCCTCCAAACTGCCCGCCCGACAGTGCCTGCAGCACTCCCTCCTCAAGTCGTAGCTCGAGGGGTTCGGTTATAGGTGAGATGTAAACCTCTCTCTGTACAGACATGGTCGTTGATTAGTATTGTTTTGCTTTACAAATGTAGTGCATTTCTGTCATACACGACCCAACTGGGCATATTCAGCCAATCTAGTGGGCAGAGTACTTTTGTGGGACTTCAATCGCTACGCTACTTTATGCCCTCAAACCCTATTCTGTAATCTTGCTTTCATAATAAATAATCGCAGCGCTCGCTGCGATTATTTAAATATTTCATCAATTATTCTGCTTTAAGGAATTTTACATCATCAATAGTCATCTGAGCATTGGATTTACTTGGCTTTGTTGAACTCGTATCAATCTTAAAACGAATGCGATAGTTTGCAGGAGCG
>CAJOHV010000019.1:0-13692 GCA_905234485.1 uncultured Bacteroidales bacterium | reverse complement strand
TTTTGAACTAGTGGTTAGCGACTTAGCTGAGAACCCAGAAACGACACTCCAAGATGAGCCAGAGTCTGTAGAATACTCTACGGTAAGCTTCAGTTTAGCACTATTTGATTCTGCTGCTTTTGCATTAAAGACTACTTTTGTAGGACCACCTGTTACGTCAAATTGCATTTCTGCATAACCCCAGTAAGTATCATCAGTATACTTCCTTAGGGCCACAGAATTAGACCCCGTGATAGCACTGCTCGTTGAGAAGTTCCCATAATAGACTTTCCATTGCTTTGAAGGAGTCGTGGGACCAGATATTACGGTGCTCTGATAGTTTGTTCCAGTAGTAAAACCTTCCGCGGTTTCGAATCCGCAAGAATACAAAACAGTTGCAAGAGGCGCCTTCTTTATCGTTATGGTTTTCTTTTGGGGATCATCGTTAGCGTCCGCCGTCCTATAAAGAACAATAGTTCCCAGCGTGATATCTGCATCGTCTGCTGCAGCTGTCGTGGAGTTGACCGTGAAGGTTTGAGCCGAAGCGTTCTTAGTACCGCTGGTTGATACAGCTGTAAGATTCTTGCCATCGGCCTGATTGACGGTAGCATTCCAGTCAAAGGAAGCAGTAGTAAATGTAAAGTAGGCAGAAGTGGCATCCTTGGGAACATAAACAGTTGTAGCAGATACCGAGAAAGTCTCACCAAGCTGGGACACATGTATTACTTTTTCTGCAGCATCCCTCGGGGATGCAAGAGTTATAGTACCATTCTTAGTACCGGTAGTATAATTTGGCGCAACAGTGTAGGTGACTGTTCCAGCAGAAGTCACGTCTGCGTCCGTCACTACAGCGCCATCAGCAGTGGCAGTAACATCATCATCACCAGTGAAATTATTGATTGTGTACGAAGTGGTAGCATCTACGACGCCAACGACTGATACGTCAGAGATATCAGATGCCGTGATCGAAGGAGCTGCGGCACTTCCTACGCTGAACGGGCCAAGACCCACATTTGCTCCCTTGGTAAATGTAAGCCTGAAATAACGGTAGGTGTCATTAATAGCAACGGATGATGTGAAATTCTTAATATCATTCTGCAAGCCCGTAACAGCAAAAGTTTCGATATCGTTGTATGTTACGCCATCTGCACTACCAGTAAGTTTCATGGAGGAGGAAGTGGCACCACCTATCATCTTCACAGCAAAGGAGACAGATAATGCAGCCGCATTACAGAATAACTGAACATAGTCCCCAGTATCATCTAATCTAGTGATATAAACACCATGTGTGCCCGAACTATAATCTGAGCCCAGACCATATGCGGACAATCCCGTTGTAGAAGAATAGGCGGCAGACCCACCTGAGCCAGTAATGCTAAACGGAAGGGTTGCAGGAGAGATGGTCTCGTCGTAATTGAAGTTAAGGGTCTTTATCTTGCCAGCGGCAAAAGTGGCAGTAGAACTGAGCACAAGATCCTTGCTATAACCATTTACGCTCACAGTAAGCTTTTTACCGCTAGCAGCGACAAAAGGAGCAACGCCAATATAAAAATCGCCAGTCTCGGAAGCCCCTATTGTCTTCCCCCCCTGTACGGTAAGCGTAGAACTCTTTCCTGTTTTTCCCGATTCTTCAGTAAAAACAGGATCATTTCCTGTAAAGTCAATATAGAAAGAACCGTTTATGGGATAATCCTCAGTAGCAAATGAAACTGAAAACACTGTTAAAGCAGCTCCGGAATTATTAGTTACATGTACCTTAACGAGGGACATTGCCGGTTTCATTATAATGGAAGGAGTTGTGGCTTTTGCCACGTTTTCCGCCTTACCATATACAGGGAATTTTTCGCCGCATAGATGGGCCGTCGCAGTAGCGGATGCACCTTGAGTTTGTGTTCCCCCTACATTAATATAATATGTGTCGCTGTTTGCAGGTGTCGTAATGCCACTCTTGTAAGGATAGAAGGCATACCAATCATTATAGTCGTTCAAATCACCGACCGTTCCTGTAAATGAAACAGACTTACCGGTTCCTGTCGAAGTGAACTGGCCAGCACTTGTATAACCAGTAGTGCCGGTATTTGCATAAAACAAGTTTATTTTATCAGTGGATTGCCACTTAGTAGACATCCCATCATTGGTTGTCTTTGTCTCCTCGGCGTTGGCAACGATTGAGAAAGGAGTTCCCTCATCTATGCTCAGTTCAATTTCATCCTCTTTCGCTATCTCCTGCTCAGGTTTTACACAATTAGTAGTGAGGCTGAAGGCTGCTACAGCTATCAGACCTAATTTGAAAAGATTCTTTTTCATGATAATAGTTAGTCTGATAGGTTAAAATGACAGCGGATCTCCATCATCTGTCCAATCATTGATTGACATATCTCCACTGGTACAAACTACGCCCTCGAATCGTACCACGAGGACTTCTGTTAAGGGTGAGGTGTAGACCTCTTTTTGCTTTTCTTTAATCATAATGATATGTGTTTTTAGTTTGATTTCAACGTATTTAAATCGAATCTCAAAGTTAAGTATTCGTTGACACGATTCAAACAAGTTATGGAGCTACAAGGAGTGAATATTATCCACAATTTGTCTCAGCGGAGCAGCAGTTTGCCTCTGGCGGACCTGTCCACCCTCGGACAGGGGCAGGGGGTAGGCGTCCGTCCTAGACGAGTTATCGCGAAGCGATGACGAAGGATAGGATGGAAGGGGCCGGAAGGAGCGAAGCGACTGGAGTTCCGCCAGGGGCAACTGCTGGCCGGGATGTAAAGAGATAACTTACTGATAGTCAAGATTTTCGGGTCTTGACGCGAATTGCTTTCTATGGTATCTTTGCAAAAAATGTTATGGCAAAGAAGGACATAATAAGCAAGGTGGTCACTAAATGCGACCAGCAGATAGAATCAGGAATTGGAGAAATAATCGTCTATAATCCTGATGATTCCATCAAACTTGATGTCTGGATGGAAAGAGATTCGGTGTGGCTGACAATCAAACAGATAGCGATGTTGTTTGATCGCGATAGAACAGTCATTGGAAGGCATATTAAAAACATCTTTTCAGAGGGAGAACTTGATCCGTCCTTGGTGTGTGCAAAATTTGCACATACCGGGGAATATGGACGAGCGGCTGGTTATACTCAAACTACAGATGTTGATTTCTACAACTTGGACGTAATTATATCCGTAGGTTATCGTGTGAAATCTGTACGCGGCACACGGTTTAGGCAGTGGGCCAATTTGGTCTTAAAAGAATACCTCATAAAGGGATATGCCATTAACCCCCGCTTAGAACAACTCGAAAGAAGAGTAACTAAGACTGAAGAGAAGATAGATTTCTTTGTTAAAACGTCATTACCTCCCAAAGAGGGCATCTTCTTCGACGGTCAAATATACGATGCTTATGAGTTCATTTGTGGTCTTATCAAAAGTGCTAAAACACGTATCGTTCTAATCGACAACTACGTGGATGATACCGTCTTGACAATGTTGGATAAGCGAGAGCCAGGTATAACAGCAACGATTTATACGCAAAAGATAACTCCACAGTTCAAGCTTGATATTATTAAGCACAATGCCCAATACCCACCGATAAACGTCGTAGAGTTCACCAAATCTCATGACCGCTTCCTGGTATTGGATAATCATGTTTATCTCATCGGCGCGTCTCTAAAAGATCTCGGGAAGAGATGGTTCGCGGTTTCATTGATGTCGGAGACGGATCCCAATCTCCTTCTTTCTAGGATGTAAAGCAAGATTCCCGATCAGGTCGGGAATGACACGAGAATGACAAGGTTTTTGTATATTTGTTGTTGGAATAAAAACAAAACAACAATCATACACTATGAAACGAATCATCTTAATTGCAATCCTTTCTCTCGCGGCGGCATTCACCGCGACGGCGCAGTACGCACAGAAACAGAGTTACAAGGAACTTAAGGATGTCTATAACTTCCGGATGTATCTGGAGCAAGAGTGCGATCCCTACAACGTCAGCATGGCAGGTTTGTTCGGCTTCTTCTCCCCTGGTGTGCCGCAGCTGGTGATGAACGAGCCTCTTCGCGGCGCTATATTCTTCGGTGGATCCGCACTATGCTTCTATCTTGCAGAGAACTCCGCGCAGGAGTTGACTAAGTTGATGGCTTATGACACCGAAGGACAGCCTTACTACACAGACAATGACAAAGCCTTGAAGTACACCAAGATGATGATTGGCTTCCTTGCGGCAGACCTTGGCATCGCCATCTGGTCCTGCATTGACGCGAAGCGTGTGGCGAAGGTGAAGAACATGTACTACCAGGATCTCTATGGCCGTCAGGCCTCGCTGGATATGAGGCTCGAGCCGTTCCTCTCCTACACTCCTTCGACCGTCTCCGGCAACGTCCAGCCCGCCGCCGGCCTTTCAATGAAACTTTCTTTCTAGTATGCGCAGAATAATTCCCATTGCCGCGCTTGCGGCGCTGTCGCTCACGGCTTGCTGGAATACGCAGGACCTGGGAGACGAAGCGAACGAGTACAAAGCCCTGGAATTGAGCACCAAGGGCTCGGAATTCGTCCAGAAGGGCGAGAGTTTCACCTTCGAGTTCATCGACAGAATCAATGCCGAGGCAAAGGGCGACTATATTATGTCGCCGCTAAGCATGCAGTTCCTGCTGGGGATGATCCTGGACGGCACGCAGGGCCAGACGGCCGATGAAATCGCCGCCGTTCTGGGCTACGGAGCCGGCGAGACCACGCAGGTCAACGAATACTGCCTCTCCATGCTCCAGCAGCTGCCTAAGCTCGACCGCCGTACCGGCATCGCGATAGCGAATGCGATCTACGTGGACGACGGCTACACGCTTAAGGACGCCTACAAGAAAGAGGTCGGGCAGTACTACCAGGCCGAAATCTCCAACCTCGACTTTTCGAAGGGCGACGAGGCCCTCAAGGTCATCAACGGCTGGTGCAAGAAGCACACTAACGGGATGATAGACAAGGTCCTTGACGAAGTGCGTCCGGACATGCTCTGCTACCTCCTCAACGCCCTCTACTTCAAGGGCCAGTGGAAAGACAAGTTTGATAAGAGCAAAAGCGCTGAGGAGACCTTCACCGACGAAGCAGGTAAGCAGGCGAAACTCACGATGATGAAGAACCATATGAATCTTCTCTACGCTGAGAACGACGTCTTCCAGGCTGTGCGACTCCCCTATGGCAACGGCGCTTTCTCGATGGTCGCTATGCTCCCGAAAGCCGGCCACAACGTCGCTGACATCACCGCCACGCTCAAGAAGACCAATTGGAACGACTTCCGCTTCGATATGCGCGAGTGGGAAGTGGACCTCTGGCTCCCCCGCTTCGAGACCAAGTACAACATTCTTCTCAATGACATGCTCATCGCTATGGGCATGCCCACCGCCTTCGACGGAGGCGCGGCCGATTTCAGCCCCATGTCCGACTACGCGTTGTGCCTGAGTTTCGTGCAGCAGCACGCGGCCATCAAGGTCGACGAAGAAGGCACCGAGGCAGCAGCCATCTCATCTGCAGGAATCGAGAAGAACGCAGCGTTTATGCCTGGCGGCAACGCAGTCTTCCACGCAGACCATCCTTTCCTCTATGTAATAACGGAAAGCAGCAGCGGAGTCATCCTCTTCGCGGGACGCTTCGGAAACAAAAAAGAGTAGCCGGTCGGCTACTCTTTTTTATTACAGTTCTGCGATGATATCTTTCAGCAGTCTGTTGAACTCAATCACCCGATCTGGCTTGGGCGAATAGCCCAGAATCACCACCACGAGTCCCTTCGAAGGGATGATGTAGATCTGCTGGCCGTCGTGGCCGTTGCAGGAATACATATCAGCCGGCACGTCCGGGCACACACCGCCGCGATTCAGCCAGAAGAATGCGCCATAGCCGCCTTCGCTTGCCGACGCAGGAGTCGTTGTGTACTCGACCCAACCTTCGGGCAGAATGCGCTCACCGCCCACGACGCCATCGTCCAGGAACATCTGCCCGAAGCGGGCGAAGTCGCGCGCGGTCACATAGAGATACGACGAGCCAACGGGCGTGCCGCTCATATCCGGCTCGAAGTGCGCGCCGACTATGCCCAGGGGCGCGAACAGACGGTCATGGATATACTTCAGGAACTCATCGTCAGAGGCGAACTTCCCGCGGAGGTAGCGCATCACGATGTTCGTGCTGCCACTGGAATAGTACCAGAACGTTCCCGGTTCGTGCTCGAGAGGCTTGTTGATGGCGTACAGTCCCATATCCTTCTCGCAGTGCAGCATCACGTTCACGTCCGACCTGTTGCCATAGTCCTCATTCCACTCCAGGCCGCTCTGCATCTGCATCAAGTCGTTCAGCGTAATCTTGCTGCGCTCGTCGTTCTGCCACTCGGGAATGCCGGTCGGGGCATAGATGTCGATAATGCCGTCTTTTACCATTATGCCAACCAGCGCGTTCGTGAAACTCTTGCCCATGCTCCAGCTCAGAAGCTGAGTGTGCGGCGTGATGCCTTCACCATAGCGCTCCGCCACCTTCTTACCGTCCTTCAGAACGACAAAAGCAAACGGATGGCCGTTGTACTCGTGATTATCCACGAACGCTTCCGCGATAGGCTCCAGTTTCTCGCGCAGTTCGGCAAAATAAGACCCCTGCATCTTATTGAGAGCGTGCTCACACATCTTCTCCGGAGTGCCGCAATGTGCGTGCTGATGCTCACATTTGTGTTCCTCGACAGGCAACGGATAGGTCTGTGCCCTGAGGGTCTTCTCTGCCTTGCGGCCTCTGAGAAGAGTCACTCCCCAGCCCTCACGATAGAGAGACTTCGACTTTGCCCAGAGAAAACGGCTCGTGACCGTCTGGCTCTCATAGTCCACCTTGTTCTTCACGAACTTGATGAACGAGAAATTCAGGTCCAGAGCCTCCACGTCCGCCTGATTCCTTCCCGACACGAACACTGCAGATCCGAGATTCTTCGCCGCATAGCCCGTGATAATCGGCATCAAAGTATTGAGATAAATGCAGCCGCCCAGAATCGCGGCTCCCAGCACCGCTCCCGCGATGCATAGAATTCTTTTCGCTTTCATACTGCTAATATAGCACTTTTCTCCCTTACTGCGATTTTTCGCCTCATTTCTAGCCAGAACTCTGATTTCATCCACTTCCAGCCAGTTTCCATCCACTTTTCTGTTCAAGGTTTGAAAATATCTGCGAAACCTTGAACGCACAAATGCCACTGCAGTACCCTAGAGCCCCCATTCTCTGTTCAAGGTCTGTCACACAAAAACAAACCTTGAACAAAAACCGGGAAGGATAACTCCTAAATGCGTATAACCTTCTAAGCAAACCATCGGATCGCGTGCCTTTTGACGGTATTATTCAACGATATTGTCTGGTGTCGGCCCCCGGCGACCCCGAAGCCGGGGGCCTTGGTAGACCGGTCGCTCGCTTAAACTCGCGACCTGTAGGTTTTGCGGAAGGTGTGACGCTCAAAAACACACCTTCCGCAAAGACACGACACACCTTCCTCAAAGACGGTCGAATAGCCCCTACCGTTGAAACAGTTGTAGGCCATTCGCTTACTTGGTTGGTTCCGGGCTTGGGCGGCAGCCCGGCAGAAGACGTTGATTAGATGTATGCCGCCCCCGAGCGCTAGATGCGGGAGAGGATGCACGCGTAGGCAGAACCTCGGGGCGTTTGGGACATGAATTGGGTCGGAGTTTTTGACGAAGGAGAAAACTCCGAGCACGACAAGCCGTCAGGCGCGTCAGGGCACTTTCGCATCTTGCTACCGCTCAAGCGCCGCCCGGTAGCACAAGAAAGCCCGGACTTGCGTCTGGGCTTTCTTGTGGGTCCTGGCAGATTCGAACTGCCGACCTCTTGCGTGTGAAGCAAGCGCTCTGAACCGACTGAGCTAAGAACCCGAATGGGAATGCAAAGGTACACAAAATACTGAATAATCCAAATAACTATAGCAAACCTTTTCCCTTGGCTATTATTGGTCATCCAGCGTCAACACCGGCACAATCATCAGGGCCCAATATATCACTATAAGCAGTGGCGAACACTCGCTGGGCAGTGCTGCATCGCGCTACTATGGCTACAAAATCCGCCCAGTCTGCGAATAATATAGCGTGAAATGTAAAGCGCTGTAGGTCAGCAATTTACACAAAATACCCCGCCGGTTTTTCGGTGGGGTATTTTTGCGTAATGCATTGACTAGTAGGAAGTTGCATTTCACGCAAGAGCCTCGGGCTTTATGAGTGTGTGCTTTGAGCGTTAGATAACTTTTCAATAAAGCCGGCGGGTGACATAAAGAGCAGGGACTCATCTTCTTCCTTCTTCAATATCTTCTGATCATTTGTGAGGAAGATATCGCAGTGCTCGGTTTTTGCCAGAGCGATTTGAGCGGCATCTTCGATGTCCTTGTCAGCGGACATAAGCGCTTCCCTTAGTTCAAACCAGCCTATGGGGCGGACGTTTGTATAGTGAACAAGCCAAGAGGTCAAGACATCTATTTCCTCTTTAAGGATACCATTGTTACCTGCCACATAATATGTGTCCAGCAAACTCTGCGTGCTACAGACAATCTCAGTGTGGAATCTCTTTAGAAGGGCAAGAACTTGAAATGCCGTTTCGTAGCCAGGACGACTCTCAATCAAAACATCGAGAAGAAAATTAGTGTCTAAATATATTTTTCTCATAAGCCATATTTTTTCATTAGATATGCGAGTTTCGGGTCATTGTCCAATTGTTCCTGGGTTGGGCGTTTGATAACGCTTTTCTTGGGCCTCAGGTTTTGAATCTCTTCAGGAATCTCAAAATCCTTCGGAATCGTAGGCCAATCCATATCAGTGGCTTTGGCTAGTAGTGTTTCCACATAATTGTTGAACGAGCGACCTTCCCTTTCAGCATAGAGTTTCACCCTATAATACAAGTGTTTAGGGAGCCGCAAGACGGTTTGAATTCTTCTTTCGCTGCTCATAGTGTTATCATTTTCTGCAAATTTAATCATTATGATATCAAATATAATATAGTGATATCATATTTTTAAAGATTCCTGATCAAGTCGAGAAAGAGGTACGCAAATAATCGCTATCTTTACACTATGATTTCGTCGAAGAAATTCATAACGTGCTCGGACGGGCATAAGGAGAAGTTGATCGTGATGGAGCCTGGCGAGGGGCAGCCTGGGTACGGGCGGAAAGACCGTACAGGGATGCTCTGGATCCACGGCGGAGGCTACCGCGAAGGCATGGCCGCGCTGCCGAAGTATATCGGCAGGGCCAGGGCCTGCGTGGAGAAATACGGAGCCGTGGTCGTCTCGCCCGGCTACCGCCTCTCGATAGAGGCGCCCTTCCCCGCTGCCGTTGACGACTGCTACGACGCGCTTGTCTACCTTGCGGAGCACACGGAGGAGTTCGGGGTGCGAGCGGACCAGATCTTCGTCGGCGGCGAGAGCGCGGGCGGAGGGCTGTGTGTCGCGATGTGCCTGCTGGCGCGTGACCGCGGTTCCGTCCGGATCGCAGCCCAATTCCCGCTCTACCCTATGCTCGATGATCGCGACACTGAAACCTCCGCCCGCAACTTCAGCCCCGGTTGGAACACGCCGCAGAACCATCTGGCGTGGAAACTGTATCTCCGCGAGCAGTACGGCACTGATGAGGTCAGCAAATACGCCGCTCCGGCGCGAGAAACTGACTATAGCAATCTTCCTCCGTGCTACACCTTCTGCTGCACAAATGAGCCCTTCCTGGCTGAAACAAAGACTTATATCGATAATCTCCGCAAAGCCGGAATCCCCGCCGAATTAGATATCTACGAAGGCCTGATCCACGGCTTCGACGTGTTGATGTGGAGAACAAAAACGGCGCGCGAAGCCGCACGCCGTTTTGAAGAACAATTCGTTAAAGCTCAGAAGAACTATTTCAGTATCTGATCAATCAGCACCTGAGTAATGGTGAGCATTCTGGGGATGTGGAAAGGTCCCTTGAAGAGGTTACCCTTCGCAGGCTGGGCGACTGTTCCGTCGCGGTGCAGATAACCATACCACTCGCCGAACTCGGGATCCACTAAATGCTTGACGGTCCATTCGTGGGCCTTCTTGTGGATTTCCAGATACTTCTCGTCGCCTGTCATCTTGTAGGAGAAGAGAGCGGCGATGATTGTCTCGCACTGAGGCCACCAGAACTTCATATCCTGAGAATAGTCCTGAGGAGGGAAATTCTTGCAGTCGCGGAAGTTGATCACTCCGCCGAACTCCTCGTCCCAGCCCCATTTGTACTGCCAGTCGAAAATGGTGAGGCCGAGATCCTTGTAGTGAGGCTCGCCCATCACTTCCGAAGCGTTCATCAGGAACCATGCTGTCTCGATACCGTGGCCGGGGTTGATAACGCGGCCCTCGCAGGTGTCGATAAGGCCTCCGTCGGGAGTAACGCTCTCGAGGATGCACTTAAACTCCGGATGCATGAAGTACTTCTCGATGTCGTGCACCGAACTGCGAATCTGCTCGTCGAGAACGGGATCGTTAGAGACCTGCTTGATGACGAGAGCCACATTCACCAGAATCATAGTGATGCTGTGTCCCCTGCCGGCCTCATAACTCTTCGGCTCGAGGAAACCGGGGGTCGCGAGCATATGGCGGATGAACTTGAAGGTCTCCACAGCCTTCTCGGCATAGCTCATATCGCCCGAAGCCTTGGCGTACTCGGCCATAGCGATGGCTGCGAAGCAGTCTGAGAAGACATAGCGACGCTTGCGGACCGGCTTGCCCTCTGCGGTCACGGAGAAGAACATGTGGCCGTCTGTGTCGATACAATGCTTCTCGATAAAGTCGATGCAGGATTTCGATGCGGCGAGCCACTCGGGCTTCTTCTCCACATTATTATAGGCATACGCGAAAACAAAGCCGCAGCGGCCCTGGAACCACACCGATTTAGTGCTGTCCATCAGATTTCCCTGCCGATCGACACAGGTGTAGACTCCGCCGTTGACGGGATCCATTCCGTGCTCGAGCCAGAAGGGCATGATGTTCTCGGTAAGTTGCTTGCGGTACCAGTCTCTACACTGTACCAGGTAGTCTTTTTGTGCTTGTGTCATAATTATGTAGCTTGTGTTAGTTTTTAAAACTATGGATGGGCGCGGGGATGCGGCCGGTGCGGTCCACGAAGTCCGCGCAGCCGTAGGGATTCACCTTCATAATGGGAGCGTGGCCGAGAAGGCCGCCGAATTCCACGGTCTCGCCCACCGTCTTGCCAATGACGGGGATGATGCGGACGGCGGTGGTCTTCTGATTGACCATGCCGATCGCTGCCTCGTCTGCGATGATGCCTGCTATGGTCGTATCCGGCGTGTCGCCCGGGATGGCAATCATATCAAGACCTACAGAGCAGACGCAGGTCATCGCTTCGAGTTTTTCGAGAGTGAGCGCTCCACATTCTGCAGCGTCAATCATACCCTGGTCCTCGGACACGGGGATGAACGCGCCGCTAAGGCCGCCCACGTAACTGGAGGCCATAACGCCGCCTTTCTTCACCTGGTCGTTCAGGAGGGCCAGACAAGCGGTCGTACCCGGCGCGCCGGCGACCTCCACCCCGATTTCGTGGAGGATATCGGCCACGCTGTCGCCGACCGCAGGGGTCGGGGCCAGCGAGAGGTCGATAATCCCGAACGGGATGCCCAGCCGGCGCGACGCTTCCTGCGCCACCAACTGGCCGACTCTCGTGACTTTGAACGCCGTGCGTTTGATAGTCTCGCACAGCACCTCAAAACTCTTTCCGCGCACTGCCTCAAGCGCGTGCTTGACCACGCCGGGCCCGCTGACGCCCACATTGATGATGGCGTCAGGCTCGGTCACGCCGTGGTAGGCGCCCGCCATAAACGGATTGTCGTCCGGAGCGTTGCATAGCACGACCAGTTTCGCGCAGCCGAGGGAATCGTTGTCCTTGGTCGCTTCCGCCGTGTGCTTGATGACGCGGCCCATCACTCGGACTGCGTCCATATTGATTCCCGTCTTCGTGCTGCCCACGTTCACGCTGGAGCATACGCGCTCCGTGCGCGTCAGGGCCTCGGGGATGCTCTCTATCAGCAGTTCGTCGCTGATAGTCGTGCCCTTGCTGACGATAGCGGAATAGCCACCGATGAAGTTGATTCCCACTTTGTGGGCCACTTCATCGAGCGCGAGCGCTATCTGAACATAGTCTTGAGGGGTCTTGCAGCATCCGGCGCCCACGAGCGAAATCGGGGTTACGGACACGCGCTTGTTCACGATGGGGATGCCGTACTCGCGGGAAATCTCTTCGCCCACGGCGACCAGATTCCTGGAGTAGTAATAAATCTTATCCTTGATCTTCTCGCAGGTGCGCTCGAGCGACGAATCGGCGCAGTCCAGCAGACTGATGCCGATTGTGATGGTTCTGACGTCGAGGTTTTCCTCGCCTATCATTTTGTTGGTCTCGAGGACCTCGCCTGCGCTGATCATACGCGATGCATCTTATCGAATATCTCCTCTTTCTGGCAGAGGATATGCACGCCCATTTCGTCCGCGAGAGCGTTCAGGTTCGAACGCAATTCGTCGAAAGCGATGTCGGACTCGGAAGTGTCCACTATCATCATCATATTGAAGATGCCCTGACGTATGGTCTGAGTGATATCCAATATGCTGACATTGTGTGCAGCAAGTTCGGTCGAAATCTTGGAGATAATGCCGACTTTGTTGCGACCTGTGACGGTGATTATCGAACGGTCCATATTAGCCGAGGAAACTGATTAACACGCCCGCGGCCACGGCGGAACCTATAACTCCCGAGATATTCGAGGCCATACAGTAGTTCAGGACGTGGTTCTTAGGGTCGTACTTGGTGCTTATTCCGTTGCAGACGCGGCTGGCCATAGGCACTGCCGAAAGGCCTGTTGCGCCCACGAGAGGGTTGATCTTCTTCTTCGCGAAGAGGTTCCATATCTTCACCATCAGGATACCGGCGGAGATACTGAGCGCGAAGGCGAGGAAACCGCCCACGATGATGCCCAGGGTCTGCAGGTTAAGGAACGCGTCCACGGTCATAGTGGCGCCCACGCAGAGGCCCAGGAACACGGTGGCGGCGTTCATAAGGCCGTTGCTGACCGTCTGGAAGAGGCGGCTCGTGTCCGAACCGATCTCGCGAAGGAGGTTACCGAACATCAGCATACCGATAAGCGGCACTGCGGTCGGGACGAAGATAGCCACGATAGTGGTCACTGCGATCGGGAAAACGATCTTCACCACGCGCATGTTCTTGAGTTCCATCTTGTCCGGATAGAGCCTGTCCTGCTCCTTCATGTTGATCATAAGTTCCTTCTTGGTGCAGAGGAGTTTGACCACGAGCGGGATGATCACCGGCACAAGGGCCATGTAGGAGTATGCCGCGATGGCGATGGGGCCAAGGAGATGCGGGGCGAGTTTGATGGTCGTGAAGATGGCGGTCGGGCCGTCGGCGCCGCCGATGATGCCGAGGGAACCGGCCTCCTGGGGCGTGAACCCGAAGGCGAGAGCGGCCAGCAAGACGGCGAAGATGCCGAACTGGGCTGCAGCGCCGAAGATCGCGAGTTTAAGGTTGCGCAGCATCGGGCCGAAATCTGTCATAGCGCCCACACCCATGAAGATGATGGGCGGCAGAAGACCGGACTTGATGAGCGCGTAATACAGGTAGTTCATAATGCCGAACTCGTGAGCGATGTCGTGGAGCGGCATCTTCCAGAT
>CAJOHV010000018.1:21416-41268 GCA_905234485.1 uncultured Bacteroidales bacterium | reverse complement strand
TCTGAATGATGAGCGCGTTATAACCCTCTGGAAGTATGATTGGTTGGGGCAGTACTATCACCTTTCGCCCCTTTAGCTCGGCTAAAACTTATACTGGTATCCCACACACAGGCTCAGCCTGAAGGTGTCTACCCATCCGGTATTGTCCGCAAAGAGTCTCACGCCCTTGGTCGACCAGCTCGCTTATCTTCTGGAGGGGTTACCCCTTGAGGCTACTTGGCGGAAACACATATCTCTGCGTCAGCACATAATTATTTGCCAAGATGAAGCCAGGCGATATGCCGTACAGCATATTCTGAGAGGGGCATGTTGGCTTCATACGACGAAATCGGCCTGTGAAGCCAGACAGGAGGCCTCAGAGGCCGTTCTGGGAGGGGCACTCTGGCTTCATCCTGGCGAAAAGGCCGAATTCCGCGCCACGCCACAAAAAAATTGATACTACTATGCGGGAAAATCCGCAGAGTAGTACCAACTTTCTAAACGCATCAGGCAGGAGACCCCTATCAGATTGCGCTGTCGATGGTCCAACTGAAGGCCCTGAGCCCGAGGTCCGCGAACTTGAGGTCTTTTTCGTGAAGGGCGGCGAGCAGGCGGGGGGCCGTGGAGTCCTCCACCATCGCGAGCATCGCGTGGTTGAGGACCGGCCAGGCGTGCGAGCCGTAGTGCGGTTCACCCTGCTCGGACCCGCGTCCGCTGACCTCGGTCCAGCGGGTGAACCCCCTCTGGCCGAATTGTTCGAGAAGGTCTGCGATCTCCTCGTTGTATGCCTGGTTGTAGGCTATGAACACTGCTTTCATGCTTTCTGTTTTCTTCTTTCCTGCCTTACGGCGAACACGCAATAGATAGTGGGGATGAGGATAAGGGTAACCAGCGTGGAGATGGATAGTCCCCAGCAGACCACGGTACCCAGGCCCTTCCACATCTCGGAGCCCTCGCCAAGGCCTATGGCCATAGGGAGCATACCGAGCACGGTGGTTAGGGTGGTCATAAGGATAGGACGCAGACGGCTGCGGGCCGCTATCGCCGAAGCCTCCACTGCGCCGTAGCCCCTTTCGCGAAGCAGGATCGTGTAGTCTATCAGCACGATACCGTTCTTCACCACTATACCCATCAGGATTATGACGCCGATAAGGCCCATCACTCCTATCGCCTTGCCGGTGACGAGCATACCTATCGCCACTCCCACGAGGGCGAACGGGATACTGAACATAATCACGAACGGCGAGAGGAACGACTCGAACTGCGCCGCCATCACTATGTAGACCAGCACGATGATGAGGATAAGCAGCACTATCATGTCGCGGAACATATCCTGCTGGTCTTCGTAGTCACCGGCGATGACAGTCGTGAGGCCGGCGGGCAGATCCGTGTCTGCGATTATCGCTTCTGTCTTGTGCACTGCTTCGCTCAGCGCCATGTCGTTCTTCAGGATACCGCTGACAGTGATCAGTCGCTCGCGGTCCTTACGCTCGATGGTCGGGGGCACTTCCGCCTCCACCAGCGTGCCGAGTTCCTTCATTTTCACCGGTCTGCCCTGGGCGTTCATGATGGTGATGTTCTCCATATCCTCAATCGAACGGCGGAACTCCGGAGCATAGCGCACGCGGATGTTGTATTCCTCGCCGTCCTCACGGTAGAACGACGCCACCGTGCCGGACATAGCCGCGCTGAACGCAGCGCCGGCCGTGCTCGAAGTGAGTCCGTTGAGCGCGAGTTTGGTGCGGTCGAAGTTGATCTGGTATTCGGGCGTGTATTCGTCGCGCGAAAGCGTCACCTGCACGAAAGCGGGCTCGGCGAGCATCTTCTCCTGCAGCATGTGCGCCGCCAGGTCGGTATCCTTGAAATCGTAGCCGTAGATTTCCACGTCCACGGTGGTGGCTCCGCCCATTCCGCCGCCGCCTTCGAAGACCATCGCCTTGCGTATCTGCGGGTAGCGGGCGAGTATGCCGCGGATGACAGTGGATATTTCGTCCGAACTGCGCTTACGGGTGCTGACGGTGCCCACATTCAGGTTCATCGAGATGACGTGCGTACCGTTGCTCTGCATATTGGCGAACGTGTTGTCTGTGTCCGCCTGACCGTAGGTGATGTTGATTATCTTGAGTTCCGGCACCGCCGCCACGATATCGTTGTAGATGTCGTCCGCCAGACGGGCAGTGGTGGCTTGCGCCGTGCCGACAGGGAGGTTGATGTTGACCCTGATACGGCCTTCGTCGCTCTTCGGGAAGTACTCCGTCTTCATCTGCGGGATGTACACGCCGGCTACGGCCGCGAAGATCGCGAACGCAGCGAGCACCACCCAGCGGCGGTGCGTGGTGCACCAGCGGATCAGCCTGCCGTAGCCGGCCGAGATCTTCTCGAGCAGTTTGTTCCACGGCACGAAGAAAATGTCGTACATCTTGCCGCTGCGCTTGCCCGAACGAAGGAAGCGGCTGCAGAGCATAGGCACGAGGGTGAGAGCCGCGGTGGTGGACACTATCATGATGATACTCACTATCCAGCCGAGCTGGCGGAACATCACTCCGGTGAAGCCCTTGATCATGGTCAGGGGCAGGAACACGCAGAGCATCGTGAGAGTGGATGCGATAACGGAGATGCTGACTTCGCCCGTGGCGAGCACGGCCGCCTCCTTGGGCTTTTCGCCCCTGTCCAGATGAGTCGTGATGTTTTCAAGGACGACGATGGCGTCGTCCACGACCATTCCTATCGCTATCGAGAGGGCGGACATGGAGATAATGTTCAGCGTGTTGCCCGTCGCGAACAGATAGACGATGGATGCGAGCAGAGCCACGGGGATGCTGAGGACGATGATGAAGGTCGCCCTCCAGCGGCCGAGGAAGAGGAACACCACGAGCATAACCACCAGGAAGGTGATGATGATGGTGTCGCGCAGGGTGTTGATAGTGTTGATGATGTTGGTCGATCCGTCCACGACCGTCTCTATCTTGATGTCGCTCGGGAGGGTCTTCTCTATCTTGACGAGTTGCTTCTTGACCTTGCGGATGACGTCCACGGTGTTCGCGCCGCTCTGCTTCTGGATGATTATGCGCGCCGAGCGGCGTCCGTTGGTGTAGGACTCCTGCTCGCGCTCCTGAGTGCCGTCCCTCAGGGTGGCGACATCGCGGAGATAGACCACCTTTCCGCCCACGGTGCTCAGCACGATGTCAAGCATCTCCTGCGGGGAAGTAAACTCTTTCTGTACGCGGAGGGTGTAGGTGTCCGAGCCCACGTCGATGTTGCCCGAAGGGATGTTGCGGTTTTCGGCCGCGATGACACTGGCGATTGAACTGATTGTGAGGCCGTAGGCTTCCAGTTTGTGCGGGTCGCAGTAGATCTGAATCTCACGGGTAGGCGCTCCCACCACCGAAATCGTTCCCACGCCGGTCACGCGGGCCAGCGGGGTGGCGAGGCGGTCGTCCAGTATCTTGTCCAGGCCGGGGAGTGATTCGTCCGCAGTGGCGGACAAGATCATAATGGGCATATCGTCAGCGCTGAACTTGAAGATGGTGGGGAGGCTCGCGCCGTCCGGCAGCGAGGTGCTGACCATATCCAGTTTGTCGCGTACGTTGTTGGTGGCTTCTTCTATGTCCGTTCCGTACTCGAAGGTCAGAGTCAGGAGGCTGATGTTCTCCTTGGAGTTGGAGGTCAGTTCCTTGAGGTCCGACACGCCGTTGAGGGAGTTCTCGAGGACCTTCGTGAGGTTGTTCTCTATGTCTTCGGCGCTCGCTCCAGGGTAGGACGACATCACCATAATGGTGTTGCTCTCGAATTCCGGGAACTGGGCTATGCTCGTTTTCGTGAGCGAGTACACGCCGAAGATCACGAACACCACGAACACGAGAGCGGTGGTGACGGGTTTGTTGACTGATGTGCGGTAGATGCTCATTATTCGAGGACGTTTACTTTGGTGCCGTTGCGCAGCGCGCTCTGGCCGCTTGTTACCACTGTCTCACCCTCTTCGAGGCCGCTCAGCACTTCGTACCGGTCGTCCAGATGGCGTCCGAGTTCGATAACCCTCAACTCCACGGTGTTGTCCGCTCCGAGAACGAAGACTGTCTTCACGCCGGAGCCCTGCTGCTTGACGATGGCGGAATCCGGGATGAGGATACGGCTGACGCTGCCGAAGATGACCTTGGCGCTGCCGTACATGCCCGGGCGCAGTTCGCGCGCGGCGTTGGGGATATGGATTTCCGCGGTGACCGTGTGGGTCGCCGGGTCTATGGTCGGGTGGATGAGGGCCACCTGGCCGGCGAAGGTCTTGCCGGGCAGGGCCTCGGGGACTATCTCGGCCTTCACGCCCTTCTTGAGTAGGGAGTAGTCCTTTTCAGAAATCGAGACCAGCGCTTTGAGAGGGGTGATCTGCTGAACCACGAACAGGGGCTGGGACATCGAGTACATATCGCCCTGGTCATAATTCCTGGCAGTGATTACTCCGTCCAGCGGGCTCTTCAACACCGTGTTGTCGCGCAGGTTCTTGCAGGCGCTCTGGCGGACTTTGTAGTTGAGTTCCACCGTCTCATAGTCGGACTTGCTGACTCCGCCCTTTTCGTAGAGAGCCTTCGTGCGCGCGAGTTCGCTCTCGGCGTTCTTGAGTTGGAGTTCGGCCTGATCCAGGTTGGCTCGGTCCATTTCGGCGAGAATCTGGCCCTTGCGGACGTAGTCGCCTATCTCGGCTTTGACGCTGATGATGCGTCCGCTTGCCTGAGGGGCGATGTTGTTCACCGCAAACGCCTGCAGGGTCACAGAATACGTGTTGTCCACGGAGACCGTCTGTTTGCTTGTGACGAGGGTCCTGACGTTGGGGGTTATGTCGGCCGGGGCTGACTGCTTGTTCTGCTGAGTCTGGCCGCACGCTGCCAGAGCGAGGACTGCGGCCGTCAAGGTTAGGGCTTTATTCATTGTTTTCTTCGAGGAAATCGTTGCCGAGGGCGCCTTCGAGGCTGGCCTTTGCTGTGAGGTAATTGAAGATGGACTGTCCGGCGGTGAGTTGGGCCTGGGTGAGGGCCAACTGAGCGTCGTTGAGGTCCGTGAGGGTGGCTCCGCCTATTTCATACGAAGCCAGGGTGATGTCGTAGGACTTGCGTGAAGCCTCGAGCGCCGCGTCCGCCGCGTCGAAACTGCGCATAGCCGTCTCCATAGTGTTGAGATTCTGGCGAATGGCGATTCTGAGGCGCCTTTCGGTCTCGAGTTTCTGGATGTCGAGTTCTTCGGCCTGGAGTTGCGCCGCCTTGATGGCGTTGTGGCGCTGACCGCCGGCGAAGATGGGGATATTCAGGGAGAGGCCCACGTAGGAGTACGGAGTCCACTTGTAGTTCGAGAAATTGTAGTCGTTCGCCATCGCGCTGTATTGGTAAGCGAAGCCCAGCGACAAGCTCGGGAGGTTCGCGTATTTGCTGGTCTTCACCGCGCTGGCGAGCTGGGCTGCCTGGAGTTCCAACTGGCGCATAGAACTGTTGTTCTCTAGGCTCAACTCATTTTCGCCGTAGAGTATCGTCATCTCTTCGGCGTAGTCGTGCAGTTCGCCTTTGGTGTCGATCTGAAGATCGAGGTCCACTCCCATCACGGCTTTGAGTTGCCACAGCGCGAGGGTCACGGCGTTCTCGGAGTCGTACATATTAGGGATCGCGTTCGCCAGGGTCGTCAGCGCGCGGGCGAGTTCGAGTTCGGAGGCCTTCTGCGCCTCGTAGCGCATCTGGATCTTCTCTTTATTGGCGAGGGCGTTTTCGTAAACTTCCTTATAGACTTTTGCCGCCTCCTTGGCGAACAGCACCTGGAAATAGGCCTGCTTGACCTGAGTCACCATCTCCAGACGGCTCGAGCGCGCTTTTTCCACCGCGAGTTCCACTTCGTTGCCGCTGAGTTTCAGGGACTCCCAGAGTTGGAAGTTAATGATGGGCATGGACGCGCTCACGCCAGCCGAGAAGGAATTCAGACGACCGACTTCGATTCCGTCGTTGGAACTGGAGGGTGTGGTGGTCGGGGGCACATAGGGCACAAGAACGACTCCCGTTCCCGTGGCGAGTTGGTTGATGTAGTCCATAACGGGTGCGAGCACGCCGCTCATCATCCCGGACATTCCGCCGCCACCTTCATCGTCATCGTCGCTGCCGCCCATGTACATAACCTGCTTCTTGATGGTGCGCTGAATCGATGCGGATGCGTCTATCTTCGGGAAGAGCGCGGCGTACGAACCTTTCTTCGAATACTGCGCCCTCTCAATCTCCTTGTCCGCCACCTGCACGGCTATGTTCTCGCTGAGCGCGATCTGCAGCGCCTGCTCCAGGGTTATCTCCGTGGGCTTCTCAGCCGCCACGGTATCCACCTGCGGGGCGGCCAAAGCCATCACACTTGCTAAAATGATCATATAATACACTAAATAGTCTTCGTTCAGACAGCAACAATCGTGCCTACGCGTGCGCGAGAACTTGGAGCAAAGATAATGAGTTTTTAGTTATATTTGTCGGACAATTACAGTGGGATATGTTGGATTTACTCGCAATACATTGGAACATCGATCCGGTGCTGGTGCACCTTGGGCCGCTGCAGATTAGGTGGTACTCACTGCTGTTCGTTTCCGGATTCATCTACGGAATCTATATTCTTAGAAGTTTTTATCGCCGCGAGGGTGTTAACGAAGCGAGTCTGGACCCGTTCCTGTACTCGATGCTGATTGCAGTTATCGTTGGCGCTCGCCTCGGGCATTGCATCTTCTACGACCCGTCGTACTATTTCGGCACCTGGGAGGGCTTCAAGGAAGTCTGGATGCCGTGGAGGGGCGGTCTCGCCAGCCACGGAGGGGCAATCGGAATTCTGCTCGCAACGTGGTGGTACTCAAGCAAATACGGCAAGCGTGACGGTTTCGATCTGCTCTGGATCCTGGACAAAATCGTGATTATCATCTGCTTCGCCGGCGCCTGCATCAGAATTGGCAACTTCTTCAATTCTGAGATCTACGGCTATCACACCACCCTCCCTTGGGGCGTCATTTTCGATCGCACAGGCGATCCCCTGCCGAAGCACCCGACTATGCTCTACGAAGCCTTCAGTTATATCATTCTCGGAGTGGTAATGCTGTGGCTCTATCTCAAGAAGAACGACAAGATGTTCCGCGGCGAGTACCTGGGCATCTTCTTCACCTTCTGCTTCGGCTGCAGGTTCCTGCTCGAGTTCACCAAAGCCCCTTCCGTGACCCTCTTCAAGATTGGTGATGTGGTCATCAATATGGGCCATATGCTCAGCATTCCGTTCATCATCGCCGGAATCGTGATCTGGGTTCTGAGCGTCCGCAGCGGAAAGCCTTCCGCGATAATCCGCGAACCCGCGAAGACCGCGAAGAAAGAGCCCACGCACTACGCGAAACCATTGAACTAAAAATGTCGTGCGTGTCGGAGATGTCCCCAAAAACGGGACATCTCCCGCATTTTAGGGGGTCTTTTGCAGGAGGTGTCCCCAAAAATGGGACATCACCGACAGTTGTTAACATTTTTCGGAGTTGTGCGTCTGTTAGGTGAAACGATTTTGAAAATGAGAAAAAAATTACTGTTGATTCTGGTTGGCCTGATGTCCTTTGCGGGCATCGCTTTCGGGGCAACGACCCTGACCAAGGCCCGTCTTACTTCACTGATTAATGAATGCCGTGGAATTGAAGGCACCGAGGTGGTACGCCTGGGTGGTTTCACTACCGGAGCGATTAAAGGGATAATCCGTATTGCCGGCGCAGGAGATCCGGACACGAAAGAGTTCTTCAGGATTTTCGGCGGAATAAAGAGCATCTCCATCATGGAATATGAAGACTGCGCCCCCCTCGATCGCGCGTACATCGGCGAGAGGATAGACCACTTGCTGAAAGATGCCGAGGTGCTTGTGGACATCAAGGATGACGGAGAGCACATCTGCATTTACGGCGTGTTCGACGAAGAGAAAAACACCGTGAAGGATTTTGTTATGTACTCGCGGGAAGAATGCGCTTTGATCTGCCTGTTCGGCAAAATCTCGATGGACGCTGTCTCTGAATTGGCAAAATGACCTCCGAACGATTCCATACAGATTACCTGTCGCTCGCACCGACCCTCTACAAGGTTGCTTTCTACATCCTTGAGTCAGAAGAGGAAGCCAAGGATGCCGTGCAGGACGCTTTCGTCAAGTTGTGGAAAGACCGCGAGTCTCTTTACGATGTTTCCAATCCGAAAGCCTACTGCATCCGCCTGATCAAGAACCTTTGCCTGGATAAGATTAGAAGGCAGAAGTTAGAGTTCCCCGAGGAACTTCCCGAGCGGATCTCGAATGACGGGCAGGACGACAGCATAGATCAGAAAGAGCGCCTCAACATGGTGATGGAGGCCGTCAAGGCCTTGCCCGACAAGCAGAGGCAGATATTGTGGCTCCGGACGGTGGAAGGCTTGTCCTACGAAGAAATCTCGGACCGTCTCGGAATGACACCCCTAACCCTGCGCGTTTTGCTGACGCGGGCGCGCTCAAAAATCAAATCGAAGGTATGAAAAAGATAAAAGACATAGAAAACATGGATTGGGAAGCCCTTGAGCAGGCGGCCGGGACCAGCCAGGCGAATGTGCCGGCGGATCTTGAGAGCAGCATCAAGGCAGCCATCCTCGCCAGCGAAGCCATGGCCGAAAAACAGCCCGCCACGAGGCGGCTGCCGGCCCGCGCTTTCTACGGCTTCGCTTTCGCGGCCGCGCTGGCAGCAGTGATTACAGTGGGCGTCGCCCGCCAGCGCCCTCTCCAGGATACCTTTGACGATCCGCTTCTTGCCTATGCGGAGGTTCAAAAAACATTCAGGCAGATCTCAGATAAAATGAATGTCGGGCTGGAACTCGCTTCGGAAGCCCGCACAACCGCTGAAAAACCGGCGGAAATCCTTAAAAAAATCAACGAATAATATGAAAAAGTTAATATTGGTCGCGACCCTTATGATGATCTCGGTCGCAATGTTTGCCCAGAGCGGAAAAAGCATTTACAAGAAGTACTCCGATTGCGAGAAAGTCAGCGCAGTCTACATCTCACCCGCAATGTTCAGGCTCATCGGACAGATTCCTGATCTTGAAGTGGAAGATGAGAGCATTAATCTCACTCCCATCATCAAATCCCTGAAAGGTCTTTACCTGATCAACAGCGAAAACCCGGACATCAGGGAGAGCGTCATCAAGGATGTCGAAAGATTCGTGGATTCAGACGACTATGAGCTCCTCATGGAGGCAAAAGAAGAAGGCGAAATTGTGAGGATCTACACCGTTGGCAACGAACAGACCGTCAAGGGATTCGTGATGCTTGCCCTCGAAGCCACCGAACTGACATTCATCTGCATCGACGGCGAAATGGCTCGTGACGACCTTGACGCCACCTTCGCAAAAATGATGAAATAGCCCTTGAGTACATAACGAAAGAGCCGGCCCGTCTGGGTCGGCTCTTTTGGTATGCAGTCGCTGACTTATTTGCGAATTGCAGCGATTCCGGGGAGTTCTTTGCCCTCGAGGGCCTCGAGCATGGCGCCGCCACCGGTGCTGACATAGCTGACCTTCTTCGCAAAGCCCATGCGGGTGACGGCCGCGACGGAGTCTCCGCCGCCGACGAGGGTGTACGCACCCTTCTCGGTGGCCTCCGCGAGGTCGCGGGCGATCTCCAGGGTTCCGTTCGCGAACTTCTCGATCTCGAACACACCCACAGGACCGTTCCAGAGGATGGTCTTGCTGTTCAGGATGACATCCTTCCAGAGTTTGAGCGACTCTGCTCCGGTGTCCACACCTTCCCAGCCTTCGGGGATCTTGTATGCGTCCACCACATCCACGTTTGCATCCTCGGAGAATGCGTCTGCGATGACGGTCTGGCAGGAGAGCCACACCTTCACGCCCTTCTCCTCGGCCTTCTTGAGGATCTCAAGAGCGTTGGGCATAAGGTCGTCTTCGTGCAGGGAGTTACCGATCTCGCCGCCCTGAGCCTTGATGAATGTGTAACTCATACCGCCGCCGATGATGAGGTTGTCCACCTTGTCGAGCATGTTCTCGAGAACTGCGAGTTTGGAGGAAACCTTGGAGCCGCCGATGATAGCGGTGAAGGGCCTCTTGGCGTTCTTGAGGACGTTGTCGATAGCCTTGATTTCGCCTTCCATCAGGTAACCGAACATCTTGTCGTTCGGGAAATAGTCTGCGATAAGAGCGGTGGAAGCGTGCGCGCGGTGCGCGGTGCCGAATGCGTCGTTGATGTAGCAGTCTGCGTAGGAAGCGAGGGTCTTCACGAAGCCCTTCTGGGACTCCTTGACCACTGCCTTGGCAGCCTTCTTCTCCTCGTCGGTCGCATCTTCCTTGAGTCCGCGGGGTTTGCCTTCCTCCTCTGCATAGAAGCGGAGGTTTTCGAGAAGGAGAACCTCACCAGGCTTGAGAGCGTCTGCCTGGGCCTGGGCCTTCTGGCAGTCGTCTGCAAACTGGACGGGAGCGCCGAGGAGTTCGCTCACGCGGCCGATGATGTGCTTGAGGGAGAACTTGGCGTCCACTCCCTTCGGGCGGCCGAGGTGAGACATGATGATGAGGGAACCGCCTCCGGCGAGAACCTTCTTAAGGGTAGGGATGGCGGCACGGATACGGGTGTCGTCGGTGATTTCGAACTTTTCATTCAGCGGAACATTGAAGTCCACGCGGACGATGGCTTTCTTGCCAGTGAAATCGTAGGAATCGATAAACTGTTGCATATGCTATAATGAGTTGAATTTCAAATCCTTCAAAGGTAGCAATTTTTTCCATATCTTTGCATCGATATGACCGAGTATCCATCACAGAACTGGCGGGATTACGAGTTGATCGACTGCGGCGACGGGCTGAAGCTCGAGCGCTTCGGGCGCTACACTATGATACGCCCCGAGCCGAAGGCTATATGGTCCAAGACCATGTCTGAAGCCGAGTGGGTCAAACTCGCGCACACGCGCTTCTCCCCCGGAGCCGGTTTCGGCAAGGCCGGAAAGGAGGACAGCGGAACGTGGGACCGCCTGAAGAAGATGGACGACCAGTGGCATATCATCTATCCCGGCCTGCAGAAAGGCCTCGAGTTCGACCTTAGGCTCGGCCTCACTTCCTTCAAGCATGTGGGAGTTTTCCCCGAGCAGGCGCCGAACTGGGAGTTTATCTATCAGCACACAAAACCCGGAATGAAGGTGCTCAATCTCTTCGCCTACACCGGAGCGGCATCTCTTGCCGCGAAGGCCGCGGGCGGGGATGTGACGCACCTGGACTCCGTCCGCCAGGTGGTCACCTGGGCCCGCGGCAATATGGAGAGCAGCGGATTGGATGGCATACGCTGGGTTGTGGAGGATGCGATGAAGTTCGCGAAGCGCGAGGCGAAGAGGGGCAATAAGTACGGCGGCATCATCCTCGATCCGCCGGCCTATGGCCACGGCCCCGACGGCGAGCGCTGGAAACTGGACGACTGCCTGTTCGAACTCCTGCAGAATGTGGCTCAGATACTCGAGCCGAAGGACAGTTTTATGGTCCTCAACCTTTACTCAAACGGCTATAGCGCCCTTCTTGGCGAAACCGTAGTGAAAGAAGCGTTCAAACTCAAGGGCTCGGGCTATACGCTCGAGAGCGGGGAACTCGCCCTGCGTGACCGCTTCGGCAAAGATCTCCCGCTCTCGATAGTGGTGAGGCTCACCCGTTAACCTTCCTCTTCGGGAAGATCGTCTCCGAGCAATATTTTCAAGCCTGAACTGATGAGTTCAGACAGTTCTGCATTGCCTCCCTTCTTGACTTCGTCCAGCAGGTAGTAGAGATACTGCATAGTGGTTTCGTAGTCGCTCTTGGCATACCTGTAGAACTCGTCGTAGAACGCGGCCGCGGACAGAAGGTCGGCGGCGAGGTCGGTGGCGATGGCATCCGCCTTCTCCTTCTCGCCGTATTTGTAATACTGCGAGATGATGTCGATCACCATATAGTCGTTGGCGGTGAAGCCGATCGGAATCGACTCGAGCGGCAGATTGCGCGAAGCCGCCATTCCACGGTCCAGTATGTCCACAGCCTCGGCCTTGAAGCCGCTCTTGGCCATAGTGCGGGCCGCCGTGGCGAAGACCTGGCGCACGGACATGACTCCCAGATGCGTGTAGAGGTTCTGATAGTCCACGAACCATCCGTCCGCCATCAGCGCGTCGAAGCGGTAGACATCCTTCAGGCGGGCGTACAGCCCGTCGATGTCGCAGATTCCGGCGTTCAGGCTGCTGACTTTGTTGCGGATCGGCACGAACTTATAGGAATAGCCCTCATACAACAGATACTCCTTCAGGCCTATGTTAAGGTCTCCGCCCTGGTTGAGCATATTGATGGGCCTGGACCAGTCGTAGCCGGACAAAAGGTCGAGCATAAACAACTCGGGCTTCGTCAGATACTCCTTGCCCTTCGGGATGGTGAGGGTGATGCTTTCCGGAATCGCGTCCGCGAATTCGGGCGGCAGGATGCCGTACTTGATAACATTCTCCTTGTCCACCGGCACCACAATCTTGCGCGAAGGGATGTAGTCCACCTTGCGTCCGCTGGACAGCGCCACCTTGAGTTGAGGATGACGGACCACCGCCATAACATCCTGTATGCTCATCTCCGACTCGCGGTTGTCCACGATAGGGATGTATTCGTTAGTGCCGTAGAGGTACTGCTTCTGCGGGACCGAGAGCGGCAGCGGCGCCGATTCGTTGCAGGCGTACTTCATCTGGTCTATGTACCAGTCTGTGCCGAGCAGCGACGTGTTCAGGATGCGGACGTCCGTGCGTATGCTCTCCACCTCCTGCGCATACCACAGCGGGAAGGTGTCGTTGTCGCCGTGAGTGATCAGGAAACCGTTCGGGCCCACGGAGTTGAGGTAGTTCGACGCGAGTTCCACGGCGGTGCGCCTGTTCGAGCGGTCGTGGTCGTCCCAGTTCTGGGCGGCCATAAGGGTGGGGACGAGCAGGCAGACTGCCGTCACACCTGAGGCTATGGCGGTGCGGCCCTTGCCAGAGGCGGCGTCCGCTATCCACTGATAGATCGCGGCCACGGCGATGCCTATCCACACACTGAAGAAGTAGAACGAGCCCGCATACGCGTAGTCACGCTCGCGCACCTGGTAGGGCGGCTGGTTGAGGTAAAGCACGATGGCGATTCCCGTCATGAAGAACATCAGGAACGTGAGCCAGCATCCGCGCTTGTCCCTTCCGAACTGGAAGCACAGGCCAAGCAGGCCAAGCAGCAGCGGGAGGAAATAATAGTGGTTCTTGCCTTTGTTGTTCTTCAGCACATCCGGGGCGTTGCTTTGGTCGCCGAGGCGGGCGCGGTCGATGAAATTCACCCCGCTCTCCCAGTTGCCGTGGAAAATGTTCCCCGGCGTGGGCGAGTGAATTTCATTCTGGCGCCCGACGAAGTTCCACATAAAGTAGCGCCAGTACATCCAGTTCATCTGGTAGTCGAAGAAATACGACAGGTTGGCGCCCATTGTGGGCTTGCGATGCTGCGCGCCTGCGAGTTTGCGGCCCTTGCCGCCGGTGTACACCTCGTAGAATTCCTCATACCTTCCGTCCGGCGAACTGCTCCACATTCGAGGGAAGAGCATCTTTCCCGCGCTCTTGTACTCAGCGTCCACGGGACCGTCCACTTTCTGATACTTGCCTCCCATAGGAGCCCAGTATTTCGTGGTTTTCAAGTCGTACGGAGCGTCGAAATACTGCCCGTAGACCAGAGGGGTCTTGCCGTACTGCTCACGGCTGAGGTAGCGCACGAGTGTGAAGGCGTTGTCCGGCTGGTATTCGTTGGTCGGGGTCTTCGCCGCGGAGCGGATGATGTCCACCGTGAACACGGAGAAGCCGATGACGATAACAGTGAAGGACAGCAAGACGGTGTTCCAGAACACCTTGCCCGCCTTCTGAGTGCGCATTATGCCCCAGAAGCAAAGGGCCAGCAGGGCGATCATAAAGAAGGCCGCGCCGGTGTTGTAACCCAAACCGAGGCCATTGACGAAGAAGAGGTCGAAGTAGGCCGCGAGTTTCGGGAGCCAGGGTATGATCATGAAGAGGATGACCGCGAGGATCACCACTCCCACGAGGAAGATCTTCACATACTGCCAGAAGGTGTAGTCGGGCTTCTGGCGGAAATAGTACATAAACACGAGCGCCGGGATGGCGAGCAGGTTCAGAAGGTGAATTCCTATGCTCAGACCCATCAGGAACGCTATCAGCACTATCCAGCGGTTCGCGTGGGGCTCGTCGGCGTGGTCGTACCACTCCGTCATCGCCCAGAAGACCAGCGCCGTGAAGAGGCTGGACATAGCATAGACTTCGCCCTCCACCGCTGAGAACCAGAAGGTGTCGGAGAAGCAATATGCCAGGGCGCCGACGAGGCCGCTTCCGAGGATGGCGATCGCCTCCCCGAGGCTGTACTGCCCGTCCTCGGACGGCCTCACGATGCGCTTTACGAGCCACACTATCGTGAGATAGAGCAGGAAAATCGTGAGGGCAGAGCAGATGGCGCTCAGGGCATTCACCAGCACTGCGGCGTGCGACGCATCGCCGAAGAGGGTCGCGATACGGGCGAAAAGTTGGAACACAGGGTTTCCCGGAGGGTGTCCCACTTCCAGTTTGTACGACGATGCGATGAATTCGCCGCAGTCCCAGAACGACGCCGAGGGCTCGATAGTGAGCAGATAAGTCACTGCCGAAACCACGAACGCCAGAGCCGCGGCTATCTTATTCCACAGATTGAATTGTTTGCTGTCCATAGGACCGCAAATATAACGATTTTGGTTGTATCTTTGCAATCTATATCAAACAACAATAGATGATTCAGGACTTCCCCAATGGCAGGTTGTGGATGTCGGACGAGCCCCTGGAGGCTGTCGTCCGCGAGGCCTCGTGGGCGCAGGACCCGGTGCATTCCGTGATTGCCCTGCTGGCGATAGTCCTTCTGATCATCTTCATGCGCGATTACTTCATCCTCTGGACGCCGATCATGCGCTGTATGCTCCGGGCCAAGGCCAATGTGGAGATGGAGCACAGCATTCAGCTTGCCCGCACCCGCAATCGGGCGGCGCTCCTGATGATGCTGCCCCTATGGCTTATCGCCGAACGTTTCAGTCTGCTCAGCGAGCAGATGTGGCTCTCGCTCGCGATCATGCTCGGCTACCTCGTGGTTAAACGGCTGATCGCCGAACTGCTGCCGCTGCGGAGGATCACGGCCGAGACGCGGCTGGCCGTGCGAAGGGCGCTGTACACCTACGGCATAGTGCTCGCGTTCGCGATGATGCTCACCGTGGGGCTATGGCTGCTCGTCGGCTGGGAGGAAGCGGCGATGAAGTGGGTCTTCGGCATCGAAGCCGGGGTCGCGCTCCTGCTGTCTATGGTGAGGGAAGGAGAAATTTTAAGCGCTACATATCATCCTTTGGTGAGTTTTTTGTATCTTTGCGCCCTCGAACTTATTCCTGCGGCCGGATTAGTGGCAGTCGGATTAGTAGTTGCTTAGGAAGATGAAAAGAATACTTATTTCTCAGAATACCCCCTCGAACCTCACTCCGTACAACACTCTGCATGAGAAATACGGTGTGGACTGCGAGTTTTTCCCGTTCTTTAAAATTGAGCCGCTGAGTTCCATCGAATTCAGAGCCCAGCACGTCAATCTGGCAGATTACACGGCGGTGACTTTCTCATCGCGCTTCGCCATCGACGCCTATTTCAAACTGGCGGAGGAACTGCGCTTCAAGGTGCCTGAGACCATGAAGTATTTCTGCTCGACAGAACTGGTGGCGATGTACCTCCAGAAGCACATTGTGTATCGTAAGCGCAAGATTTTCTTCGGCGCCGGCACTCCCGAATCGCTGTTCGCCCTGATAGGCGGCAAACATGCCGGAGAGAAGTTCCTTCTGACTTCCAACGATTCTTCGAGCGCAGCCCTGATGGCTTCTATGTTCGAGAATGCGGGCATTGCCCATAAGGCGGCCAATTTCGTGAAGCCGGTGCCTCAGGACCTCAAGGGCCTGGATCTGCACGCCTACGATATGGTCGTTCTCTACAACAAAGCCGACGTCGCTTCGATCTTCGCGAGTTTCCCCGATTTCAAGCAGGAGGCGCTCAAGATCGTGTCCTACGGCAAGGGTGTGGTGAAAGCCCTCACCGAAGCCGGTCTCTCAATCGAACTTCAGGCGCCCACGCCTGAGGCTCCCTCCGTGGCGAAAGCCCTCGACCTGTATCTCGCAGCCCACAAATAGTTTATGGAAGGCGTCAGGCACACCTTCAGCAAGGCCGAAAGGCTGAGCGGAAAGACTGCCCTCGCCCGCCTGATCGAAGGCGGACGCTGGGGTACGACCGCCCATCTGAAGTACTGCTGGCTGGCTTCCGACGGAGACACGAACCGCCTTTTGGTGAGCGTTCCGAAGAAATTGTTCAAACGCGCCGTGCGGCGAAATCTGCTGAAGCGCCGTCTTCGCGAGAGTTACCGTCTGCAGAAAGAACTCCTGACCGGCGTGGGCGTGGACTTTATGCTGGCCTACAACTCCCCCGAGGTGCTTCCTTTCGACATTATTCGTCAGGAAGTCGCCGAGGTTTTGGAGAAAATCTCGTCCAAGTTATGAGTTTCTGGCAGGTGGTGAAAAAGGTGCTCGCCGCGCCTTTTATTCTTCTCATTAAGTTCTACCAGGTCTGCATCTCGCCTCTGAAGGGCGGGCCGACCTGCAGATTCACCCCCACCTGTTCGCAGTATGCCCTGGAGGCCTTCCGCAAATACGGGCCTTTCAAGGGTTTCTGGCTGTCTTTGAAGCGGATTCTGCGCTGCCATCCATGGGGAGGAAGCGGCTATGACCCTGTGCCATAAAATTGTTATATTTGTGATTCAATGAGCAATATCCGCAACTTCTGTATCATCGCGCACATCGACCACGGCAAATCGACCCTGGCCGACCGCCTCCTCGAACTCACGCAGACCCTTTCGGCCCGCGATATGGAGAATCAGGTGCTCGACGATATGGATCTCGAGAGGGAGAAAGGTATCACAATCAAAAGCCACGCGATACAGATGGAGTATCATTATCGCGGGGAACTTTATAAACTGAACCTGATCGACACTCCCGGCCATGTGGATTTCTCCTACGAAGTGTCGCGCTCAATCGCTTCCTGCGAGGGCGCGCTGCTGGTGGTGGACGCCACCCAGGGTGTGCAGGCCCAGACCATCTCCAATCTCTATATGGCCATCGACCATGGCCTTGAGATTATTCCGATTATCAACAAAATCGATATGGACTCGGCTCAGGTGGAGGTGGTGACGGACGAGGTGTGCGACCTGCTGGGATGCTCTCCGGAAGAGGTTTACAAGATTTCGGCGCGGACCGGCGAGGGCGTGGCCCCGATTCTCGACGCCATCGTCGAGAAGATTCCGGCCCCGGCCGCCGACCCCACCGCGCCGCTTCAGGCCTTGATCTTCGACTCCGTTTTCAATCCTTTCCGCGGCGTTATCGCTTACTTCAAGGTGGAGAACGGATCAGTCGCGAAAGGCGACAAGGTGAAGTTTTTCGCCACCGGAATGGAGTACGATGTGGAGGAAGTGGGCTACCTCAAGATGAAACTCATCCCCTCGCAGCGCATCGAAGCGGGCGATGTGGGTTACATAATCACAGGTATCAAGAGCGCCGTGGAGGTAAAGGTGGGCGACACGATCACACATGTCGCGGAGCCTTGCCTTGAGGCTATCGCCGGTTTCGAGGAGGTGAAGCCCATGGTCTTCGCGGGTATGTATCCGGTGCAGGCGGACAAGTTTGAGGAACTGCGGGCCGTGCTGGAGAAGTTCAAACTCAACGACGCTTCGTTCTTCTACGAGCCGGAGAGTTCGCTCGCTCTGGGCTCCGGTTTTCGCTGCGGCTTCCTCGGCCTTCTGCATCTGGAGATAGTGCAGGAGCGCCTGTTCCGCGAGTTCGACATGGACGTGATTACCACAGTCCCGAACGTCTCTTACCGAGTTTACACCACTCAGGGTGAGATGGTCACCGTCCACAATCCCTCCGGAATGCCGGCCCCGACCCTTATCGACCATATCGAAGAGCCATATATCCGTGCGCAGATCATCTCGAAGACCGAGTTTTTCGGGCCGATTATGAAACTCTGCCTGGACCGCCGCGGGACTCTGATCAGCCAGCACTATATCACCGCTGACCGCATCGAACTGAACTACGACCTGCCGCTTTCGGAGATCGTGTTCGATTTCTACGATAAGTTGAAGACTATCTCGAAGGGCTACGCGTCGTTCGACTATCACCTGACGGATTTCCGCCCGGCCCGTTTGGTGCGTTTGGATATTCTTTTGAACGGCGAACCGGCCGATGCGCTTTCGACTTTGATACACGAAGACAACGCCTACACCTTCGGAAGGCGTATGTGCGAGAAGTTGAAGGAACTCATACCCCGCCAGCAGTTCGACATCCCCATCCAGGCGGCCATCGGCGCGAAGATTATCGCCCGCGAGACCGTGAAGCAGGTGCGCAAGGACGTCACGGCGAAGTGCTACGGCGGCGACGTGACCCGAAAGCGCAAACTGCTGGAAAAACAGAAGGAAGGTAAAAAGCGTATGCGCCAGATCGGCACGGTGCAGGTGCCTCAGTCCGCGTTTATGGCCGTTCTTAAACTCGATTCATGATACTTTTTCTGGGAAATATCGGCACTGGAGAGATCATCGTTATCGCGGTGGTCGTGCTGCTGCTTTTCGGCGGGAAGAAGATTCCCGATCTGATGAAGAGCATAGGCAAAGGCGTGCGCAGTTTCCGTGACGGAGTGAAGGACGTGGAGGACGAAATAAAAAACGATCTGGATGTCTGATTCCCGCGAAATGACCTTCTGGGACCATCTGGAAGTTCTCCGCTGGTCAATACTGAGAACGCTCATCGCGCTCTTGGTTTTGTTTTTGGCCGCTTTCGCCGTGATGCCGTCGCTATTCGATGCTGTTATTCTGGCGCCCACCACCGGTGAGTTTTTCGTTTATAAGTGGCTGGGCGATTTGTTCACAGGGGATTTCAAAATCGATATAGTCAACATCAATGTCACCGCGCCCTTCTTCACCCATATGCGCACGGCTTTCCTGCTGGCGCTGGTGGTAGGATTTCCCTATCTGCTGGTGGAAGTGTGGCTGTTCGTCAAGCCCGCTTTGTATCGTGAAGAAAAACGAGGGATGGGCCTGGCGATGCTTTTTGTCGCTTTGCTGTTTTATATCGGTTGCGCCGTCGGTTATCTCGCAATCTTCCCCCTGACTTTCAGATTCCTGGCAGGATATCATATCGGCACGGGCATACTGACTCAGATTTCCCTTAACTCCTACATCTCGACCTTTGTGTCTATTATTTTTATAATGGGTCTGGTGTTCGAACTCCCGGTTCTCGCCTGGGTCCTTTCGAAGTTCGGGCTGGTGAACAAGCAACTGCTGAAGAAGTATCGCCGCCACGCCATCGTGATTCTTCTGATTTTGGCGGCCGTCATCACCCCCACCGGCGACCCCTTCACCCTTTCGGTTGTCTTTTTGCCACTGTATTTGCTCTACGAGGTCTCGATAGCAGTGGTTCGGAACGCGCCCGCGGAGGACTAACGTTTTTCACTCAAACGCACAAGGTGGAACTTTAACCTGGGGACCTTGCGTAAAAATCTTTAATCTAAGACATATAACGCACAAGGTCCCGTCCCTAAGATTCCACCTTGTGCGGCAAAACGGAGGGATGAGGCCCAAATGACCTCATCCCTCATCATTTTGCTGAGGGATAACGCATTTTTGGCGTTATCCCTCAATTATTATTTGCGTGTCAGAACTTCGCGGGCTGCTTTAGCGATCGCCTCGGCGTTCAGACCGTAGGCGGCGAGGAGTTCGGCGGG
>CAJOHV010000018.1:0-21388 GCA_905234485.1 uncultured Bacteroidales bacterium | reverse complement strand
GGGGACCGCTGAAGCGGCGACTCCGGCCACCGCCTCACCGAGCCCGCCTGCCATGTTGTGCTCCTCGGCGACAACTGCGCAGCCGGTCTTCTTCAGGGAGGCAATCAATGCGGCCTCATCGAGAGGCTTGACGGTAGGGATATTCAGCACTTCTGCGCTGATGCCTTCGGCCTCGAGGGTCTCGGCTGCAAGCAGCGCTTCCCACACGAGGTGACCGCAAGCAATCAGGGTGACGTCCTTTCCTTCATTGAGGTTATAAATCTTGCCGATTTCGAACGGTTCGTCTTCCTGAGTGAAGTTCGGAACTGAAGGCCGGCCGAAACGGATGTAGACCGGACCATCGTAAGCCGCGGCGGCAATGGTGGCGTTCTTGGTCTGATTGTAGTCGCAAGGCACGAGCACAGTCATTCCAGGGAGGGCGCGCATCAGGGCGATATCCTCCATGGTCTGGTGTGTGGCGCCGTCCTCACCAAGGGTGATGCCGGCGTGCGAAGAAGCGATCTTCACATTGGTGTGGCCATAGGCAACCTCCTGACGAAGTTGGTCATAGACACGGCCCGTGACGAACTCGGCGAAAGAGCCGATGAACGGGATCTTGCCCGTCGTGGCCAGACCTGCCGCCACGCCCACCATATTGGACTCGGCGATTCCGCACTGGACGAACCTGTCCGGGAACTCAGCCGCAAATGCGTCCATCTTCACGGAGCCCTTGAGATCAGCGGTAAGGGCAAGCACGCGGCTGTCGCGTTTGCCTGCCTCGAGAAGGCCCGCACCGAAACCGCTGCGAGTGTCCTTCTTTCCAGAATCGATATACTTCTTCATACTAATAGTCTCCCAATGTTTCTTCCAACTGAGCGAGGGCCTTCTCTACCTCTTCGGCGTTCGGGGCCTTGCCGTGCCATTTGTGTGTGCCTGCCATGAAGTCCACTCCGTGGCCCATTTCGGTCTTGAAGAGTATCATCTTCGGTTTGCCGTTCTGAGCGTGCGCCAATTCGAAGGCCTGGAGTATGCTCTCGAAGTCGTGGCCGTCTGCGACGATGACGTCCCAACCGAATGCCGACCATTTGTCGCTCAGGTTGTCGATGCCTGTGATAGTGGTTGTGGGACCGTCGATCTGCTGGCCGTTGAGATCAGTGAAAGCGATGAGATTGTCCACTTTGTGGTGCGGAGCCCACATAGCGGCCTCCCAGATCTGGCCTTCCTCGCTTTCGCCGTCGCCCATCAGCACATAGACTCTGCCGGGATCACCGTCCAGTTTCTTGCCGAGAGCCATGCCCGCAGCGGCGGAGAGTCCCTGTCCGAGCGAACCGGAGGGCACGAACACGCCGGGGAGGTGGTCCGTGACGCAAGGGTGGCCCTGGAGGCGGGTGCCGAAGCGACGGAGGGTGCCGAGTTCGCTCACAGGGAAGTAGCCGCTGCGGGCGAGAACGCTGTAGTAGACTGGAGCAAGATGTCCGGCGGAAATGACGAACATATCTTGTCCTTTGCCGTCACGTTTCCATGTCTTAGGGTCGTGATGCATTTCACTGAAATACAGCGCGGTCATCACATCCGTGATGCCGAGCGAGCCGCCCGGGTGGCCCGATTTAGCCGCGCCGACCATCCTGATGATGTCGCGGCGTACCTGCGAGGCGGTTTTCTTTAATGTTTCTATATTGGCCATAGTTAAATGAATAGTCCGTCTTGCATATGCAATTCCCTGTCGCAGAGGGCGGCCAGATCCGGATCGTGTGTGACGATGACGATAGTCTGACCAAGTTGTTCGCGAAGGTCGAAGAAAAGTTGGTGGATTTCCTGCTTCGTCGCGGAGTCCAGGTTTCCTGTGGGTTCGTCTGCCAGGAGCACGGCAGGGTCGTTGATGAGCGCGCGGGCGATCGCCACTCGCTGCTGCTCGCCTCCGGAGAGTTCGGCGGGTCTATGGTCCATGCGGTTCCATAGTCCCACGCGCGAAAGCACCTCCTCCGCCGCGGCTTTCATCTGCGACTGCGTACGCCCGCCTGCGATCATAGCCGGAATCATCACGTTCTCGAAAGCCGTGAATTCGGGCAGCAGATGATGCGCCTGGAACACGAAGCCTATCTTGCTGCCGCGGAACAGCGCCTTCTCCTTCGGCTTCAGGTTTATGGCATCTTTGCCGTCTATCGTCAACGAGCCGCTGTCCGGAGTCAAAAGAGTGCCGAGAATCTGAAGAAGGGTCGTCTTTCCGGCGCCTGATGCGCCCATGATCGACACCACTTCCCCCTTCTCCGCGCTGAAATCCACGCCCTTCAGCACCTCAAGGGCGCCGAAAGATTTGCGTATGTCTCTTGCTTCTATGATCATAGCAAGACAAATTTAACGAAATGTTTTGTTATTTCCTCAAACGCCTATATCTTTGCTGCCCCTTCGACTCGGTCGTCAGGCCAGCCGCAAGGGAATTCGGGGTGTGGCGCAGTTGGTAGCGCATCTGGTTTGGGACCAGAGGGTCGCATGTTCGAGTCATGTCACCCCGACTTTTTTATTATGTCAGACAACGATTGGAAAAAACGTCTCGGAGTTGTCTATTCGACTAACCCGGATTTTCAGTATTCTACTGAAGAGTCTTCGGAGCCCGAAACACTCGAGCCCTCGAAGCAGCGGCTGATAGTCCGCCTGGACCGTAGCGGCAGAGCCGGAAAGCAGGTCACTCTTGTCACGGGCTTTATCGGGACCCAGGAAGACCTGGCCGATCTTGGGCGTAAATTGAAGGTCAAATGCGGGGTGGGCGGCACCGCAAAAGACGGCGAGATCACTATCCAGGGAGACCTTCGCGACAAAGTCACCAGGCTATTGCTCGATATGGGCTATAACGCCAAGCGCGGAAACTAATTGAACTTCCAACCCACACCGCCGTGGATGAGGGTAGCGTAGGGGCTGATGGGAACCTCGGCGAACTGCCGGAAATCTGGCAGACGGGCTTCAAGGAATTCCGCGACCGCCGTTGGGCCCGCACCGACCAGTGCGCGACCTGCCGGCAATGGCGCAACTGCCTCGGCGGCGGCATGCACAACTGGCACGACGGACACCTGCTCGAATGTCACTATTCAAAACTTGGCGAGCAGTGACGCCCACCACCTTCCCTCGACAGTTTCGCGTGGGGGGGGGACTAACCCATGATCCACTTGCCGACGCGGGGGATGCGGCGGACGAGGACGCAGACCAAGGCGACAAGGACAAAGGAGCTTAAAGCGGTGAGGATTATCTCCACGGGGGTGGTCCAGACGGGGCCGAACACGCCGTCTGCGCCGAGCCCCAGCAATGAGCGGGACCAACCGGAAATCACGACCAGTAGCAGGAGGTGGCTTAGGTACATTCCATAGCCGGCCTCGGAGACGGGAACGACTACACGGCGATAGAATGCGCCAGCGCCATTAGAGGCAGTATCAGGAGTTCCGGAGAGATCCACCGAGCGGCCGTGAGCGATTTTGCGGAAGAGCAATATCCAGCCTATAGTCATCAGAGCGACACCGAGAGTGTCGTTGAGCCAGGGACCTTCCCAGAGGGCGGCGAGGCCGACTGGGCCCTCGAC
Organism: uncultured Bacteroidales bacterium; assembly: GCA_905234485.1. Taxonomy (GTDB): domain Bacteria; phylum Bacteroidota; class Bacteroidia; order Bacteroidales; family UBA932; genus Cryptobacteroides. The sequence continues at coordinate 17,841 of CAJOHV010000018.1, read as the reverse complement.
GGGGAACACCCCGTCGCAATCTGCCCAGACTCGGCTAAGGAAGCCCGCCGAGCAGAGGGCAAAACCGGCAAGGAAAACAGGCAGCCCTATCGCCAGGGTCTTGCCCCAGGACAGGTCGCCCACGAACTTGCGGAAATACAGTCCCAGCAGCATATAACCCACGAAACCGCTTAGGTAATAGAACACACCGTAGGCGTTCCAACTCGCCTCACCCCATAAGGGATACAGTGCGGCATTGGGGATGCCTGAAGGACCGTAGACGACCGGAGCCGGGCCGCCGACCGCCTGGCGGATCAGCGGGATCACGGTGGTAACCAACCATAGACCGATATAGACCTGTAACTCTCGCTTTCCCACTTTGGAGGCCCAAGGCGAAAGCAAAGGCATAATCAGATACAGTCCGATGAGCATATACACGAACCACATATGCCCGGCGGCATAGTTGAAGTTCAGCAGCAGATCCTTGAAGTTCTGAGCCGGCGAACCCCAGGCCAGGGCATAAACGACGGACCAGACCACGAAAGGTATCAAAATCCGAACTGCACGCCTGCGGAAGAACTCCCCGGTGGAATAGTGCAGAGGGAACTGCAGATAACTGGACGCTACAATAAATAAAGCCACGCAGGCACGCGGGAGGACATTCAAAAAGCCTACCCAGAAAGCATCGGCCTTGGTCAGAATCAGCGACCCTTCGCCACCGAGGTAGAACGGTTCGCAACTATGCGTGAGCATCACCCCGAAGCAGGCGAAGATGCGCAGCCAGTCTATCCAGATTTCCCTTTTCATACTTTAGAATTCTATTCTTACCAGGAAGCGGACTATATCTTCGGCCACCCCGCAGAAGTACCACACATCGCCCTCACGTCCCAGGCGGAAATCCACCTTCATTCCCGGTGCAACCTCAGCGAAGTAGTTGATTTCCACATCTTTCAGGGAATGCTCCGTCAGGTAGTCGAACGGCAGGGCATCGAAAGCCCACTGCGTGTAGAAGCAGTTGTTCACGTGGTTGTTCGAATCGATTTCGCTGAAGAGTGGAGTGTGCGAGCCTGCCGGTTCCATGGCAACGCCTTCGGGCACGATGAGCTTCGTGCAGAACGGAAGGGTGTCCTCTTCGCAGTGCGAGTCCTCGCGGAAGGGAGGCATGCCGCGGAAGATCGAGCGGTTAGCGAGATCGAGCACGGTCCATGCCGACGTCGCCTCGACGAGCACTTCGTCGCCACGGCGGACGCGGAAGTTGCGGTGCCACAGCGGTCCTGTCTTCGCGCGCGACCACGTCTCAATCCGCAGGTCGTCGCCCCATAGGGGCATCGCCTCGATATGAACATGGATACGGTTCAGCACCCACGCCAGCCCCAGCGGACGCAGCACATCGTAGCCCGCTCCGCAGAACGCAGACCCAGCGTAGGCTGCCTCCTGCAAGTCGCACTGAAGGTAGAACGGTTTGATGCGGCTGGCGCAGTCCACTTCGTGGCTCAGCACCTTCGCCGGGACGAAAACTTTATTGCTGGACTTCTCCATTCAATGAAACATTAAAATTGTGGAAGGGATCGAGCGCTTCGTCGATGAAGCGCGCTGCTTCCAGACGTGTGACCGTGGATTTCTCGCGCAGAGGGGTGTCAATGTCCCTCTCGGCTATCTTTTCAATCAGAGCGACGAAGGTTGCGCCAGAGTGAGCAGCGGTGGAGTTGTCGTGAGGGATGCCGTAGTAGTCCTCCAGGAACAGCTCGTTTTTCAGCAGGGCGTCGCCCGTGCGGAAATGGCATTCGTTGGACCAGCCTATCGTCTCGCCCTTGCCACGCATTATGCCAGTCGAGCCCACCCTCTGAAGCACGAGGAAATCAGGACTTGTGGGCTCCACGTCCAAGTATGGCTGGAGGCGGGCGCCGGCCTTGAGCAGCGCTTCCTGCACATCGCGGACGGGCACCTCGCGCGGCTGCACACGCTTCTTGATCGCGAGCGCTGCAAGGGCGCCGGCGGCCTGCCCGAGTTCCATCGTCACGGGCTGAAGACGCGTGCTGCCGTTGATAAGATTGGTCACGCTGATGGATTTCTCCGCCACCAGCATAGCGTCCTTGTCTTTCGGGATAAGCACTCCCAGAGGCAGGGTGAACGGGACTATCTTCGGGAAGTCTATCACTATGCTCTGCCAGTCCGGATACTGCCAATGGTGGTGGTCCACCGGATAATCGCCCACTGCGATGCCCGTGCGGTAGCCTTTGTAATTGTACGGCGACACTGCCTCGTTCACGCTGAAGAGATACTCGCCCTCAATACGGCGTGATTCCCTGTGATAAGGAATCAGCGGGAAGCCGTCGGAAGTAGGATACTGGTCGTTGGCCATACCCCAGGTTTTGTAACCTATTTTCGTCTGCAGGTAGTAGAGGAAGCCGAGCGAATGGAGTTTGGCCTTCGCGATTGCTTTCTCGCGGTCTTCGCGGCTCATGTCCACCAGATTAACGTAATAATCGTTGCCGTGGATGGGCCAGTTGATCATTATCTCACCATTGGGCAGAAGGCCATAGGACATCATCTGATCCGCAGGCCAGATGGTCTGGCCGGTGGTGTTCTCCACATTATAAGCGCTCTTGCAACTGTTGTAGTAGAGACTTTCGTCGTAGCCCTCAGGCTTCTCGATGGTCACATCGCGGCTGTAGTTCTTCAGGGTCATCACCATCGTAAGGTCCTGCACCACGTCGTTCGGGCCTATTGCCATCGCCTCACCGGCATACGACGGGGAGTCCATACCCAGACGGTAGGGGACGCCGGCGGCCTTCGCCACGTCTCCGAGTTCCGTGCAGTCGATGACTATGTCCGCCTCCAGCGTGAGCGCTCCGTCCTTACCGTCGAACGTGGCGGTCCAGCCGCCGGCTCCCCCGCTGATGCTCTTGAACACGGCGTTCTTGATGACAGTCAGATTGTTGTAGTCCGACACCCACGTCTCGAATATGTTCTCCGCCACCTTCGGGCTGTAGAGCATATTGCTGACCCAGCCGGTTTTCAGCGCGTCAAGCGAGCCGTAGTGCCTGACGAGCGCGTTGGCGAACTCGCCGAAGAGGCCCTGACGCATTTTGTGGTTGCCGTCCGTGGCGCTTACGCCGGCCGATGTGAGCATGCCGCCCAGCCATGGCGTTTCATCAACGAGGATCACATCCACGCCAAGCCTTGCCGCCTGAATCGCCGCGCACACGCCGCTCGAGCCGCCGCCGATGATCAGCACGGTCCCCGTTCCATCCTCAGGTTCCACAGGAGGATCCACGGGTGGATCCACTGGCGTCTGAGTCGTGTCTTCGGGCTGGATGGCGGTCGTATCAGCCGGGGGTCGAACTTCCGTGGTGTCAACACCCGTCTTATCGGGCTCCTGCGGCGTCTGCTCCGGCTCCGGCATACACGCCAACGCCAGCGCCGCCGCGAGTAAGAGTATTATTCGTTTCATTTTTCAACGACGTCCTCAACATTATTAAGACTTACCACAAAAATAGCATTATTCTCCCGAACACAATGCCCATTTTGTTCAAGGTTTGATTTTAACTGCGAGACCTTGAACAGGCATTCCGCATTACAGGTAGCCTCGGGGCACTATCAGTGTGCAAGGTCCCCAACACAAAATCAGACCTTGAACAAAACGGCGGGGAAAAGGGGCAAAAACCCGCCAAAAGAGGAGAAAACTGGCATTTCGGCGGGAAAACACCCCCGAAACCCACCGGAGGAGCGGGGACAAAAAAAGACCCCCGGCCGGGGCCGAGGGTGAATTTCTAAGATTCCCGATCTGGGGCGGAAATGACCGGACTGTCCGGGCAAACCCGAAAAAACCCTACAGATTCGGATTCATGGCCTTCCAATCTGCCACTGCGGGGACGATGCCGAGCTCGATGATCTCGTCACGCATCTTGCAGAGATGTGCGTACGAGGCATCGAGGGCTGCGAGTTCCTCGGGAGTGCCGGTCGGGGCGACGAAGTGCACGCCGGTGGCGTCGATAGTGGTGGGCATAGCCATCATCACGTTCTTGTACTTCTCGTTGTTCACATAGGTTCCGGCAGGAAGAGTGAACTTCGCGCCGCCCATGCTGGCCTCGATCATCTTGATTGCGCAGTACGCGGGGCTCTGGAAGGAGCTGCGGCCGCGGAGTTTGATGATGGCGCTGCCGCCCTGGATGGTGTTCTGCTTGATCTCAGCGAAACGCTCGGGGCTCAGGCCCATCTCTGCGAGGGGCTTGCCGTCCACCTTGACCTGAGAAGCGAAGACTGCCATCTGCTCGCCGTGTCCGCCGTAGGTGTGCGCGCCAGTGACTGAGCTCTGAGGCACGCCGAATTCCTTCGCGAGGTTGCTCTGCAGACGGGTGCTGTCCAGAGCTGCGAGGGAAGTGAGCTGACTGGGCTTCAGACCGGAGTGGATGAGAGCGGTAAGGGCAGTGACGTCGGCCGGGTTGAAGATAACCACGACATGCTTGACGTCCGGGCAGTACTGCTTGATGTAGTCGCCGAACTCGGCAGCGATCTGGCAGTTGCCTTTGAGAAGATCCTCACGGGTCATGCCTTCCTTGCGGGGAGCGCCGCCGGAAGAGACGATGTACTTCGCGTCCTTGAACGCCACTGCCGGGTCAACGGTCCAGGTGATGTTTGCGTTCTCAAAGCCGCAGTGATACATTTCTTCCGCTACACCGTGCACACCGGGCTCGAAAATGTCATAGAGGCAGATGTTGGGTGTGAGGCCGAGCATAAGCGCGGTCTGGGCCATGTTGGAACCGATCATTCCGCCGGCGCCGACGATGGTCAACTTTTCATTGGTCAAGTACTTCATAATGATATAATATGTTATAGTATTTCCTAAGCCTCGCAAATTTAGCAAAAATCACTATATTTGCAGCGACTTATAAACCTTTATGGCACTTTTTCTGACAAAAGACCTGGACGACCCTGTGCACTTGCGCATCGGTGTCTGGCAAATCTCGGAGAGCGAGGCAGAGCTTCGCGCAATGACGTCCATACCCTCAGACGAACTTGAGGAAATCTCTTACATAAAAAGCGAATCGCTCAGGAAACAGAAGTTGGCTGTGAGGGCCCTCCTGGACGCGATGTTTGAAGACAAGGTGTATCTGTCGCACCACGACAACGGCAAGCCGTATATCGAGAACGACGCCACCAACATCAGCATTACACACACAGACAAATACGTCGCAATCATCCTCTCGACCGAGGCCGAGGTGGGTATCGACTGCGAATCATTGGACCGCGACTTCTCCGCCGTGGAGAAGAAGGCCCTTTCGGAAGACGAAATCGACGATCTGGACGACAACAAACGCAACGAACAACTGGCAATCTACTGGTGCTCGAAGGAGGCAATCTACAAACTGACTTCGCAGTACGACGTGGACTTCGCCGAGCAGATCGAACTGGACAATTTCCGCTTCCGCGACGAAGGCGACCTGGACGCCACCTTCACAGACGACGACGGTTACGAACAGGAGTACGAACTCCATTATTTCACCTTCGACCGCCACGTATTAGTCTGGGTAACCGATTAGGAAAGTTATCCACAATCGAGCGTAAATCGCGAAACAAAAAAGTTATCGATTTGGAATAATTCCAAATTAACCCTTAGGCTAGATCCCTGTTTGTCAACGACATAACAGGGATTTTACTTTTTTGTGGATAACTTTTTCCTTCGATAATCTTGTTTTGTGAAAAACCTTGTTCCATATTTGCACATACAACTTTAATAACCGAAGGCATCCTTGCTCTCCTAAATCGGCAAGGGTTTAAAAATTATCGCCACCATATGATACAAACTGTTATCAAAAGAGACGGCCGTAAGGTCGAATTCAACAATCAGAAGATAGTCGCGGCCATCCTCAAGGCAATGGACATCACCGAGGCCGGACAAGACATAGTGCTCGCAGCGAAGATCGCGGACACCATCAGCAAATCCGGCAAGACCGAGATGAGCGTGGAGGAGATCCAGGACTGCGTGGAAATGGAACTCATGAAGAGTCCCCGCAAGGAAGTGGCAAGGGCGTACATCGCCTACCGCAACCAGCGCAACCTCGCCCGTAAGGCCAAGACCAACGAGATCTTCCAGGAGATCATCGACGCGCAGGCCAACGACATCACCCGCGAGAATGCGAACATGAACGCGGACACTCCCGCCGGAATGATGATGAAGTTCGCCTCCGAGGCGACCAAGTCATATGTGGACGAGTGCCTTCTCTCTGAGGACGTAAGGGAAGCCGTAGCCGGAAACTACATCCACATCCACGACAAGGATTACTATCCTACCAAGTCCCTTACCTGCATCCAGCACCCTCTGGATCTGATCCTCGAGCACGGACTCAAAGCCGGTCACGGCGAGTCCCGCGCTGCGAAGAGGATCGAGACCGCTTCGGTGCTGGCGTGTATCAGCATGGAGACCGTGCAGAACGAAATGCACGGCGGTCAGGCCATCCCGGCGTTCGACTTCTACCTCGCACCTTTCGTGCGCAAAACTTATGAGGAAGAGATCGACCAGATCAGCGCGCTGAACAATGTTGACTATTCCGAACTCAAGGGCGCCCCGATTGACGACTATCTGAAGCGCGACCTCGTGGGTCTTCAGGGCAAAGAGCGCGCTATGCAGCACGCCATCAACCAGACCGTGAGCCGCGTTCACCAGGCGATGGAAGCGTTCGTACACAATATGAACACCATCCACAGCCGCGGTGGAAACCAGGTCGTGTTCTCCTCCATCAACTACGGTACCGACACCTCCGCCGAGGGCCGCTGCATCATCCGTGAGATCCTCAACACCACCTATGAGGGTGTGGGCAACGGCAGCACCGCCATCTTCCCGATTCAGATCTGGAAGAAGAAGAGGGGCGTCAGTTACCTCCCCGGAGACCGTAACTACGATCTCTACAAGTTCGCCTGCAAGGTGACCGCCCGCCGCTTCTTCCCGAACTTCCTTAACCTGGACGCAACCTACAATCAGGATGAAGCATGGAAAGAGGACGACCCGAAGCGCTACGTCCACGAAGTCGCCACCATGGGCTGCCGCACCCGTGTCTACGGCAACAAGTTCGGTCCCAAGACCTCCATCGGCCGTGGTAACCTAAGCTTCACTACCATCAACATCGTCAAACTCGCCATCGAGTGCATGGCCATCGAGGACAAAGACACCCGCCTCCAGAAGTTCTTCCAGAAACTGGACTGGGCCCTCGAGATCGCAGCCAAGCAGCTCAACGAGCGTTTCGACTTCCAGAAGACCGCACTCAAGAAGCAGTTCCCTCTGCTTATGAACGGCCTCTGGCTCGGCTCCGACAAACTGGACGACAACGACACCATCGAGAGCGTGATGAACCAGGGAACCCTTTCCATCGGTTTCATCGGCCTCGCAGAGTGCCTCATCGCCCTTATCGGCAAGCACCACGGAGAGAGCGAAGAAGCACAGGAACTCGGTCTCAGGATCATCTCCCATATGGCGGAGAAGATCAACGGCTTCGCCGAGACCTACCAGCACAACTTCACCTTCCTCGCAACTCCGGCTGAGGGCCTTTCAGGAGCCTTCACCCGCAGGGACAAGAAGACGTTCGGCGTCCTGCCCGGCATCACGGACAAGGACTACTACACCAACTCCAGCCACATCCCTGTGTACTATCACTGCACCCCCGAGCACAAAGCGAGGATCGAGGGCCCGTACCACAAATACGAGAACGCAGGCCACATCTTCTATGTGGAGATCGACGGTGACGCCACCCACAACCCGGAGGCTATCATGCAGATCGTCGACCTGATGGACAAGTACGACATCGGCTATGGTTCCGTGAACCACAACCGCAACCGCTGCCTCGACTGCGGCTACGAAGACAGCACCGAGGATCTCGCCGAGTGCCCTCACTGCCACGGTCACCACATCGACACCCTTCAGCGTATCACCGGTTATCTGGTGGGCACCACCAACAGGTGGAACAGCGCCAAACTCGCTGAACTGAGAGACCGCGTGGTCCACAAATAATGAAGATCAGCGTACTTGACATAGTGCATCAGACAATGGCCGACGGACCCGGTTTCCGTACGGCCATTTACTGTGCAGGGTGCAACCACTGCTGCCCAGGCTGCCATAACCCGCAGTCGTGGAATATCGACAACGGCAAGTGGATGAGTGTGGACGAACTGATGGACATCATCAAGGCGGACGGGATGTCCAACGTCACCTTCACGGGAGGCGATCCCTTCTGCCAGGTGGACGCGTTCACCGAATTGGCTCGCAGGATCAAGGCCGAGACCACCAAAAATATCTGGTGCTGGACGGGCTACACTATCGAAGAGATACAGGCAGATGAGCATCTCGCTCAGATGCTGCCCTACATAGACACTTTAGTGGACGGCCCGTTCATTCTCGCGCAGCGCGACACCACCCTTCTTTTCAGGGGCAGCCCCAACCAAAGAATCATACATCTCACTCCGGTGGAGGAAGATGTATGTCCTGGCGCTGTGGAGCTTGTCAAGCCCCGATAATTAGAAATTGAATCTGAGACCAGCTTCCAGGCTGAACATCAACGGCTTGTCCGTCCTGATGCTCTTAGGCTGGTTGCCGGGGAAGTAATACTTCACGCCCGGGTCCGCATACAAACCAAGTTTGTCCGAGACCCTGAACTCCACGCCGATTCCTCCGAACAGGCCGTACTGAAGCGACGGCACGTCTTCAGAAAGGAGCGGCGATGTGCTCAAGTCGTAAATGTAATACTTGCTGGAGATGGCTTTCTCCGCACTTCCTCCCGCATAGCAGTAGAACAGAAGGGTCTTACTGTCTACCACGTCGTACGACAGTGAGACGGGAAGGCCGATGTACTGCAGGTTGTGTGTGAAAATACCTTCTTCGGTCTTGTACTGCCCCTTGAAGGTCCTGCCGAGGAACGACCAGTTCACTCCGGCGCTCACGGCGAGTTTTTCCGCGAAATGGTAACGGGCGCTGATGCCGAACGAGACGGGAATGCCGTAAATGCTGTTACTGGTTTCCTGAATTCCGGACGACGGAAGACCGCTGGAGAATGCGGGGCGCGATGCGATGTGCGCATCATTTCCACCCACGATGCCGCCGGCCCGGAGTGCCACCTTTCCGGCGGGTTTCTTCGCAGCGGCGGCTTCTTCGGCCATAATCTCCGCGAACGGGTCTACCCACTGCTCAGTGCTTTCCTGATGAGATTTCTCGACTCCGTCTTCGGCTTCGCTCGAATTGACATTGTCGGAAGATGCCCGATCGGCGTCGGGCATGACGCCAGGATTAGTGTCGGGGGTGACATTTGTGTCATCGCCGACCTGATCGGCGATCTGCTCCGGAAGGACAGTAATTTGGTCCGGAGTCTGGATTTCTTTCGGGACGTAGCCGGCGCGGGTGCCGACGACAGATGCCCGATCGGCGTCGGGCATTACATTCTCCTCCACCATCGCGACGGGGCCTGACGGCTGAGCGTCTGCGACTGTGATGAGTTCTTCGCCCGAATTTATGATAGTTTTTTCGGTGTTGCCCACATACAGCACAGCGGCGAGGGCCGCAGCCGCAAAGGCAAACGCAGGCGCCCCCCAGAGTAGCCACGACCGTTTGGGGGCGGCTGCGGCGGCAGGAGCCGCTGCATCAAGACGCGCGGACACAGCCTTCCAGGCGCCGCGCGGTGCTCTCACCGCGGCGTCCTCAAGACCCTCCTTGAAGAGGAGATCGAGATCTTTATTTGTGTCGTTACGCATCTTAATACTGTTCTTTGATCTTTTTCTGCAGCGTCACCCTGGCTCTTTGGAGCTGAGAGCGCGACGTGACTTCAGAGATTCCGAGGGCCTCGCCTATCTCTTTGTGCGAGTAGCCTTCGATCACATACATATTGAATACGGTCCTCAGCCCCGGGGGCAGAGCGGCTATCAACTTCAGCAACTCTTTGTACCCGATCTGGGCTGTGGCCGAAGGGGTGTCGGCGATTATGCCGCGCGCCTCCTCCACGTCGTCACTCTGCTTCAGCACGTCGTGCTTGCGCAGGGACATCAGCGCAGTGTTTACAAAGATCTTGCGGGCCCAGCCCTCGAAAGAGCCTTCGCCCAAATAGGTGTCCAACTTGCTGAAGAGGGTCACAAAACCGTCTTGCAGCACATCCTGCGCGCTGTCGCGATCTCCCATATAGCGCAGACAAACAGCGAACATTTTGTCCGCCAGCATGTCGTAGATCGCTTTCTGGGCCCGACGGTCGCCGGACTTTGCGTCTTCCAACCACGTATTAAGATGCGTCTTGCTCTTAAAAAGTTGCATCGGCATCGAAATTACTTCTATACAAAAGTAAGCATTTTTCGTATTTTTGTGGGAGATGCTTCGCAGAACCGTCATAGCCGCCCTTGCGGCGCTCGCTTTCTCCTTCGCCGTCCGCGCGCAGGAGATCTCGATCGTGGACGTGTCCGCCATGGTCAGCGAAGGCCGCTACGAAGAAGCGCTTTCCGCGCTGGACACGCTTATGGCCGCGGACACGCTGGACGATGCGATGTGGTACTACCGCGGCGCGTGCCTGCTCGAACTCGGCCGTGCCCCCGAAGCGGCGGCATGCATCGAACGGGCGGTCAGCATAGACCCGGGCAACAGCAGTTACTACGAACTTCTGTTCAGCGCTTATTCGGGCGCAGGGGCGGAGGCGAAGGCTGACTCGCTGCATCTCGAGATGGCCCGGCTGTTCCCGCGCAAGTACCGCACGCCCTACATCCTGGTGAAGTTGGGCGAACACGCATGGCTGGAGGAGCGCAACGATTCGCTGGCCCTGCGCTATTTCGAAGAAGCGCTCGCGAGCGATTCCGAATATCCGCCGGCGCTATATGGGAAGGCCGAACTGTGCTACGACAAGCGCAATTATCTGGGCTATTTCACCACGGTGGAGGCGCTCGTGCGGGCGACCTATCTGACGGCGGACGTGAAAAGCGCCTACCTCGAACGGGTGATCGAACGGCTGGACGGCCCCACCTATCGCGTGTGGCGCAAGCAGATCGACGGGATCATGGACGCTTTCGTGACGACGCACCCCACGGACTCGTGCTCGCTGGTGCAGGCCGGGCAGTGGTTCTATTCGACCGACCAGAAGGAAAAGGGCAAGGCGTACTTCCGTCAGTGGAGAGACACCAATCCGGGGAACTACAACGCCGCGATGCTATGCCTCTCGCTGATAGTCAGCGAGGGCACGGATGCGGAGGTGGTGGCGGCCTGCGACGAAGCGCTGAAGCAGTTCAAAGAGCCCCGTCAAAAGGTGGAACTGCTCTGCATCAAGGGGGATTACCTGTACAAATTGGGCAAGAAGTGCAAGGCGTTCCGCACCTACGAAAAGGCGCTGAAGATCAATCCGGACCACCTTATGACCCTCAACAATTACGCATATTTCCTTTCGCTGGAAAAGCGCAATCTGTCCAAGGCGGAGAAGATGAGCCGCAAGACGGTGGAGGCCGAGCCGGACAACGTTAATTCCCTGGACACGTACGGCTATATCCTTTATCTTTTGAAACGTCCCGCGGACGCAAAGGTCTGGTTCAAGAGGGCCATGATTTACGGAGGAAAGGAGAACGAGACGGTGCTGTATCACTATTATCTCGTGCTCCAGGCCCTGGGTGAAAAGGAACTCGCGCTTTACTACAAGTCGCTTTACGACGCGAAGACAGTCCAGAAATGAAACGCTTTCTCTGCATAGCATTGTTTCTCTCCCTCGCAGTCGCTCCGGCCGCGGGCGAGACGAAGGCCGGTATGCAGAAGAAACTGACCAAGGTGCAGAATGAAATCGCTGCGCTGGATAAGCAGATAAAGGCCAACGAGGCCAAGAGTTCGGACGCCGCGGCGCAGCTGACGCTCACGCGGAAGAAGATCGCCGCCGGCAAGGAACTCGCCGCCGAGTTGACGCGCGAGATTGAAGCCACGGATAAGCGTATCGGCGAGAAGAAGCAGGATGTATCCAAGGCCGAAGACCGATACAATATGATGCTGGACGCCTACGAACTCCTTATCCGGAAGGCCTATGTGAACCGCGACACTAAGATGTGGCTGACCTACATCTTTTCGGGCAAGGACTTCGGGCAGATTCTGAGGCGCTACAACTACCTCCATAGCGTGTCTGAGGATATGCGCACTCAGGCCAGGGACATACGCGGGCAGAAGGAAAATCTGGAGCGCCAGATACAGGAACTTGACTCGCTGAAGGCGGAAGAGGTCGCCCTGCTCCAGGCCCGTTCGGACGAACTTCAGATCTTGAAAAAGGACGAGAAGAACGAAAAGGCTATGGTGGACAAACTCAAACGCAACAGATCCACCTACGAAAAGCAGTTGGCGAAAAAGCAGAAGGAAGCCGAGGCGCTGAACAAGGCTATAAGGGATTTCGTGGCCAAGGAAGCGGCCAAAAGCAAGCCTGGAAAGAAGGGCGCCACAGGTAAGAGCAGCCCCAAGAGCCAGGCGGACATCAAACTCTCCAACGAATTCGCTGCCAACAAGGGTAAACTGCCATGGCCGGTCAACGGCACAGTCGTGTGGCAGTACGGCCAACACAATCACCCGGTGTACACAAATGTGAAGATGCCGTTCAACAACGGATGCAATATCGCCACAGCCACCAACGAGCCAGTGAAGGCCGTCTTCGCCGGCACGGTGAAAAATGTGGCTATGATGCCGGGGTACAACCAGTGCGTGCTAGTCCAGCACGGCGACTACTACACCTTCTACTGCAAACTTCACGACGTCCGCGTGAACACCGGCGACAAAGTGAAAGTCGGCGACATCCTCGGCTCGGTGGACACCATCTCCGGAGAGACGCAACTCCACTTCCAACTCTGGCACATCACCGACCCTCAGGACCCGGAAAAGTGGCTGAGGTAGGAGCGTTAGAACATTTTCTTCCTCTCGATCAGAGCGCGGTAGCGCATGAGGACTTCGTCCACGACGTTTTCCCAGCTGCGGACGATGGTGTGCGAGGCTTCGATGCCGGCGCGACGGACAAGGTCGCGGTTGGCGGCGAGGCCGCGGAGTTTGTTCTCGAATGATTCGATGCTGTTCTCGATGAGGAAGCCGTTGAAGTCATCCTGAAGGATGGTCGAGGCAGTGCTGTCTTTGACCATGACGGCCGGGGTGTGCAGGGCTGCGGCTTCGCGAACGACCAGCGGAGCGTTGTCGTAGAGCGACGGGAACAGGAAGAGATCCGCGACCGCATAGTATTTCTTAATCTGCGCGCGGTCGGTGAGCACGCCCACGAAGGTGGTCTTATCCTCAAGGCCCTTCTCACGCACCATGCGCTTCATATCCTCGGCCGCATAGCCGGTGCCCACGAAGAACATCCTGAACGGGAGGTCCTTGATCTGCTCGAGCGTCTCGATAATGAAGCGGGTGCCCTTCTCCCAGATGTGCTGGCCTACGAACAGGAGCACGAACTCGTCGCGGCCGACGCCCAGTTCGTCGCGGACGCTCGCGAAATACTCATCGGGGTAGTCGGCGACCAGGTCGCTGCCGTTGTCCACCACCTGCACTTCGCCTTTGTAGCCGTAGTCATAGATGACCTCCTTGACGGATTCCTGCGGAACCCAGACTTCGTCTGCCTGCTGGTAGAATGCGATGATAGTCTTGATGACCTCGTCCACCACAAGCCCGCTTTTCAGCACACGCTTGAAGTCGTCGCGGTACTTGGAATGGAAGGTGGCCACCATAGGGATGTTCTGCACTTTTGCTATCCTGAGCGCCGCCTTGCCCGAACTGAACGGGCAGTGGGCGTGGATAATCTTGAACTGTCGCTGAAGCAGACGGCTAAGGTAGATCGGGTCCATTTCGGCCATTCCGGTCACGTACGGATGACGGAACGGAACGGGAATCGAGGGGTATCCGAGAACTTCGTAGTCATGTTTGCTATAATCGGCAGAGGGGACATTGGGAGTGATTACTCCGACTCCGCCCACCTTTCTCTGAAGCCAGTATGCATAGTTCTCAACACAGACCGACACTCCGTCCATCACGGGCGGGAATGCGTCGCAGCAGAGACCTATATTTAAGTTTTCAGCCATAATTATTCGTGAGTCGCAAAACGCTGTTCTGCGAGTTTTTCATACTTTGTGCCCGGACGGCCGTAGTTGGCGTAGGGGAAAATGGAGATGCCTCCGCGAGGAGTGAACAGACCCGTGACCTCGATGTATTTGGGATCCATCAGGGCGATGAGGTCCTTCATAATCTTGTTGACGCAGTCTTCGTGGAAGTCGCCGTGATTACGGAAACTGAACAGATAGAGTTTGAGGCTCTTGCTCTCCACCATCTTTACGTCCGGAATGTAAGAAATGCGTATCTCCGCAAAGTCGGGCTGCCCGGTGATGGGGCAGAGCGAGGTGAATTCGGGGCAATTGAAGCGAACCCAATAGTCGTTGTCCTGATGCAGGTTCTCGAAGGTCTCGAGCACATTGGGAGCATATTCCCATGTGTATTCGGTTGCATTTCCGAGGGCGCTGAGGTCCCCGCGTTCTCTTGCTTTTGCCATTGTTTATGCGAGTTTGAAGGGGTTGTACGAAATGTTGTTGTCGAAGGTGTCTATTCCTTCGGCGGTCTTGAGTTTACGGACTATAACAGAGGTCAGCGGCAGCACCACCAGTTCGTAGAGTATCTTGGCGGCCACCTGAACGAGCGTCATAGTCAGAATCACCCTGGTCGGGAGCACGCCCGCGAACGCTATGGGCATAAACACGGCCGAGTCCGTGAGTTCGCCCGCGAGCGACGAGATCATCGCGCGCCATCCGAATCCACGGCCCTTGGTGGCCACCTTCATGCGGCTCATGACCCACGCATTCACGGTGCTGCCGCCCACGAACGCGAGCAGCGAACCCACCATCGAGCGCGGCACGAAACCGAAGACGCTGTCGAAATTCTCCGCTATCTCACGGCTTTCCGCAAAGCGCGGAGCCGGAAGATGGGTCACGATCAGCGAGGCGAGAGTCACGAAAAAGCACATCGCGAATCCCGTCCAGATGACGGTCTGGGCCTTTTTGTAGCCGTAAACCTCGGTGAGGCAGTCGTTGATTATGTAAGAAATCGGGAACAGGATGACCGCGCCGGGAAGTTGGAACGGCAGCGAGCCCACCTGCCAAAGCCTTGGAACGAATAAATTGGATGTTACGAGGCAAACGTTGAAGACGATTGCCAACATCAGAAATGTCGGAGTGTAGGTTGTCTTGTTCATTTTTCTTGTTTTTATAGTGGTACCAAGCACACTTGGAAAGCCCCTATGGGCTTTTCCTCGGGGGCAAAGGTATGAAAAAAATTTCTTTCCGAAAAAAACGTATTTATGTGACGAAAGATTTGTCCGGTGACGAACGTTTGACTTCCTTTGCCTCAAACATCCGGACTGCTATGAAACGCTTTGTCAGATACCTTTTCGCACTCATCATTATAAGTTCCTGCTCGGAGATTCCGGGGGTGATTACCCTCAGAAGGGGCGACACGCTTAATCGTGATATACATCGAGAACCGGATCCGCAGACTAACGGATTTGTATCCGGTCCCGCGGACAGCATTCCCCTGTTTTATGAACCTGACGCGCCTCCGAGGATCTATGCCTGCGGAGTGGAGCATCCCGAATCGGATGCGCCGGCTCTGGTGGTTTTCGAGGACGGGGTCCGTGTTTTTGAATATACACTGACGGTCCCGGCCCTGGATGCCGACGCGCATTTCCTCGAAGGGAGAGATATGTATGTGGCGCAGACTGAAGGTCTGGTGACTACCATTTATAAGAACGGCGAGAAGGAGTTCTCTTTCCCCGCCAGGGAATACATTTCATCATTGCTACGGCTGCAAGACGGCGTGTGGACCCTGGGCGCTGACCGTCGCGGAGACGGCTTCGCCCTCAGGCGCGACGGAGTGAAGGTCTTCGCGAAAACCAGCGGCACTCCTGGAAGGCTGTATCGAGACGGGGGCTCTCTTTACTTCGATTATTCGCTCACGATGGGAGGGAAGACTCTTCGCTATTTAGTAAAGGACGGGGATGATTTTGCCCTGACCGCGCCGCACGGCGGGGAATTGCTGGCGGTGACCGTTTCCGGTGGGGAGATGTGGTTTCTTGAAGACGGAGGCGACGGCTGGATGCTGTCGTGCGGGGAGAAAGAGTATCATTATCCTGTCAGGCCGGGGTTCTCTTTCCGCTCGGCGGATCTGTTCAGGCAAGAGGGCGGATGCTCGGCTGTGATTAATCTGGCCGCAGCGGCGGGAGGCATCCCCGCGGAACTGGTCTGCTCGGAAAACGACACTTGGCTCAAGGGCGGCGGCAGCGGTTCGTATCACTACTTCGATTGTGAGCCGGACGTGCACCTGACTTTCACTCGGGATATGGACCAGTTGTCAGTCAGCGGTTTTGACTTTAAGGGGGAAGAAAGGATAGACAGCGTCCGCTTCGAGGGCGCCCGCTGCGCCATGCAGTACTGCGGCCAGATTTACCTGGCCTGCACGCCTATGGACGGTTCACCACCCTTCATCTGGAAACGCGGGAACCAGCGTATGCCGCTCGAACTCGAGGGTTATCTCACGGGGATTTATGTGGCGGCGCCGGATTGACTTTAGTCTTCCCAGCGGAGAAGGCGCGCGCCGTCTTCAAGCACGGAGATGCTGACCTTGAGAGTTTCTTCGGGCAGAAGGCCCTCTATGTTCTCCGGCCATTCCATCAGACACAGACAACCACTGTCAAGGTAGTCGTAAAGGCCTATGTCAAGCGCCTCGGACTCCTTCTCGATGCGGTAAAAGTCGAAGTGGAACACGGACTCACCCTTTGCGGTACGGTACTCATTCACTATCGCGAAGGTCGGGGAACTCATCGCGTCGTCGCGAACGCCGAGTTCGCGGCAGATTGCAGTGGTGAAAGTGGTCTTCCCGGCGCCCATGGGGGCATAGAAGGCAATCAGATTACGACCGGCGGTCTGCGCGAGGAACTCCTTTGCGGCAGCGTCGATCTTCGACAAACTTGAAATCTTGATTTCGTGATTCATATCCGTCCGGCAGGGTGATTCCCGCCGGCACAAAGATAAGGAAAAAATGCTGACACACGTATATGGAGCCAAGTGCATCGGAATAGATGCGATAGGCGTGATAGTGGAGGTGGACATCTCGCTGGGAATCGGGATCCATCTCTGCGGGCTGGCGGATGTGGCCGTCAAAGAGAGTCTGATGAGGACAGTCACCGCGCTTCAATCATTGGGTTACCGGATCCCTGGTAGGAAAATAGTCATAAATCTGGCCCCTGCCGATACCCACAAAAGCGGCTCTGGTTATGACCTCCCGATAGCGATAGGCATTATCGCGGCTTCGGAACAGGCGCCTCTGCCCAATCTCGGTCATTATCTGCTGATGGGTGAACTGGGTCTTGACGGTTCCGTGAGGGCCGTTCCCGGAGGATTGCCCACTGCTGAACTGGCCCGGAAATCCGGTTTCGAAGGCTGCATCCTCCCCTACGATTCGGCTATGGAGGCTGCTCAGTTGGAAGGCATCAGGGTCTATGGGGTCCACTCCATGGACGAAGTGATCAAGATACTGGGAGGGACCCTGGAGGCCGAGGAGTTCTGCGTGTCCGGAACGGTGCCGCAAGAGACTGAGCCTCCGAGACCGGAGATTGATTTCGCGGATATTATTGGTCAGAAAACCGCAAAACGAGGAGTGGAAATCGCCGCGGCTGGCGGGCACTGTCTGATTCTGGTCGGAAGTCCCGGCTCTGGTAAAAGTTCGCTCGCAAAGGCTATGGCCGGCATTATGCCTCCCCTCACGATGGAGGAATCGCTGGTCACGAGCAAAATTTACTCCGTCGCCGGCAGGGGCAACCTCCGATGCGGCTTTATGCGCTCGAGGCCGTTCCGCGCTCC
>CAJOHV010000017.1 GCA_905234485.1 uncultured Bacteroidales bacterium | reverse complement strand
TGAGTTCATCACCGGAAAACGCTCGTTTGCCCGTATCCTATCCCAGGAGCCAGAGAAGATGCAGGAAATTGCAGAGGCATTTGCCAAAGCCGCCCGCGCTCTCCATTCGACCAAGGCGGATACGACAAGACTGACCTCCATCAGGGAACTGCTGCGCTCATTCTATCTGGACACTGACACCGTGACTCCGGAATACAGGGAGCGTGCCCTGGCCTTCCTTAAAAAGATCCAGGAATCTGAAACTTGTGTCCATGGAGATCTCCATATCGGCAATATCATAACGGACGGAAATCGTACGCTGTGGATTGACATCGGCCAGTTTGGCTATGGCGCTCCCGAGTGGGACCTTGGCTGGTTTTGGACCATGACCCACAACCTGGGAGACAGTCGGGCCGATTTCCTTCTGCATCTTACCCAGGAGACCCTGGTCAAATTCTGGGATGCTTTCCTTCCGGCTTACCTCGGCACGAAGGATTCGGCGGCACTGGGCGAGTACACACGTAAGATACTGGCTTATTATGCAGTGAAGGTCCCCTTCATGTTCAGCCTGATCAACCACGACAAGTTCCCCGAGGAAGGGTGTAAGTCTCTTATCAAACTGATTTGGTAAAACTGTGTACAAAAAGAAAAAGTCGCTGAATTCAGAGGAGAATCGAACTCCTGACCTTTTGAATGCCATTCAAACGCTCTACCAACTGAGCTAATACCCCATTGCGGACTGCAAAGGTAATACAATTTTCGAAATTTCCTACCAGGAAACGAATGTTTCGAGCGAAGTATTTGACTCGCAGCGGGATTCGATGGGGTCGGGGAGGGCGGGGAACATATCGAAGCCGGTCCAGGACTCGATCTGGTCCACGCTGACGGCGAAGTCGGAATACAAAGTCTTCTTGAACTCTTTGTGGGGCAGCCAGAAGCCGATGGTCTGGGCATCGGTGATTGCGCCGGAGGCGTTGCGCTTGACCTTCAGCACGGCCTTCCAGTAGTAGTTCGGCACAGGGAGGGTCTTGCCGTCACGGGTACTGACGATTTGCGAGATCTTCTCGTTGCCGCCCTTTTTGCGGAAGGCGGCGCCGGTGACTATGTAAAGAGTATCTCCAGCGGGGACCATTCCGCGCACTCCCGCTTCCAGTTTGGCCCAGATGCCGCCGTTGAAACCGTTCTGGATCTGCGGGGTCATGTTAGTCGAATAATATGTCTGCGCCATCATCTCCTCGTTGCCGTTACGGTCTGCGTTCGGAATCTGGTGTCCGCGGGCATAGTAGTTCGAGGCGTATTCGACTCCGGTGAAATTGACACCGTAGGAGCCGGAACTGACCTTGGTCTGCTTAGCGACATCCACATCCGGGTCATAGGCCCAAGTCTCCGTGCGGCCGGAGCCGAGATGCGCGGCGCAAAGAGGGTAGGCGACCCAGTAGGAAGCGTAGACGGAAGGATCGTAGAGCATGGTGTAGTTGCGTTGGCGGCGGCCGCCAAGGGTCGCCCAGTGCGTCAGGCCGTCGTTCCCGCCGGCTGGCAGTTCCAGCCAGCGCGGAGCGGGGCCGGAAGCGGTCGATTTCGCCGGCTGCGCAGAAGGCTCTTCCGCCTGCACTGCCGCCACGTTGGCCGTCTCTTCTGCCTGCTTGCCTATCTTCACACCCCAGTCGCCCTCGACTTGCTCGATCTGTGCGCGGACCTGCTCAGGCCATTTCTCGCGCGGCACAGTGTAGAGGTAGGCAATCGCTGCGATTACCACTAAAATGATAATCACTATCATCGCCTTCGACGGCTTTTTCGCTTGTTTACGCTTCTTTTTTGCCATATATGGGCTAAGTTAGTGAAAAAGTTGATACATCTCCCTACGCCGCGATAGGGAGATGTACCAATTATTTCTATATTAGCGAAAACCAAAACATAAAATGCTATGAAAAAGACTTCAAAACATTTTTCTTCTCAGGGAGTACAGCACATTTATCAAAGGGCCCACGACTGGGGCGTTATCTTTTACGACGACATTGACCGTCTTGAGTTTTTCTGTATCGATTCTGTTATTGCGCGAAGATATGGAATAACCGTGTACGGAATTTCTTTGATGTTCACGCACCTACATAAGTCTATTTTTGCGCGGATGAAACAGCAAATGTGTAAGTACATACAAGATTCTTCTTCCATTTTTGCTCGAGCCTATAATGCTCATCACGGGCGCAAGGCAGTATTATTTCAGCAAAAGTTCGGACGTGCCTCTAGAGTGGGCCCCAAAAAGATACGAGAGAATTTGGCCTATGTGTATAACAACCACGTTGAGAAGGGATTATGCACACACCCTATTGAAGAGAGATGGTGTTTTCTGCCTTACGCAAAATCAAAGAATCCATTTTCTAAACCCATCAACATCGATGTGGCATCAAAACAACTTAAGAGTGCAATAAGAATAGTTGATAGAAGAAGAAAGAATGATGAATTCCTCAGATACGGAGAATTGTGCAAGATGATATATCGATTATCACAAGAAGAACAAGAGCAACTAAAGGACTATATCATATCTTCATATATGTATATAGATTTTGAAGGGGCGGCTTCATATTTTGGATCCTTTGAAGATATGGTTCATGCTTTCAAGTCGACTTCGGGGTCTGGCTGGGGTATTAAAGAAGAGTATAATAATTGTTCTGACAAGGAGTATATCAAGTTAAATAAATTGTTCGCTATTAAGGGGTGGTCTATTAATAAGATCTTTTCGATGGCAAAAGAGGAGTTAAAACAACTTGCAAACGAATTGTTTTTGCAATATGGATTTAACCCTATTGCTCTACAAAAATATCTTCATATATAAAAGTGGGGACAAAAAACATTTGTTTCTGCCCCCGGCAGGGCGCTCCCCGCGAAGGGTAGCCCGCAGTCATCTCACTGCCACTTCACTCGCGGCGTCAGGAATAGTTTCCGACCGATTTTTGAGACGTTCAGCAAGCAAGCTTGCGCAGCTCGCGTCGTCGCATAAATTGGGAGCCGCGGACACTCCCGCTCGCGACCCACTAAGCGCGTAGGAGCAACCGCAAGCCCCTCGCGCGGGTAGACTACTGGCGCTTCGCGCAGCAGCGGGGGTAAGATGCGAAGGCTTGGACAAACGGCCCTGCGCGTTGGACTTCCTTTCGGCTTCGCCTCCAACCTGTCCCGCTCCTGGCCTTTAGATAGTTCTGACGCCGCGAGTGAAGCAGCACTACGCTAAGAATGTCCTACCCTTCGCTGGGAGCGCCCTACAAAGGGGATAATATAAATTCGACCGGAACCCTAAAAAGTTGGTACATCTCCCTACGCAGCGATAGGGAGATGTACCAACTTTTCAACCAACGCGGCCTTTACAGGTTCTCCTGGATGAACTTCAGAGTGATCTCGGCGGGGAGGGCGTAGTTCTCCACATAGCAGTGCGTCAGGCCGGGAAGTTCCACATACTGGCAGTTCTTAAGGTACTCGGGATACTTCTTTGAATCCCTGAAAAGGTTGGGCATATCATTGTCGCCCTGGACTATCAGCACGTGGCCTTTGTAGGCGCCTGTGCGCTTGTAGACATCGATGTCACGCGCGACGCGGAAGTATTCCTTTCCGAACCAGCGGCCCCAGTAAAAACTCGAATCCGGCATATCTTCGATTATTGCCGGAGCATCAAAAAAGATTCCGTTCACGGCGTCCACATGGATGCAGGCGGCCGGGGCGAGCAGGACGGCGCACTTGACCTTCCTGCGGCCCATATCGCCCGCGAACACTCCGGCCACGAAGCCGCCCTGCGAGTGCCCGGCCACCGCGATGCGGGATTTGTCCACCCACTTCAGCCCTGCGACATAGTCGTAGATGCGATGCAGATCCTCAATCTCGTTAGCTATCGTCATCCCGCTGAAAGCGCCCTCGGACTCGCCGTGGCCGTTGAAATCGAAGCGCACGGTCGCATAGCCGTGGGCCAGCAGCGAATCGTTTACCGCCATATTGTGGTTCTCTGACCGCCAGCCGGTGAGGCCGTGGCAGATAATCACCACGGGCACCTTGCGAGCCTGCACGGCAGGACGCTGAATGTCGCCGACCAGTTCTCCCACCGAGCCCTGGATGGTCTCAGTGTAGTTAAGTTCCGGCAGAGTCGGTGCCGGACGGAGGTAAATTTCAACTCCGGTGATAATGCAGACAACTACGAAACAGAGAAGAACTATCTTCCAGGGAATAGCAAGCGGGTTTCTCATATGATATGCTTAAGGATTATGAAAAACATCCAACCGCAGACGATGAGTTTCGCGCCTGTGGTGAG
This sequence comes from uncultured Bacteroidales bacterium, assembly GCA_905234485.1. Lineage (GTDB taxonomy): Bacteria > Bacteroidota > Bacteroidia > Bacteroidales > UBA932 > Cryptobacteroides. The sequence goes on along the minus strand of CAJOHV010000017.1, from coordinate 19,154 downwards.
GATAAAGCCGAAGAACGCGCCTATCGAGGCTTTGAATGACTCCCAGAAGCCACGGTTTTCAACCACCATCTCGCCGATGAAAGCGCCCAAAATACTTCCCAATATCATTCCGATCGGGGTAAGGAACATTCCGGCGAAGAGGCCGACCACGGCGCCGATGGACGCGGCTTTATGGCCGCCCATCGCCCGCGTGAGGGTCGGCGGCAGCACATAATCCAAAACGGTAACAATCGTGGCCACCACCAAAAAGACTATCAAAGTCGTCGTCGAAACCGGATCGTCAGGCACCTTGGCCAGATAAAGCAGAAACAATCCTATCCAACTCAGCGGCGGGCCGGGGATTCCGGGCACAATGCTGCCTATGATGCCTATCACCGCGAGGATGATGGCGAATATTTCTAATGTGGTCATTTTCTCTTGATGTTTGCGCCGAGAGCGTTGAGACGCTCGTCGATGGCTTCGTAACCACGGTCAATCTGCTCGATGTTCTCGATCTCGGAAGTTCCCTTGGCCGAAAGGGCTGCGAGGAGCATGGCGATACCGGCACGGATATCGGGCGAAGTCATACGCCCGGCGCGGAGGCTGAAGTTGTGGTCGTGGCCGATGACCACTGCGCGGTGAGGATCGCAGAGGATAATCTGCGCGCCCATATCGATCAGTTTATCGGTGAAGAACAGACGGCTCTCGAACATCTTCTGATGGATGAGCACCGAGCCCTTGCACTGGGTGGCCACGACGAGCATCACGGACAGGAGGTCCGGGGTGAGTCCCGGCCAAGGCGCATCGGCGATGGTCATAATGGAACCGTCGATGAATGAATCGATAACGTAAGACTCTTGCGCGGGGATGTAAATATCGTCGCCCCTCTGCTCGAGTTTGACGCCCAGCCTGCGGAAACTCTCCGGGATGATGCCGAGTTCGTCGTAATGGACGTTCTTAATCGTGAGCGAACTGCGTGTGATCGCGGCCAGGCCTATGAAGGAGCCGACTTCGATCATATCCGGCAGTATCACGTGGGCTGCGCCGCCGAGTTTCTCCACACCCTTCACGGTGATGAGATTCGAGCCTATGCCCTCGATGTGAGCGCCCATAGCGACCAGCATCTTGCTGAGTTGCTGCACATACGGTTCGCAGGCGGCGTTGTAGATGGTGGTCGTGCCGTGCGCGAGCGTGGCCGCCATCACTATGTTGGCGGTACCGGTAACGGACGCTTCGTCCAAAAGCATATAACTTCCGGTCAAGCCCTTCGGAGCCGTAAGGTGATAGGCCTTAACTGCCGAGTCGTAGACATACGATGCGCCGAGTTTGACGAAACCCTCGATGTGGGTGTCTATCCTGCGGCGGCCGATCTTGTCTCCGCCGGGTTTCGGGAAGTACGCCTCGCCGTAGCGGGCGAGGAGCGGTCCCGAAATCATCACGGAGCCACGCAGGGCCGCGCATTTCTTCACGAACTCCTGGCTGCGGATATACTCCAGGTCGATATCGGCGGCCTTGAAGGTGTAGTCGCCTTTTGCATGGCGGGTGACCTCCACGCCCATCCCCTTCAGAAGGTCGATGAGGTTGAGTGTGTCGAGTATTTCCGGCACATTGGACATCCTGACGGGCTCGGCGGTGAGAAGCACCGCGCTGAGCACCTCGAGCGCTTCGTTTTTCGCTCCCTGGGGTGTGATTGAGCCGCTGAGTTTACGGCCTCCTTCGATGATGAACGAACTCATTATTGCATGTGGTTAGATATGTTCTACTTCAGGGTGCAATTCCACGCCGAACTTCGCGCGCACGGCGTCGATAACCTCCTGTTCCAACGCGACGATCTCGTCGGGCGCGGCCGTCCCGCTGGCGTTCACTATCACGAGCGGCTGCTTTTCATAGACGGCCGCGCCTCCTTTGCGGACGCCCTTGAAGCCGCACTGCTCTATCATCCAGGCCGCCGGCACCTTCACGAATCCGCCCTCGAGCACGAAGTGCGGAACGGTGTCGTAGCCCTGGGCTATCTGCGCGAACTGCGCGGCGCTCACGACCGGATTCTTGAAGAAACTGCCGGCGCTGCCGATCTCTTCCGGATCCGGGAGTTTCTCGCGGCGTATGCGGATAATCTCTTCGCGCACCTCCATGGGGCTGGCAGGCTGCCGGCCGTCGAAAATCTTCTTCAGCGCGCCGTATTCGATCTTCGGGGAGGGCACACGGCTGAGCGAGAACAGCACGCCGGTGATGATGTAGCGCCCCTTGAACTCCGGGTCCTTGAACAGCGAATCGCGGTAGCCGTAGCGCAGCTCGTGGACCTTGAAGGCCGTTTTGTCGCGGGTCTGCAGGTCGAAGCAGGTGACGCCGGCGATTATGTCTTTCGCCTCAACGCCGTAGGCGCCTATGTTCTGAACCGCCGCCGCGCCCACCGTGCCGGGAATTAGGGAGAGATTCTCCATACCCCACATTCCGTCAGCGCAGGTTTTCGCCACGAGGTCATCCCATTTCACGCCCGAGCCCACGGCGAGCGGCACCTTGTCCGCACCGGCGTCGAAATACTTGATGTAATCAATGCAGGAGCGCAGGACCGTGCCTTCGAAATCCTTGGTGAAAAGCAGATTAGAACCCTCGCCTATGCTCATTATGGGCTTGGGCAGAGAGTCAAAATCAAGCGATTTGAGGTCCTCGATGGTGTCGTACTCGATATAGCAGGCGCAGGACACCTTCATGCGGAAAGTGTTCTGCGCGCTGAGATCGTGGTTGTCGGACCTTCTTATCATGTAAGGCTATTCTTTAACTGTGCTGGCGAGGAACAGTTCGTCCATCTGCACCTGGTCGATCTTGCTCGGGGAATCGATCATCACATCGCGGCCCTGGTTGTTCTTCGGGAACGCGATATAATCCCTGATGGTCTCCTGGCCGCCGAAGAGGGCGCAGACGCGGTCGAAACCGAACGCCAGTCCTCCGTGGGGCGGAGCGCCATATTGGAAGGCGTGGATTATGAAACCGAACTTGTATTCCGCTTCCTCCGGGCCGATGCCGAGAACTTCGAACATACGCTTCTGCATATCCGCGTTGTGGATACGGATGCTGCCGCCGCCGAGTTCGGAGCCGTTCAGCACGAAGTCGTAGGCGTTGGCGCAGACGCGCTCAAGATCCTCTTTCTTATCTGAATAGAACCACTTTTCGTGTTCGGGCTTCGGAGCGGTGAACGGGTGATGCATCGCGTAGAAGCGTCCGTCTTCCTCGCTCCATTCGAGCAGGGGGAAGTCCACGATCCACAGCGGAGCGAAGACGTGCGGGTCGCGCAGGCCGAGGCGGTTGCCCATTTCGATACGCAGCACGCCGAGTTGGGTCTGGGTCTTGCGCTTCGGGCCGCAGAGCACGAGGATAAGGTCGCCGGTCTTGGCTCCGAGAGCGTTGGCCACCTTCTGCAGTTGCTCGGGGGTGTAGAACTTGTCCACGCTGGACTTGATGGTGCCGTCTGCATTGAGTTTGATGTAGACCAGGCCCTTCGCTCCCACCTGCGGGCGCTTGACCCATTCGGTGAGTTCGTCCAGTTGCTTGCGGGTGTACTCGCCGCAGCCTTCGGCGTTGATGGCGCCAATGTATTCGGCGCTGTCGAAGACGGAGAAACCGCAGCCCTTCACGAGGTCGCTGATTTCGTGGATCTTCATGCCGAAGCGGATATCCGGTTTGTCGGAGCCGTAATTGTCCATGGCGTCGTACCAACTCATACGCGGCAGCGGGTTGGGGATATCCACTCCCACGGCGTTCTTGAACATAGCGCGCATCATACCCTCGAAGGTCTTCAGCACGTCTTCCTGCTCCACGAATGCCATCTCGCAGTCTATCTGGGTAAACTCGGGCTGACGGTCCGCGCGAAGGTCTTCGTCGCGGAAGCAGCGCACGATCTGGAAGTAGCGGTCGTAGCCGGCGACCATCAGCAACTGCTTGAAGGTCTGGGGGCTCTGAGGCAGGGCGTAGAATTGGCCGGGATTCATTCTGGAAGGCACCACGAAGTCGCGGGCGCCTTCAGGGGTAGACTTGATGAGGTACGGAGTCTCGATCTCCATAAAGCCCTCTCCGTCCAGGTAGGTGCGGATCTCCTGCGCGAGACGATGGCGGAGAGCCAGGGCGCGCTGGAGCGGCGGGCGACGGAGATCCAGATACCTGTACTTCGCGCGCAGGTCCTCTCCGCCGTCGCTGTTCTCCTCGATGGTGAAGGGAGGAGTGACGGACTTGTTCAGTATGTTGATTTTCTCGACTTTGATTTCGATTTCGCCCGTGGGAATCTTCGGGTTTTTGCTCTGGCGCTCGAGCACCTCGCCGGTCACCTGGATGACGAATTCGCGTCCGAGCGATTCGGCCTGCTCCACGAGCGCGGCATCGGCGGCGCCGTCCACTACCAACTGTGTGATTCCATAACGGTCGCGGAGGTCGATGAAGGTCATGCCTCCGAGTTTACGGGATTTCTGAACCCATCCCGCGAGGGTGACTTTTTTACCTTTGTCGGAGAGCCTCAGTTCTCCACAAGTGTTGGAACGATACATATCTGTGTTGAAATATTTTCAGTCGCCAAATTTAGCAATTATTATTCTTTCCCGTACATCTTGGCGGGGCCGGTGAGGTAGACGGAAGTGAAGGCCGTGATGCGGCCGTTTTCCAAGTTCGGGCGGAACTCCACCTGAAGGTCGTCTTCGCGTGCGCGAACATTCACGACCACGCGACCGTCCGAGGTCTCCGTATACGGCGCCGCGTGTCCAGGGTTGAGGGCGGCCATAAAAGCGCCGAGAGGGGACTTGCCGGAGAGGTAAGAGGCTATGGCCGAGGCCGTTATGCCGGTACCACAAGCGAGCGTTTCGCCTTCGACGCCCTTTTCGAACGTGCGCACTACCAGCCGACCGGGCTCAATCTTCACGAAATTGGCGTTTGCGCCCACGGGGGCGAAGACGGGATCCCAGCGGTAGCGTTTGCCTTCGGCGTCCATATTCATGCCCTCCACTTCGGGAACGAACTTCACGAAATGTCTCGTGCCCGTGTCCACGAACCATCCGTCCAATTCGGGGCGGAACTCGCTGACGTCGATCATCCGGATGCGGACGGTCTTTACGATTCCATTAACAGCCAGAATCTCGCCAGTATGCGGACCGTCGCCGGCCTTGAAATGGTAGACCTTTCCGTCGGCAGGTTTGAAGCCGAGGTAATCGGCGAAGGCCACAATGCAGCGCCCGCCGTTGCCGCACATCATTCCGCCAGTGCCGTCCGGGTTGAAGAACTCCATCTCGAAGTCCCAGTCCTTGGACTGATGCAGTATCATCAGGCCGTCGGTCCCATATTTCGCGCAGAGGCCTATGATGTCCACCGCGCCGGCGAGTTCGCGGCCGTCGAGTACGACGAAAGTGTTTCCGGCTCCGGAGTAGAGATAGTGTGTCATAACAGGGAAGCGAGCAGTTTAATCCCCGGCTCCATACGCGAAGTGTCGAGGAAGGAGAAATTCAGTCTCATGGTGTTGCGGTGCGATCCGTCAACATAGAAGAACGAACCGGCGACATAAGCGACTCCTGCTGCAAGGGCGCGGTCATACAGCGCCACCGTGTCGTAGCCTTCGGGAAGCGTGAGGAACAGGAATAGTCCTCCTTCCGGATGAGTCCAGGTGACGCCGTCTGGCATATACTTTTCGAGCAGACTTAAAAGATGGTCGCGCTTTCCGCGATACAGTTCGATGGTTTTCGCCAGATTCTTGTCCAGTTCGCCGCCGCCCATAAACTCCGAGGCCATATACTGGTCCATAATCGGAGGGCAGAGGTCGAGCGCCTGCTTGCAAACATAGATCATATCCAGCAGTTCTGGCGCGCCGATTATCCAGCCGAGCCTGAAGCCCGGAGCCATAATCTTCGAGAAACTGCCCAGATGCAGAGTCCTTTCGGGCGCGAGCGAGTAGATGGTCTGGACGGGGGCGCCTTCGTAGCGCAGTTCGCGGTAGGGGCTGTCTTCCACGATGAGGAAGTCGTATTTGCGCGCGAGAGCAACCAGTTCGACGCGCTGCTCCAGAGTCATCGTCTGCCCGCTCGGGTTCTGGAAGTCCGGGATGGCGTAGAAGAACTTTATCTTGCTGCCTGCGGCCAGCAGATCGGCGATCTGCTTTTCGTTTTCGATACCTACCACCTCGGCGCGGTAACTCTTGAATGACTGAAGAGCGCCGAGATAGGTGGGGTTGGTGGTCAGCACCACATCGCCCGGGTCCACCAGCACCCTAGTGCAGACGTCGATACCCTGCTGCGAGGAGGTCGTGATCTGAATATTGTCCACGGGCACTCCGTAGCGCTTGGAAATCACCTCGCGCAGTTCGGGAACGCCCTGAGTGGCGCCGTACTGCAGCGCTTTTGCGCCGTATTTTTCCAGGACTACGGCCGAAAGCCTCTTGATGGTCTCCAGAGGGAAGGTCTCGGCAGAAGGATAACCTCCCGCAAAGGAGTAGATCTGCGAAAGATCCACCTTGCGGAAAATCTCCCTCACAGGAGAGCGCATAAACGACTCGGTGTCGGCCGAAAAATATTTTTTATAGTCCATAAATTATCTCAATACATCTTCAAGCCTCACCGAACCGTCGGTTTTTTCGTCACGGTATTTCACGATGACGGGGCAGTAGAGCGACACGCCAAGTTCGGCTGCCGGTCCCTTCCTGATGGGACGGGATCCGCTGACAACCACTGCTCCACGTGGAACAACGACCCTTCCGTCTTCGTTGCGAGGGACGAAATCTCCGGTGGTGGTGTCGAAAAGAGGGGTGGCGGAAGTGATGATCACTCCCGATCCTATCACAGCGCCTTCCTGCACGATGGTTCCTTCGTAGATGCCGCAGTTGCCGCCGATAAAGGCGTTGTCCTCGATGATGGTGGGCATCGCTCCGGCGGGTTCAAGCACTCCGCCTATCTGAGTTGAGGCAGAGATGTGGATATGGCGGCCGACCTGGGCGCAACTGCCTATCGTCACGTGCGAGTCCACCATCGTTCCCTCGCCCACATACGCTCCGGCGTTGATGTAGGCTGGCGGCATCACGATTGCGCCTGGAGCGAGATACGCTCCGCGCCTGATGCTGCTGCCGCCGGGCACGATGCGAACGCCGTCGGCCGCGCTGAACTGACGCACAGGGAAGGTTTCCTTGTCGAAGAAACTGAACTGTCCCTGGCTCATATCCTTGACAGCGCCGAGTTTAAAACCGGCGAGTATGACTTCCTTGACCCATTTGTTGACGACCCACTTGCCGTCGATCTTTTCGGCTACCCTGACCTCGCCCTTTTCGAGTTGGTCGAGAGTCTGCAAGAACTTTTCTAACGTTATTTCCATTGGTTGAGGATTTCTTTGATGGTGGATTCGGTCGCATCGGTGGCGGGTGTCAGCGGAAGACGCATAGTCTTCGTGCAAAGACCCAATTGGGCGAGAGCCGCTTTTGCGGGAATAGGGTTGGACTCCACGAAGCAGCCTTTGAACAGGGCTTGCAGACGCTCGTTAATATGGCGGGCTTCCGCGAGACGGCCTTCGAGGGCGAGGTGAGTCATTTCAACCACCGGCTTCGGGAGCACGTTCTGCGCAACGGAAACTACTCCGTGGCCTCCTGCGGCGATTATGTCGTAGGTCATATCGTCGTCACCGCTCAGCACTGAAAAACCTTCAGGCGCGCCGTCGATTATGGCCTTGATCTGCTCGAATTTCCCGGACGCTTCCTTGGTTCCGGCTATGCCGGGCACCTCGCGGGCGAGGCGAAGCGCCGTTTCCGGCAACATGTTCGCCCCCGTCCTGCCCGGCACGTTGTAAATAATCACCGGTTTGTCCGTCAGGGAGCAAATCTCCTTATAGTAGAGGTACATACCTTCCTGGGTGGGCTTGTTGTAGAAGGGGACCACGATCAGCCACGCGTCCGCGTCCTTCAGCAGGTCCATATTGGCCTTCGTCCCGGGGATGGAATTCGATCCTGCGCCCACTATTATTGGCAGACCGCCGGCGTTTTCGCGAGTCAGGGCGAGAAGTTTGACCTTCTCCTCCGCGCTCAGCACCGGCGCCTCGGCCGATGTGGCCAGGGCCACGAGGAAATCAGCCCCGCCGTCCACCTGGCGCTTCACCAGTCGGACGTAGGCTTCGTAGTCGACCGACCCATCATTCTTGAATGGAGTGACCAAAGCGGGACCCGCACCCCTGAAAAGTATTTTTTTCATCCTAAAAGAATTTCTTTAAACTCGTGCACTCCGTCACATTTTTCCGTCATAAGGGCGGCCACGACCGCGCCTTCAGCGAGTCCCTGGCGGGAGAACGCTTCGTGCGAGATCTTGATCTTGTCCACCTCGGACTTGAATTTGACTATATGTATGCCGGGCACTTCGCCTTCGCGTATGGAGGTAATATCCGGAGTCACGCCGAGCCCCTCGCTCACTATCGAAGCTAAAGCCTTGGCGGTGCCGCTTGGAGCGTCCAATTTGTGGATATGGTGCGTTTCTTCAATGTGCGGGACATAGCCATGACCTTTCAAAACGGCGCTCACTTTCTCCACGGCGGCGAACACGGCGTTGACCCCGATGGAGAAATTGGAAGAATAGATCAGAGTGGTCCCTTGGGCTTTGAACTCCGCGAGAACTTCGTCGCGTATTTCGTCCCAGCCGGTTGTCCCCACCACGGCGGCCTTGAAGTTGGCCGCGATGAATTTGTAGTTCGCCTTGAACGCGTCCGGAGTGGTGAAATCTATGCACACGCACTTCTTCGCAAGAGCCGGGTCTGTCGCGCAGATGTCCTCGGAAGTCCCTGCGACTTCAATTCCGCGCTCCAGAAGAACGCCCTCTATCATATGGCCCATACGGCCGTATCCACTAATTATTACCTTCATAAATCTTGATGTAATTCTCTATTGCCGTTTCCATTTCGGCGAAGGTGATCTGCTCGTCGTCGCGGTGGGCGACAAAGATCGAGCCCGGTCCGCAGATTGTCTTTTTGTCAAAACCGGCCAGATGCGGCGCATCGCTGCCGAAGGCCACAGGCTTACCCTTGAAGCCTTCGGGAACATAGTACTCGCAGGGCGCGTCGCCTCCCAGGGCTTTCACCTCCACTCCCGGCCTGCGCCGCTCCATCCACTTCTGCACGAGCGCATCGCTCGCGAAAGTGGTACGGAAATACAACTGGCAGGTGAGTTCCGGGCTCAAAACATTCTTGGGGTTGTCGCTGCGCAGCATACCCACATTCCAGGTGGTTTCTCCGAGTACCCTGTCCACGGGGAAGTCCGCCTCGATCTCCAGCCCGATCAAAAAGTCCATGAACATCTCCACCGCGCTGCGTCCCTTGTCGGGATAACCGCTATGGAAAGGCTCGCCGATGAACTTGAGGTCGTAGGATTTGGTGCCTTTCGCCGCCGAGACGGGGATGTTGTCCGTGGGCTCGCCTATCACCAGCAGCGGGGCCTTCAGCGTGCCCGAAAACGCTTTCGCGCCCACTGATCCGACCTCCTCGCCGCTGACGAGCAGAAGCGCGAAGCCGTCCTTGCCGCGGCGCTCCAACTCCTTGCAGGCCGCATACATCGATATCCACTGCCCCTTGGCATCGCACGCGCCGCGGCCCGCGACTTTATCGTATCCGAAAACCGGCTCGATGTAAGGAGGAACCGTGTCCAGATGTGAACAGAAAACCACCTTGGGAGCGGAGCCCCACTTGAAGAGCAAGTTCAGGGTCCCGTCGTCCACCTCGAAGGCCTCCTTGGACGGAGCCTCGAGCCGGTCCAGCAAAAACTCCGCGAGCGCCCTTTCGCGCCCGGAGGTGGAATCGATCTTTAAAACCTCTTCGAAGAGGGTAAGTATTTTGGGATCCATCATCGTAAAATGTCGTTAAGCACGCTTGACGCCGCCATCTTCGCGCCTTCGCCGGCACCCTGGATAATCAGGGGCGAGGGGTGGAAAGCGCTGCGTATGCTGATCATATTGTCCGTGCCGCGAACGTTCCATGCCGGATCGTCGGGCCCGACGGTGCGCAGTCTGATCGCCGCCAGGTAGCCCTTCGGCGCCGCCGGATCTTTCTCTATGGACGCGACGAACCTCTGCCCCGGCTGCACGGCCGAACCGTCCACCGGCTCGATCTGCACGTCGGCCTCCTCCAGCGGAATACCCGCCTCGCGCGCCAGAATCAGAAGTTTACGGACTGCGTCCTTGCCGCCGAGGTCCATGCTCGGATCCTTTTCCGTAAGCCCTATCTCCTGCGCTTTTCGCAGCGCGTCCGCGAACGGAAGCCCGCTCGTGAGGATATAGTTCAAGGTGCAACTGACCACGGCCTCGATCGAGAGGATTTCGTCCGCGCTGTTCGCGCTCATATTGATCGAATCCAGGATGGGGAGAGCCGCGCCAACCGTCGTCTCGTAGCGGAGGAACCTGCGCATACGGCGGGCTGTCCGCTTCATCAGCGCGAACTCCGCGTACGGGACGCTGAGCGCGCGGCGGTTCGAGGAAACCACGTTGATGCCTGCCTCCAGCACGGGCACATACCATTTGTAGATGGTCTCGCTGTCCGTGCAGTCCACGAACACCGCTTTGCCGGATGCGCTCGCGAACATCTCGCGGAAGAACGCCTCGTCTTCGCATTCGTGACGGGCGATCAGCCTGACGTTGATTCGGTTGTCCGTCTTGCGGATAATATCCAGCAGCGCCTGTCCGACCTTGCCTTCGCCGGCCAGGAACACATCCACGGAATCGTCCGTCTCAAAGCATATGTAGTGGCAGGTGCGCAGCGCCTCGATTTCGTCGCCGTGCGACAGCGAGATGACGATGTGGTCCGGGCTGCCGAACTCTATGCCGCGCAGGACTATGTTCGCGCGTTCGAGCCTCGAGCGCAGTTCGCCGGGGACGGATTCGTCCAGCGGACCGTCCGCCACCAGGCACAGACGCGAATCTTCTTCGTATTTCTTGCAGGCTATGCCCACCCAGCAGCCCTTTTCGCGGCGTGGGAACGCTCCCACCACCGTGCCCGGAAGTTCCGGATGGAAGGTGTCAAGGATGCGCATGGCGAGACCAGCCTTACGGGCCGGTTCCACGGAGGGGGCGTAGAGCACCTTCGCTCCGCAGGCCGCCAGCATAAAGGCCGCATCGTAACTGATCTGCGGAATGGTCCTGGCCGAACGCACGTCCTTGGGGTTGGTGGTCATAATACCAGGCACGTCCGTCCATATCTGCAGGTCGTCCGCACGGAGCGCCGCGGCGAAAAGCGACGCGGTGTAGTCCGACCCGCCGCGCCCCAGCGTGCGGACGTGGCCCGTGCTGTCCGAAGCGATGAAGCCCGGCACCACGAACACTTCCACCTCCGGGTGGTCGGCGACCGCCTTGCGTATGCGGCGGAAACTGCCTTCTTCGTCCACAACCTCGCCGTCGATTCTGATCAAATCGCGGGAGTCCAGCCAGAGGGCGTTCACCCCGTCGCAGCGGAGTTTGGCCGCGATGATGCGTGTGGAGAACAGTTCTCCGAAGGTCTGATAATCCTCCGGGGCCGCCTCCATCAGATCCTTGTATGTGTCCAGAACCACCTGCGAAACATCCTTGCGCTCCTTGCCGGTAAACAATCTGTTGACAATGCAGTTGTGTCTGTCAAGCAGCGCTTTACCCGCCTTCTCGCGATCCGCAGGCGCCAGCGCGCCCAAGGCAATGAGTTCGTCCGTGCATCCGCTGATCGCGGAGCACACCAGAACCACCTTGCCCCTCGCGCGCGCCGCATCCACGATGTCGAGCACTCTCGATATCGCAGTGGCGTTCGCCACGGACGTTCCGCCGAATTTCAAAACCTCCATATCCTATCTGTAATCTTCGTATTCAGGCATTGCAAGTTCCGATAGGAACTCCTTCACTTTGCGCTCGTTGCGAGGGCATATCATCAGCACGTCGTCCGTGTCCACCACTATCATATTCTCCAGCCCGCGGATGGCGATCAGTTTGCCTTCTTTCTGGCAGTAGATGATATTCTCCTCGTCCTCCTTGAAGAGGTGCTTGCCGGAGATGTTGGTGACGTTTCCGGTACGGTCCGGGTTGCCGATATTGTCGTAGAGCGACTCCCAGGTGCCGATATCCGCCCATTTGAATTTGGACGGGAAAACCGTGGCCCGGTCTGTCTTCTCCATCACCGCGTAGTCGATGGAAGTGCGCGGGCAGTCCGTGTAAATCTTGTCTATGTCGTCGCTGTGCTGCCAGAGCGAGATGATACCGGGAGCGTAACGCTCCATTTCCTCCAGAATCACCTTCGCCTGCCACACGAAGATACCGGAGTTCCAGAGGAATTCGCCGCTCTTGATGAAGAGTTCCGCGATTTCCTTGGTGGGCTTCTCCGTGAAGGTCTTTACGGGCACGGGAGTGCGGGCCTTGATCACGTTCTGGCCGCCGCTCACCTGGATGTAACCGAAGTTGGCGTCCGGGCGGGTGGGCAGTATGCCGAGCGTGACCAGCTCGTTGTGAGATGCGGCGTAATCCAGCGCACAGTTCATAGTGGCCTTAAACTCGTCCAAATCTTCGATTATATGGTCCGCAGGGGTTGCGATCATCACCGCTTCCGGATCTCTGCGAAGTATCTCCTTCGCCGCATAGGTGATACTCGGCGCGGTGTTGCGGTTGTAAAGTTCAAGCAGAATGTTTTCGTCCGGGATGTGCGGGAGTTGCTGCTTCACTATATCCTTATACTCTTTCAGTGTGACTATGAGGATATTGTCTTCCGGCACGACCAGGGCCATTCTCTCGTAAGCCTGCTGAAGGAAGGTCTTGCTCCCTTCGGTGAACACGAGGAACTGTTTGGGCAGGGCCTTGCGGCTGATGGGCCAGAAGCGGGTTCCCAGACCGCCGGCCATTATCGCGCAATAGTGGTGACTGTTAAGCATAAGTGGGTATGTATGCCTGGGGGAAATACTCTATGCTGGAGCCGCAGTCGGAAAACACGACCGAGACCACATCGAACACAACCTCCAGATCGGTTGGTAATTTTATTCTGTCCGCAGAATGGAGGTAACCGCGTGCCGCGGCGGCCAGATTCTGCATTTTCTTTCCGTCCACGCTGAGTTCTGGCTTGGCCACCACGGGTTCGGTCTTGCTTTTGACCTCCACTATGTGCAGCACCTTTCCTTCGCTCAGCGAAATAATGTCGACCTCTTTATGCGAGTGTCGCCAATTGCGCTCGACTATTATGTGGCCGAGACTTTCCAGATAGCGGCAGGCCTCCTGCTCGCCCTTCTTTCCTGTTTTGCTTCTTTCGTTTTCCATAGTTATTCGAATGTGACAACTGTGACTCCGGAGCCCCCGTGGCGTATGTCTTCGTCCGTGGCGGAGAGCACTCCGGGCACCGTCTTCAGGTATTTCTGTATTTCGTCGTGCAGCGCTCCCGTGCCCTTGCCGTGGATAATGCGCACGGACCCGATTCCGAGCATCTGCGCGTCGTCGATATAGCGCACGACTATGTCCAGCGCCGCCTGAAGCCTCTCTCCGCGTATGTCCAGTTCGGGGGAGAAGTTCAGCCTGCGCGCGGTGATCGCCGGGTCGCGCTTTTCGTAGACGGGAGTGTAGGTCTTCTTCGAGGCCTCCTTGAACTCGTTCGAGGAGATGCGCTCCACGCGCTCGGCGGGCAGGTTGCTGGTGATGTTGCCTATCACCACGGTGACCCGCTTTCCGCTCACACCGACCACTTCGCCGACCATCCCGTTGGACTTCACGCGCACCTTTTCGCCTATCTTGAGCGGGGCGCTGCGGAAGGCTTCCTCGCGGCTCTCCTCAGTGTCTTTAGCCGGTTTCTTGCGCTTGCTGAGAAGGGCCTTCTTACGCTCGATATATTCGTCCTGTTCGCGCTGCTCCTTGCTCTTGCGCTCCTCCAAAGCGGCCATAAAGCCGGACAGTTCCGCGCGCGCTTCCTTCGTGCGTTCCTTCTCCGCGTTGCTTTCCTTGATGTCCTTGATGGTCTTTTCGACCTGCTTTCCGGCGCTGCGGATTATCTCCTCGGCCTCCAGGCGGGCCTGGTCGAGTATCTCTTTCTTGCGGACGCGGATGTCTTCGAGTTCGCGCTCGTATTGCTCTGAGAGTTCCTCCAGGTTCTTGTCCGTGGTCTTGACCTTACGTATCTTCTCGTCCAGCACCCGGCGGTTCTTCGCGATTTTGCGAAGGTTGCGCTCGATGCCCACGAACTCCTCCCCGGCGCGGTTTTCCGCGTCTTTGACTATCGTCTCCGGGAGTTGCATCTTGCGGGCGAGTTCGAAAGCGAACGAGTTGCCCGGCATGCCTATCTTCAACTGGAAGAGCGGGGCTATCTTGGAGGTGTCGTAGAGCATCGCGCCGTTCACGGCGTGAGTATTCTCGCCGGCGGCATAGAGCTTAATGTTCGTGTAGTGCGTGGTGATCACCCCGTAGGCGCCGCGCTTGTCGAACTCGGCCAGTATCGCCTCCGCAATCGCTCCTCCCGCCGCCGGCTCCGTGCCCGATCCGAATTCGTCGATCAGAATCAGCGTGCGTTCGTCCGCCTTGGCGAGCATGTCCTTCATGTCCGCGAGGAACGAGCTGTACGTACTTAGGTCGTTTTCCAGCGACTGGTCGTCGCCTATGCACACGAGTATGCGGTCGAACACGGGCAGTTCCGAACTCTCGGATGTGGGGACAAGCATACCCCATTGGAACATATACTGCAGAAGGCCGGTGGTCTTGAGGCAGACCGACTTTCCTCCCGCGTTGGGGCCGGAGATGATGAGCAGGCGCTTCTGCGGGGTCAGGTTGACCGTGAGCGGGCAGATCTGCCGTCCTTCCTTCTTGAGCGACTTCTCCAGCAGCGGGTGGCGGGCCTTGCGCAGGCTCAGCGAACCGTCCGTGCTGACCACGGGCACACCGGCAACATAGTCCAGCGCCGTCTGCGCTTTCGCGATCAAGAAATCCACCTCCCCGAGCGTGCGGGCTGTCTCGATCAGATCCGGCACATACGGGCGCACAAACTCGCTGAATGCGTAGAGGATATGCGATATCTCGCGGGCTTCTTCGAAGCGCAGTTCGCTGATTTCGTTCTCCAGTTCGATTATCTCGGCCGGCTCCACGAAGGTCGTTTTGCCCGAAGCGGACAGGTCGTAGACGAAGCCGCGTATCTTGCGCTTGGCGGAGGTGCTCACGGGGATGAGGAACTTGCCGTCGCGCACGGACACTGCAGCGTCGCCGTCCACTATGCCCTCTTCCTTGGCGCTGTTGAGGATAGCCGTGGCCTTCTTGGAAATCGCCGCCTCCTTGGCGCGGAGGTCCTGGCGTATGTGCAGCAGTTCGTCAGATGCGGAGTCTTTAATCTCGCCGTATTTATCCAGTATGCTTTCTATCCTGCGGCGGACCTCCGGGAAGGAGACCATCTTGGTGGTCAGACGCTTCAGCGCCGGATACACGCCGTCTTTGATGGAGATGAAGAACTGAGATGTTTTGCGTGAGAGTTCCAACAGCGAGCCCAGTTTGGCAAGCGAAAGTTTGTCCACACTGAAACCTTCTTTCAGAAGCGGAGTGAGGAAGGGGAGAGCGTCTATGTAACCGGTAGTGGGGAAACTGTCCTCGAACATCAGCACGAGCCTCATCTCGTCAGTGAGTTGAAGCCTTCGGCTGATTTCGCCGGGGTCCGCGCAGAACTCCTCGCCGGCGACTCGGTCGGCGGCATATTCTGTCTGGCACCGGTTGGAGATGGTCTCCCTGACCTTGTCAAACCCCAGCTTCGCTTCCAGTCTTCTGTCCGTCATCTCCGAGCTTGAGTTTTAAAGTATTCTGGCTCTTGATCTTCTCGAGTTTGCCGTCCACGACGAACGAGACGTCGCCGGTCTGCTCGCTCACCACTATCACCTTGGTATCCGTCTTTTCTGTTATGCCTATGGCGGCTTTGTGGCGCATGCCGTAGCGGGCCGGGATATCCGTCCTGTCCGTGATGGGAAGGGTGCAACGGGCCGCGATGATGCGGCTGCCGCGTATGATCATCGCTCCGTCGTGGAGCGGCGCGTTCTTGAAGAAGATGTTCTCGATCAAGGGCTTGCTGATAGGGGCGTCCACTTTGTCGCCCGTGGCCACGATATCCTCCAGCGGGTCGGCGCTCGTGAACACGATGAGCGCGCCCACCTTCTGCTCGGCCATCTCGAACGCCGCCTGCACCACTTCGTCCGCAAGGTCCGCGTCAAGCACCACCTCGCGCCTGTGGAAGAGTTTCCCAAGCCAGGAGTTGCTGTCGCTGGAGAAGGTGGAGCGGCCGAGGTTATAGAGGAAATGGCGTATTTCCGGCTGGAAGATGATGATCAGCGCTATCGCGCCCACGTCGATCACCGTGCCGAGCAGCGAGGACATCATCCTCATCTTCAGGGCATCCACCAGAATCCGCAGGAAGAGCAGGGCTATGATCGCCAGCGCGATATTCATCGCAGCGGAGCCTTTGATCCATCGGAAAAGGAAATATATGATGGCCGCGACCATCAGGATGTCCAGGACATCCACCAGAGTCACGTGCAAAAAGCCTATGTCGAGTAACAAATTGTGCATAATCCCCCAAATTTAGTGATTTTTGAGGGATTCGGCAACTATCTCGCTCACGGCGGCGCGGGTGCGTCCGAGCGCCCCTTCGTCTACGGGATGGACCCTGTTCGCGAGCAGTATCACCGCTATCCGGCGGTCGAGGTCGATGACCACGGAAGTGCCGGTGTAGCCGGTGTGGCAAATCGTATGGTCGGCGGCGAAGGTCTCGCCTTCAATCCAGGCGCTGGAACTCGAGGCGTCCCATCCGAGCGTGCGTCCGAATGCTCCTTCCTGCTCGGCGCACATAAGCGCGACCGTCTCCGGCTGCAGGATGCGTCTGCCGTGGTACTCGCCGCCGTTCATAATGGCCGCGCACAGCACGGCGAGGTCTTCCGCGTTCGAGAACACCCCCGCGTTGCCCGAGTTGCCCATATTGAAGCGCCTCGCCGTGGGGTCGTGGACCTGCCCGATCAGGGCTTTGCGCCAGCGGGTAGGCCGGCCGAACTGCTGGGGGTCGGTGCTTCGCCGCCGGATCACCTCCGTGGGCGCGATGCCGGCCAGGGTCTCCTTGGGAATGCGGCGGTCGGTGGGGAAGTAACAGGTGTGTTGCAGGCCGAGCGCATCGAAGATATGGGTCTGCGCGTAGTCGCAAAGGCGCTCGCCGGTGAGGCTTTCCACTATGTACTGAAGCGTGATGAAGTTCGGGCAACTGTACATCAGTTCCGTGCCCGGCTCCGCCCTGCGCTCGTGTTCCTTTAATATATATGCGCGCAGTTTCTTCGGCCGGTTGTCCGCGTGGCGGCGCTTCAGATATCGGATGTCCGCGACCGGAGCGAGGCCGGACGTGTGCGTGAGCAACTGGCGGACGGTGATCCGCTTGCTGACCGTGCCGGTGCTGTCCACCCACGGCGCGAATTCGGGGAGATAGAGGTCCACGGGGTCGTCGAGCTGCACGCGCCCCTGTTCCACCAACTGCATGACCGCTATTGCGGTGCTGACGCATTTGCTCAGCGACGCGAGGTCGAACACCGTCTCCACGCTCATCGGCTCCGCCTTCGGATACACGCGCTTGTTGCCGTAGGCCTTTTCGTAGACTATCGAATCGCCCTGCACCACGCAAAGCACGGCGCCGGGCGCGTTGCCGTCTTCTATCGCTTTCGTAATCACGGAGTCGCAGCGCTCGAAGCCGGAAAGGGCGGCGGCAATCAGCAGAATCATTCCTATCATGGCTCAAATTTACAAAAAACTTCCCAACCTCTTGTTTTTCAAAATATTAATCGTATCTTTGCACCCCCTTTGAAAAAGGGATGTGAATTTTATAAACAATTAATTAGAAAATCGGAATGACTTCCGTTTTCGGTGCCGAGGGAAAGAATATTCCATGCACCGTTATCGAGGCTGGTCCGTGCGTTGTTACGCAGCTCCGTACAGTTGAAAAAGATGGTTATGCCGCTGTACAGCTTGCCTATGACGAAACTACAGAGAAGCACGCCAGCGCGCCTCTTATGGGGCACTTCAAAAAGGCAGGAACCACTCCTAAGCGCAAGCTTGTCGAGTTCAAGGCAGACTTCGCAGGAGAGCTCAAACTTGGCGACACGCTCACGGTCGCGGACGTTTTCGGTGAAGGCGTTCCTTTCGTGGACGTAGTCGGCACATCGAAGGGTAAAGGATTCCAGGGCGTCGTGAAGCGCCACGGATTCGCCGGAGTTGGTGGCCAGACCCATGGTCAGCACAACCGTCTCCGTCACCCCGGTTCTATGGGCGCATCCTCATGGCCGTCCCGCGTATTCCCCGGAATGCGTATGGCAGGACATATGGGTTGCGACCGTGTAAAGGTTGAAAACCTTGAAGTTCTCAAGGTCATCCCTGAGAACAATCTCATCGTTGTTAAGGGCTCCGTTCCCGGAGCTAAGGGTTCTTATGTAATTGTGGAGGCTTAAGAGTATGGAACTTTCAGTTTACAAAATCGACGGTAAAGAGTCCGGAAAGAAAGTCACTCTGGACGAGAAAGTTTTCGGTATCACTCCGAACGACCACGCAATTTATCTCGACGTAGTGCAGTACCTCGCTAACCAGCGCCAGGGAACCAGCAAGTCGAAGGACCGCAGCGAGAACGCGCACAGCACCAAGAAACTCGGTCGCCAGAAAGGCGGCGGCGGTGCACGTCACGGTTCTCTGAAGGCCGGTATTTTCGTAGGCGGCGGCACCATCCATGGTCCGAAACCTCGCAACTATTGGCACAAACTTAACAAGAAGGTCAAGAGCCTCGCACGTTGCTCAGCCCTCTCTTACAAGGCAGCCGAAGGCGCCATCACTATCGTAGAGCCGTTTGCTATGGAGGCTCCCAAGACCAAGGAGTTCGCTCAGATCCTGACGAACCTCAAGGCCGGCGACCGCAAGGTCCTCTTCGTCCTCCCCGCAAATTCGGACAACATTTTCCTTTCATCCCGTAACCTTCCTTACGCGAACGTTATCACTGTTGACGAGATCAACACCTACGTCGTGATGAACGCGAACACTCTCGTTCTCGTCGACGGCGTGCAGGACGTTCTTGCATCGAGGGTCAAATAAAACTGACAAGAGATGGGAATCATTATTAAGCCAATCGTTACAGAGAAGCTGACGGCTCAGGGCGAAAAGTTGAACCGTTACGGCTTTGTGGTAGACCGCAAGGCGAACAAGCTTCAGATCAAG
>CAJOHV010000016.1:10366-39086 GCA_905234485.1 uncultured Bacteroidales bacterium | reverse complement strand
ATATTTTTATAAATCTTAGCTTGACCCCGACGCTTAAATTTCAAAAGAAATTAACGCTCTCGATTTTCTTGTTTCTCGGTACTTGCTTGTACTTATCTTATCAGTCTTTTCAATGATCTTGTTTTCCCGCTCCGAAAAGCGGGTTGCAAAGGTAGAAACATTTTTCTACAATGCAAATTTTATTTCAACTTTTTTACATTTTTTTCGGGGCTTGCGCCCCGATCAGAGTGTAAAAAATCCCACTGTCTTTCAAGCGGGATTGCAAAGGTAGTAACTAAAATTGAATTTCCAAATTATTTTTTAAAAAATTTGAAAAATTACATCATCCCCCCTGCAGGCATAGCCGGAGCGGCTGCTGCGGGCTCGGGAATGTCCACTATACCACACTCTGTGGTAAGGAACATACCCGCCACCGAAGCGGCATTCTCCAGGGCAACGCGCGCGACCTTGGTCGGATCGATGACACCGGCTTCGTAGAGGCTGCCGAACTCGGCGGTCCTTGCGTTGTAACCGAAATCGTCTTTTCCTTCCTTGATCTTCTGCACAATCACGCTGCCGTCCACACCCGCGTTCTGGGCGATTTGACGCACAGGCTCCTCGATGGCCTTGGCGATGATGTGGATACCGGTGGTTTCGTCGTCGTTCTCTCCGGTCATGCCGGCGAGCACGGAAGCGGCGCGGATGTAGGCCACACCGCCGCCGGGGAGGTAACCCTCCTCAACTGCAGCGCGGGTAGCGTTGAGCGCATCCTCCACGCGGTCCTTCTTCTCCTTCATCTCCACCTCGGTGGTCGCGCCCACATAGAGCACCGCCACACCGCCGGCGAGTTTGCCGAGACGCTCTTTGAGTTTCTCCTTGTCGTATTCGGAGGTGGTGAGGTCGATCTGCTTGCGTATCATCTCCGCCCTGGCGGCGATATCCTCCTTGGAGCCTGCTCCGCCCACGACGGTCGTGTTCTCCTTGGTGATGGTTACCTTCTCGGCGTGGCCGAGCATATCGGGGGTCATATTTTCGAAGGTGAAGCCCTTCTCCTCGCTGATCACGGCTGCTCCCGTGAGGATAGCGATATCCTGGAGCATCTCCTTACGACGGTCGCCGAAGCCCGGGGCCTTGACTGCCGCCACCTTGAGCGAGCCGCGGAGTCTGTTCATAACGAGGGTGGTCAGCGCGGTGCCGTCCACGTCCTCGGCTATGATGAGCAGTTCCCTGCCCTCGCGCGCTACCGGTTCAAGCACCGGCATGATATCCTGGATGTTGGAGATCTTCTTATCCGTGAGCAAGATTGCGGGGTGATCGAGAACGGCCTCCATCTTGTCAGCGTCCGTCATAAAGTACGGAGAGATGTAGCCACGGTCGAATTGCATACCCTCGACGACCTTCACCTCGGTCTCGGTGCCCTTGGCTTCCTCCACCGTGATCACGCCGTCCGTGCCCACCTTGCTCATAGCGTCGGCGATGAGTTTGCCTATGTAGGCGTCGTTGTTGGCGGAGACGGTGCCGACCTGCTCGATCTTCGAATAGTCGTCGCCCACCGGCTGGCTGTGCTTCTTCAGATCAGCCACCACGGCGTCCACTGCCTTGTCGATGCCCTTCTTCAGGTCCATCGGGTTCGCGCCGGCAGTCACGTTCTTGATGCCGACGTTGATGATCGCCTGTGCAAGCACTGTGGCGGTGGTTGTGCCGTCGCCAGCCTGCTCGTTGGTCTTGGAAGCGACTTCCTTGACCATCTGCGCGCCCATATTCTGGAATTTGTCCTCAAGTTCGATTTCCTTGGCCACGGTCACGCCGTCCTTGGTCACCTGAGGAGCGCCGAATTTCTTGTCGATAACTACATTACGGCCCTTGGGTCCGAGTGTAACTTTCACTGCATTTGCAAGCGCGTCCGCTCCTTCCTTCATTGCGGAGCGCACGTCCACGTCGAATTTGATTTCCTTTGCCATAATTACAGAGTAGCTAAAATGTCAGACTGTTTCACGATGAGGTACTTCTTGTCGTCCACGGTCACCTCAGTTCCCGAATATTTGCCGTAAAGAACCACGTCACCGACCTTTACTTCCATCGGTTCGTCTTTCTTTCCGGGGCCGGCGGCGACCACCGTGCCCTGCTGGGGTTTCTCTTTCGCTGTGTCAGGAATGTAGATTCCGGACGCTGTCTTGGTCTCGGCCTCCTTAGGCTCGATCACGACTCTGTCTGCAAGTGGTTTGATCATAATATATAATAGGTATTAATTTTTTTCTGCCCATAAATACGGCAATATCTGTTCCAGTGACAAAATGTCATAAAAAAGGCCCCTTCGCGAGGGGCCTTGGAATTAATATGCAAATAATGGACGGCCGTCTGTCATCTTTTTGACTTCCGCGCGGACCTCGGCGAGCAGACTCAAATGCTTCGGGGCGACGATGGGGTCGCTGCTCTTGGCCTGAGGATCGAGCCAGGTGCTGCACGAGGTCAGCACTTCGTCGATCAGCGCGACAATCTTCGGCATATCCTCTTCCTTGAAACCGCGGGTGGTGATAGCGGGAGTGCCCACGCGCAAGCCAGAAGTAAGGAACGGGCTGCGGGTGTCGTCCGGCACCATATTCTTGTTCACGGTGATGTCCGCCGCGACCAGTTCGTGCTCCGCCACCTTGCCGCTGAGGTTCGGGAACTTCGAGCGGAGGTCGATGAGCATGAGGTGATTGTCCGTTCCGCCGCTGACGATCTTGTATCCACGGTCGAGGAAAGCCTGGGCCATGGCGGCGGCATTCGCCTTAACCCGCATCTGGTATTCTGCGAATTCGGGCTGAAGCGCTTCGTAGAATGCGACTGCCTTCGCGGCGATGACATGCTCGAGCGGACCGCCCTGCACGCCGGGGAACACCATGCCGTTCAGCACCTGGCTCATCATCTTCACCTCGCCCTTCGGAGTGCGGCGTCCCTGCGGGTCCGGGAAGTCCTGGCCCATCAGGATGATGCCTCCGCGCGGTCCGCGAAGAGTCTTATGCGTGGTGCTCGTGACTATGTGCGCATAGCGAACAGGATTCTTCAGCAGCCCGGCGGCGATGAGACCGGCTGTGTGGGCCATGTCGATCCATAGAATCGCGCCCACTTCGTCCGCTATCGCGCGCATGCGTTCATAATCCCACTCGCGCGAGTACGCGGAAGCGCCGCCGATTATGAGTTTCGGCTTGTTTTCGAGAGCGAGCTGCTCCATCTTGTCGTAGTCGATCAGGCCCGTCTTCGGATCAAGGCCGTACGGGACGGCGTGGTACAGCAGACCGGACGCGTTCACGGGCGAGCCGTGCGTCAGATGGCCGCCGCAACTGAGATCCAGGCCCATGAAGGTGTCGCCGGGATTCAGCACGGCCATGGTCACGGCCATATTCGCCTGCGCGCCGGAGTGCGGCTGGACGTTCGCCCAAGCAGCGCCGTAGAGAGCCTTGAGGCGGTCGATCGCAAGTTGCTCTATCTTGTCCACGACCTCGCATCCGCCGTAATAACGATGCCCTGGATATCCTTCTGCATACTTGTTCGTGCAGACAGAGCCCATAGCCTGGAGCACCTGGTCGCTGACATAATTCTCCGACGCGATAAGTTCCAGACCACCGGCCTGACGTTCGCGCTCATTCTCGATCAATTCGAAGATTTGCTTATCCTGTTTCATATGTGTGAACTTAGTAACACAAATATAATTATTAAATTTGCCATCGTCAATTATGGATCGAAAACTTCTGAGCAGCGAGTTGGGACGCGTCAGTCCCGAGGAGTATAGGGACCTTCCGGAATCGGGAATGGTCGTGGTTCTGGATAACATCAGGAGCGCGCACAATGTGGGCAGCGCCCTGCGCACAGCCGACGCCTTCAAGGCGGACAAAGTCTGGCTGTGCGGCATCTGCGCCTGCCCGCCCTCGGCGGAGATCCACAAATCCGCGCTCGGAGCGGAAGACAGCGTGCCGTGGGAGCACGCCGAAGACACGCTCGCGCTGGTAGGCCGGTTGCGCTCAGACGGTTTCACGATCGTGTCCGTGGAGCAGACCGAACTTTCCGTCTCGCTAGAGACGTTCTCCCCCGCCGCCGGAAGAAAGTACGCCTTCATTTTCGGCAACGAAGTAGACGGCGTTCAGCAGTCCGTCGTGGACGCATCCGACTTTTCCCTCGAAATCCCCCAATTCGGCACCAAGCACTCCCTCAACGTCAGCGTCTCCATCGGAGTCGTCCTCTGGCAGTGGCGCGAACATATTAGGTAGGGCGCTGAATCGAAGAGCTGTAGAGGCCCGAAGGGCCGAGGGCGGCATCAGCCGCCGCGGCGGAGCGTCAGCGAGGTTTCAAAGAAACCGAAGCAGCGAAGACGCCCGCAGAGCGAAGCGATTGCGGCATGCCCCCTGACAGGGGGCGCCGGCAGGCGGGGGTTAAGAAGCAAAAAGGCTGGCCAAAGAATTTTGGTCAGCCTTTTTAATCAAGCAAAATGACGGCTAGTCATTTTGCTTGATGGCTGCCTGAGCTGCAGCCAACCTGGCGATAGGCACGCGGAACGGAGAGCAGCTGACGTAGTCCAGACCGATCTTGTTGAAGAAGTTGATCGAATCCGGATCACCGCCGTGCTCGCCGCAGACGCCGCACATCAGGCCCTGACGCTTGCTGCGTCCGGCTGTGATGCCGTACTCGACGAGTTTGCCGACACCCTTGACATCGATGGTCTGGAACGGATCTGCGTCGAGAATCTTGTTTCCAAGATAATCGCCCATGAAGGTTCCCACATCGTCACGGCTGAAGCCGAAGGTCATCTGGGTGAGGTCGTTCGTACCGAAGCTGAAGAATTCAGCGGTGCGGGCCATACGGTCTGCGGTAAGAGCAGCACGAGGGATCTCGATCATAGTACCGAAGTGGTAGTCGATAGCCTGACGGGTCTGGGCCTCAACCTCGAGACGGATCTTCTCGCAGTGGCTCTTCTGGAACTCAAGTTCGCGGGCGGACACGGTGACAGGGATCATGATTTCGGGCTTCGGGTTGAGTCCTTCGGCTTTCAGTTCTGCGGTGGCAGTGAAGATAGCCCTGTACTGGGTCTCAGCGATAAGAGGATAAGTGACGTGCAGACGGACTCCACGGTGACCCATCATCGGGTTCACTTCGTGCAGGCTCTCGCCACGCTTGTCCACCTCGTCCACGCTGATGCCGAGATCCTTCGCGAGTTCAGCCCTCTTGTCCTCGGACTTCGGAACGAATTCGTGGAGCGGCGGATCGAGCAGACGGAACACGACCGGTTTGCCATCCATGATCTTGAGGGTAGCCTTCACGGAAGCCTTGATGAACGGCTCGAGTTCGGCCAGAGCGGCGACGCGCTCTTCCTCGGTCTCGCACATGATCATCTTGCGGAGTTTGGCAAGAGGAGTCTCGCTGTTCTTTCCGTAGAACATATGCTCGATACGGAAGAGGCCGATACCCTCGGCGCCGAAACTGACAGCGCGCTGAGCATCCTCCGGGGTATCCGCGTTCGTGCGGATGCCGAGGCGGCGATATTTGTCCACGATGCTCATGAAGCGGATGAACAGAGGGTTCTCAGATGCGTCCATGGTGTCGATCTTGGCTGCATAGACAGCGCCCTTCGCACCGTTGAGAGAGAGCCAGTCGCCCTCTTTGTAAACGCCATTGTTGCCCTCGAAGCTGACGGTCTTATGCTCGAAGTCGATCTTCATAGCCTCGCAGCCCACGATGCAGCACTTGCCCCATCCACGTGCGACGAGCGCGGCGTGGGAGGTCATACCTCCGCGGGTGGTGAGGATACCGGCAGAAGCGCGCATACCCTCGATGTCCTCGGGAGAGGTCTCCTCACGGATGAGGATGACGGGCTTCTTCTGCGCTGCGGCTGCCATAGCGGCCTCGGAAGTGAAGACGATGGTTCCCACTGCTCCACCGGGAGATGCGGGAAGACCCTTGGCGATGACGGCCGCCTTCTTCTCGGAAGCGGGGTCAAGGATAGGGTGAAGGATTTCATCGAGCTGAACGGGAGAAACGCGCATAACGGCGGTCTTCTCATCGATCATACCCTCATCCAGCATGTCCATAGCCATCTGCAGAGCGGCGATACCGGTGCGCTTGCCGATACGGCACTGGAGCATGTAGAGGTGCTTGTCCTGAATTGTGAACTCGATGTCCTGCATATCGTGGAAGTGATCCTCCAGACGCTTGCGGATGCCGTCCAGTTCAGCGTAAACCTCGGGCATAGCCTTCTCGAGGCTCTCGAGGTGCTTGTTGTGGTCTGTCTTGGTGGCCTCGTTCAGAGGGTTCGGGGTGCGGATACCTGCAACCACGTCCTCTCCCTGAGCGTTGATAAGCCACTCACCGTAGAACTTGTTGTCTCCATTCGCAGGGTTACGGCTGAATGCCACACCAGTTGCGGAGGTGGCGCCCATGTTACCGAACACCATCGACTGAACGTTCACCCCAATCATCAGGAATCTTCTCGATGCGGCGGTAAGCGATAGCACGCTTTCCGTTCCAGCTCTTGAAGACGCCGCCGATCGAGCCCCAAAGCTGGGCCTGTGCATCGTCCGGGAATTCGACTCCGAGAACTTCCTTGATCCTTACCTTGAAGGCCTCGGCGAGTTCCTTGAGTTCGTCTGCGGTGATATCAGTATCGAGTTTGTAGCCTTTAGCTTCCTTGAGGTCGGCCATCATGCGGTCGAGCTGCTGACGGATGCCCTGGCCGTCTTCGGGCTCGATGCCTTCTGCCTTCTCCATCACGACGTCTGAGTACATCATGATGAGACGACGATAAGCGTCATACACGAAGCGCGGGTTGCCGGTCTTCTCGATGAGGCCGGGGATAGTGGCCGAGCAAAGACCGATGTTAAGGATGGTATCCATCATACCGGGCATCGAACTGCGTGCGCCCGAACGGCAGCTGACGAGAAGCGGGTTCTTCGGATCGCCGAACTTCATGCCCATAAGTTTCTCGGTGGCTGCGAGAGCGTCGGCTACCTCTGCCTTCAACTCCTCGGAGTAACCGCCGCCAAGGGCGTAGTACTCTGCACAGCACTCTGTCGTGATGGTGAAACCTGCGGGAACAGGCATTCCGAGCCTGCTCATCTCAGCAAGGTTAGCTCCCTTACCACCAAGGAGCTCTCTCATAGCGCCATCGCCCTCGGCGGTCTTACCACCGAAACGATAGACTCTCTTTTTTGTTTCTGCCATAGTGTTTTAGTATATCTGTTTGTTTTAGTTGCTCAAAAAAGGCTGACGAATTTACGAATTATTTGGTTATAAACCAAATACTCAGCGAACCAGCGACTCAAGTATGCTGCCTATCGCCGGTTTCGAACTCCAGCGCAGTTTGATGTCGCGTCCCTTTGTCGGATGTCCCAGCGGGAAATACATCACATCCTGGAGTATGAACTCCGCGTCCAGATAGTCGAAATCGTCGTCCCTGATCTGGAAAATCACTCCCGGAATCTCGCCGAAAAGCAGACGCACCACATCCGATCCGGGATATGCGCGCGTCAAGTCCGAAAGGTCGAGATCCGCGCCCACGCCCTTGTAGACCATCTTGTCCAGCGCCGTCATCAGGCCGCCCGCGCCCACGGTGATTCCGCTGATGGCGATGCGGTCTTCCACCAGTTCGCGGACGACTTCGTAGCAATCCATCAGATAATCCGGATTGTCCACCTGCGGGGAGGTGCCGCCTTTCAGGCCGAGCGCCTGCGCGAGCAGCGACCCGCCGAGGCGGTATTCTTCGGTGTCGAAGGGCACGTACACGATCCAACTCTCCGGGTCGGGGTTGAGGGTCGCCGGGATGGCGCGGCTGGCCGCCTGCGGCACCTTCATCACGATCTCGGGCAGCCCGTCTTCGCAGTCCACGTTGCTGAAGCCTATGTCCAGGATGTCTGCATACTCGCTCACCGCGCGGACGCTTTCGTAGAGGGCGGACATACTGCCTATGCCCATCTCGCGCCAGCGCCATACGGCATCGACCGACAGTTCGGGGAGGGTGAAATGCCCGTGGGACCATATCGCCTCGGTCAGCACGTTCGCCAGACAGGCGCGGGCGTACTGCGCCGCGAAGGGGAACTGCAACTCGCGCCTGGTCTTTTTCACCGCGCGGAGGTAGTTCGAAATCTGGCCTTCGTCGAATTCGAAGGAGAGAATCGCGGGGTCCACGGTCTCATCGACTATGGGTTCGCCGTCCAGAGGGGCCCTGTTTCTACCCAGCATTTGAGCCGGAGTGAGTTCTTCGGGCGCGCCGTCGATGATGAAACGGGAATCGAATAGATTTTTCATGTACTAAAATCGTGTAAAATTAGTTATTTTTGAGTTGTATGCAATACGAAAAGAAGATAGAAGAGATTTTCGAGCGCCATCCGAGCGTGCAGGTGTCCGGTTTCAACGGGAGGACCTACAAAGCCGGAATCGAGTCTATGCTCTCATTCGACTCCGCGCTCGGGCATCCCTGGAAGTCTTTTCCCTGCATACACGTGGCCGGAACGAACGGAAAAGGTTCCGTCAGTTCCATGCTCGCCGCCGCCCTCGCCTCCCACGGACTTCGCGTCGGACTCTTCACTTCTCCTCATCTTATTGATTTCAGGGAAAGAATTAAGTTAATTCCAAATCAATTGATAAGTAAAGAAGACGTATTGTCATTCTTGGACAAATACGAGAAACAGATAGCCGAACTATCGTTTTTCGAGATTACGACGGGGATGGCGATGTGGTGGTTTGAGAAAGAGAAGGTGGATGTGGCGGTGATCGAGGTGGGACTTGGAGGAAGACTTGACAGTACGAACGTTATCACCCCGATTCTGTCGGTGGTTACGAGCATCGGTCTGGACCATTGCGCGATGTTGGGCGACACAAGAGCCGAAATTGCGCGGGAAAAGGCCGGCATTTTCAAGAATAATGTGCCTGCGCTGGTGTGGGAACACGATAAAGAGACGGACGAAGTTTTTGAAAAGTATGCGGAAGAGGTCGGAGCGCAGTTGCATTTCGCGGACGAGATGGTCCGGACTGTCCATCTGGACGGAATGGATTTGAGGGGAGAGTATCAAGACGCGAATGTGCGGACCGTACTCGCTGCCATGAAACTTCTCGGGGTAGAGGCCGATCTTGATGCTTTGCGCAACACTGCAAAGATTACCGGTCTACGCGGGCGCTGGGAAATCCTTCAGGAGAACCCCACTGTCATCTGCGACATCGGGCACAACCCCGCCGCCCTGGCGCACAACTTCCGTCAACTCGAAGAGAGCGGAAAGCCGCTGATCATCGTCTACGGAATCATGGCTGACAAAGCCCTGGACGACATCGCCCCGCTCATGCCCTCCGCCGCCCGTTACATCCTCTGCTCCCCCGCTACTCCCCGCGCCCTGCCGGTCGCCGAACTCTTCAGCAGACTGTCAGCACTAAGACCCGACTTAAACCTTCAAACCGCATATTCAGTCAGCGACGCCGTCCAAACAGCCCTCTTACTGGCATCACTTGACTCCATCATCTATATTGGCGGCAGCACCTTCGTAGTCGCTGAAATCTTACAATAAAAGGTTCAGTTGTTTGCCCTTAGCGGACGTGCCCTCCCCCGGGCACGGGAAGGGGGTAGGCGTCCGTTCTAGACGAGTTATCGCGGAGCGATGACGAAGGATAGGATGGAAGGGGCCGGAAGGAGCGAAGCGACTGGAGTTCCGCTAAGGACAAACAACTGAACCGATATAAAAAAGGCTGGCCATTTCTGGTCAGCCTTTTTCGTATCGAATAAGGTTAGAATATCTTATTCTGCAGGCTCTGCTGCGGGTGCCTCCTCGGCTGCCTTGGCAGACTCGATGATGACGGCACGGTTGAGCTCGATGGTGGTGAACCTGTTCTTCGCGCTTTCGTCGATGATGATCTCGAACTGATCCTTCTCGAGGCCGTACTTGTCGGCGAGGAGTTTGTGGATGTAGTTCGCGCGCTGCTTCTGGAGCTGCTGGTTGCGCTTTGCGGAACCGGTGTTGTGATCGGTGAGTCCGGTGAGCGTGAACTTGATCTCCTTATCCTGAGAGAGCATGGTCTTCACGATGCGGTCGAAGTGCTCGAGTTCCTTGACGGAGAGGGTTGCCTGGCCAATCTCGAAGTAAACGATTGCAGGGGTCTCCATGAGGTTCTTCACGATAGCCTCGTTCTGAGCAGCGTTCTCTGCGAGCTCGCTCTTGAGAGCCTCGTTCTCCTTGGCTGCCTCTTCCTGTGCTGCCTCGGCCTCTTCCTTCTCAGCTGCGAGCTGCTCTTTCTCAGCCTGAGCGGCTGCGAGAGCTGCTGTAGCCTCAGCAACTGCGACAGTTGCGGGCATGAGGGCGTCAGCCTTGGTCTGCCAACCGGGCTGGTCGCCGAGCTTGTAGGAAACACCTACGGTAGCGATTCCGAGGAGGGAAAGACCACTTGCTCCATGCTCGCCATCAACGAGGGATGCGTCCTTGATGATGATTCCAAGAGCATCGAGGTCGAGGTCAAGCCTTTCTGTGAGACGGATCTTGTTGAGGAAACCGAGACCAACACCGAAGTTGAAGTGATGTCCCTTAGGGATATATGCACCAGCGGAGAGGTAAGGGATGAACTGATACTTGCGATCAGCGATGTAACCCTTAGTCTGGTTGGTAACATTCCACATAACGTCGCCATGGAGGAAGATGAACGGATACTCGTCACCGCGACCAGGTTGCTCGCTGTTAAGAACACCGTTGAAGCCGGCGCGGATTCCCCACATAGGATCGAGCCACTTACCGAAGTTGATGTCAGCCGCGATACCGCCGCCGACGGTCATCCACTGACCCTGGAAAAGGCTCCTGAATCCATTAGCGGAGTGGTTCCAACCGATACCGCCACCAATGAACCAGTTGTCCTTGAAGGAGTTCGAGATAAAGGAATCGGTAGGTCCCTTATCTGATCCAGCCTCAGTTGCCTCCTGTGCGAATGCGGATGCGCCTACGAGCAGGAGAGCTGCGAAAAGAAAAGCTTTAATTTTCATAAGTGTTATAGATTTTGTTAACTATTTCTATTCAAAAAATACACTACTGTTTCGAGCCACAAAGATAGCTATAAAAAATTAATTGTCAAATTATTTCGATTTCTTTTTCCACAATCCATCCCTGGCGTCCGTCGGAGAGCTCAATATTGTTCCAGGAGCCCACAGAATCCAGTACTTTGACTTTTGTCCCTTCATGGAGTATAAACAGGTCTGTACCGGAATTGTTGTCAGGCGCACTGCGAACAACGACAACCGGAGAAACCACTATCGCGGATGATTTCGCAGAGTAATCTGAACGCAATCTCAAAGAGAATCCCAGACACATCAGCGCAAGAAGTAACGCGGCCAGGCCGGTGAAGAAGCCGGTCTTGCGGGCGGAGGGGCTGCGGCCAAGGAGGAAGAGGAGGAGCAGGCCGAGGGCGAGCGCGAAGAGCGCGAGGAACAGGCCTGCCCACACGTTTCCGCCGAGGCTGCAGCGGAGCGCCCGCATCCAGCCTGCGACGAAGAATTCCGGAACGCTGTCTATGCGGTCTTTACGGAAAATCTGCGCGAATTCGAGATTGTACTTTGCGTCCGAATACGAAGGATCCGCCTTCAGAGCCTTCTCGAAGTAAAGAATAGCGTGCGCCAGGTCGCCTTCCTTGAAACAGGCGGAGCCTATATTATTCAGCAGAGCCGCGCTTTCCTGACCGGAATCGAGAATCGAGGTCCATTCTGCGCGAGCGCTTGACCAATCGCCTGCTGCATATGCATCTATGCCTGATTGCCAGGCATCCTGAGCATTCGCTGCAAACGGGAACAGAAGCAGGAGGGCGAGCAAGGCGGCGCCGCGGCCGGAGCGTTTCTTCTTCATAGAGTCATCGATGGAGGAAATCACCTCCAGGGCGGATTTGTAGTGAGCGTCCATCGCCTCGAAGCCGGCGTCGGGGGCGTAGCGGGCGAACTCGCAGGCATCCAGGAGGCCGACGAATTCGTCGACATCCGCCTGCGGCACACCTGCGCCACCCAGCCGGGCGGCGATGGACTCTTTGTCCTGCTCCGAGGCTTCGATTCCAAGTTTGTCGGCAACGAAACCTAAGAGGGCCTTGTGCAGTTCTTCGTAGAAAGCGGTGTACAAGTTGTCCTTCAGGAAGGCGCCGGCCCGGGCAAGACGCCCGCGCGCCATCTTCGATGCGGTGCGCTTGCGCTCGCCGGCGACGTCCGCCCTGCGGGCCGCAATCTTTCTCAAACCTATCCATAGTCCCAGAGCGCAGAGTATCAGCGCCGCCAGGATAATGAAGAAGGGAGTGGAGCACACGAAGAACGCGCCGGACTTGTAAAGACCCGGATTGCCAGTAGCGATATACCTGATGTCAGTGCCAAGATTACGCACATCCTTGCCGGCAACGCCGGAGAAAACCTGCGAAGGGCCTCCCGAAGGCTGCAGGTCGCTTTCCGAACGGGTGACCTTCACGGGGATGGCCTCAGCGCTCACTGTCGCATACTTCCCTGCCGAAATGTCGTAGTAACTGAACTCCACGGCCGGGATCACGAAATCGCCGTAGTGGCGCGGAATGAAAGGATATTCAAAAACCTTCGAGCCGTCTTTATCCGAAGTCTTCACGTCGTAGACCTCGAAATCCGGCGGGAAGTTGACCTTCGGAGCCTGCACGAGCGCGAGATTGCCCTTGCCCGTGACGGTCACGACCAGCGACGCCGCATCGTGAGTGGCGAGCGAATCGCGGGTGACCATAGACCGTATGCCGAACTTGCCCACGCCCCCGCAGAACGATGCCGGCTGAGGCTGGGGCAGCGGACTGACGTGGATGGTAGTCGCTTTGGTGGAAACGCGCTTGCGGATGGAACTGTAGTCGTCCTGGAAGAAACTGTCGAAGATGCTGCTGCCCGTGGAGCGGTTGCGCACACGCAGCACGCAGACCAGTTCGGCCGGATCAATCACGAGATCGCCGCTCTGCTGGGGGATCAACGTGTAACTGCGTATGGTGGCGACATTGTAAATCTGGTCGCCGAGCGTCTCCCTGCGGAACTGTATCTCCTGCGGGGCGGCCGCCACCTGGCTCCAGAATCCGTCGAACGAGGGCACCCTGAAGTCCTCATAGCCCACGATGTTGACCCTCTGATAGAGCCTGATCGCGGCCGTGAAAGGCTCGCCGAGCACCACGTTGCGATCGCTCACTTCTAGCCTCATAAAGAGGTCTTCGCCAGACACAGAATAGGCATTCTGCTGGTTGGGAGTCGAAGAAGCCGAAGCCGCGCCGCTCTTCACGACCTTTATTGAGGGTGCGGAAGAAGTGACTGTCTTGCCGCCTATCTTTGCAGTTGCGGCCGGGAGTTGGAAGGTACCCTCCTTACGGGGCATCAGAACATAGGTATAGGACGTCTGGACTGATCTGGTGGTCTTTCCATTCACGATGGAAATCGAACTGCTGGAGCCCGTCTGCGGTCCCCACACTAGTTGGAAATCTGCGGGGCAATGCCAGTCGAAGGAGGAAGGCTTATTCCCCTCCA
This sequence comes from uncultured Bacteroidales bacterium, assembly GCA_905234485.1. Taxonomy (GTDB): domain Bacteria; phylum Bacteroidota; class Bacteroidia; order Bacteroidales; family UBA932; genus Cryptobacteroides. The sequence continues at coordinate 25,618 of CAJOHV010000016.1, read as the reverse complement.
CCACGAACGTGAGGTTGAACTGCTCGTCAAGCGCCACGGCGGACGGCACCTGCACGCTGATCTGCGCGAAGGCCGCCACCGCTGCGAACAGCGACACAATAACTGCGATTATTCTTTTCATTACCAATTCTTCTCCTTCTGACGGGTTTTGGCCTGCAGGGCTTTGGCTTTCTCCACCTTATCCTGAGTCTCTTTCTCCTTTGCCTGGATGGCCTGCAGCATCTGCTGAGCCTGCTGAGGCGAGATCTTCTGCTCCTGGGGCTGCTCCTGGGGCTGTTGATCTTGCTGAGGCTGATCCTTAGGTTGCTGATTCTGCTGCTGGTCGTCCTGGTCCTGCTTATTCTGGTCTTTATTGTCTTGATTCTGCTGGTCCTGATTCTGCTGATTTTCCAGCATCTTCTTGGCGTAAATATAGTTCTCTTTCGCCTCAAGATCGTCAGGAGTGAACATAAGCGCCTGCTTGAACGCCTTCATCGCCGCGGCGTAGTCCTTCTTCTGCAGGGCTATGTCGCCGGCATTGAAATAGTATTTTGCTCCGTCCACGGTCTCCGGCGGCGCTTCCTCGCGACGCGCGAGCACCGAACCCGCGCCTTCGTAGTCCTTCTGCTTGTAGAGCGCCGAAGCGAGGTCGTAGATGCCCGCGAAAGAAGTCGAATCCTTCACGAGCGCGCGGCGGTAGTCCAGTTCGGCCTCTTTATAGTTCTGCTTGCCGAACTTACGGTTGCCGCGGCGTACCTCGCGCTTGTCCGTCTGGGCGGAAAGCGGAAGCGCCATCAGCAGCGCCATAATAACCAACACAACCCTACGCATCTTCGAACATCCTCCTATCCGGTTTACGCTCGCCCACCAGGATCTCGATCACGAGAAGCAACAGGGCAAGAGCAAAGAAATACATATACTGTTCGTCGTACTGCTCGAACACGACCGACGAGAACTCCTCCGCTTCCATACGGCGGATTTCGTCGATTATGGGATTCAGGCCAAATTCGTCGTTGCCGGCGTGGACATAGGCGCCGTTTCCGGCGGCCGCCACCTTGCGAAGCACCGCCTCATCCAGTTTGGAGACCACTATGTTGCCGGCTTTATCCGTGAGCAACTGGCCGTCCACGGGAATCGGCTGGCCGTGGGCGGAACCCACACCTATAGTGTATATACGTATGCCGGCATCCCCCGCTTCCCTGGCGGCGGCGACCGCATCGTCTTCGTGGTTCTCACCGTCAGTGATCAGGATAATCACGCGGCTCTTCTCGCTCTGCGCGCTGAAACTCTTGATGGCGGTGTGGATCGCATCGCCGATGGCCGTTCCCTGGACGGGAATCGACCCCGCGTCGATAGAACTCAGGAACATCTTGGCCGAGACATAGTCGGTCGTTACGGGCAACTGCACGAACGAAGTTCCCGCGAAGATTATCAGGCCTATACGGTCGTCGCGCAGTTTATCCACGATGGCCGAAATCGCCATCTTCGCGCGCTCCAGCCTGTTCGGGGAATAGTCCTCCGCGAGCATGGAATTAGACACGTCAAGGCAGATCATAATCTCCGCTCCCTTGATCTTGCGTTCGCTGAGTTTGGCGCCTATCTGCGGACGGGCCAGGCCTATCACGAACGACATGAACGCCAGAGTGAACAGCACTATCCTGATCCAACCCTTCGCCGGGCTGTAGTGCGGCATCAGTTCGCGCACCATCTTTTCGTCGCCGAAGCGGCGTATACGCCTGCGCCTGAGCGCCATCACGACCGCATAGACGATCGGGATAGCAGGCACTAGCAGCAGGAGCCACAAATAATGATATTGAGCGAATATTATCATGGCATCCTCCTGAGTAAAAGTCTTATCACAAGTTCGGCAAGCAGGCAGATCAGCGCGATCAGGCCGAACTTCCCGAACAGTTCCTGGTAGACGGGGAACGACTCGACAGTGGTCTTAGCCTTCTCCATCCTGTTGATCTCGCCGTAGATCTCGGCGAGTTTGGTGTTGTCCGTGGCGCGGAAATAGCGTCCTCCCGTGGAGTTCGCGATGCCCTTAAGCAGTTCTTCGTCTATCTCCACCTGAATCTTACGCGTCTCCACTCCCCACGGCGTGATTACCGGATAGGGGGCCATTCCGTTGGCGCCCACGCCGATGGTGTACACGCGCACACCGTAGGTTTTCGCGATCTCGGCGGCCGTGAGCGGGGCTATCTCTCCCCTGTTGTTAACACCGTCCGTCAGCAGAATGATCACCCGGCTCTTCGCATCCGAATCGGCTATCCGGGCCACGGCGGTCGCCAGGCCGTTTCCTATCGCCGTGCCGTCTTCGATTAGGTCCGTCTGCACCTCCTTCATCAGGTTGATCAGAGTAGCGCGGTCCGTCGTCAGCGGGCACTGGGTGTAACTTTCGCCCGCGAAAACGACTATTCCCATACGGTCCGACGGCCGCTGCGCGATGAATTCGATTGCGATGTCCTTGGCGGCGCTGAGGCGGTTGGGGGTAAAATCCTGCGCGAGCATACTCGTGCTCACATCCATAGCGAGTACGATGTCGATGCCTTCGGTGTCCGTTTTCTCCACCTGCGTGCTCGAACGCGGGCGGGCGATCGCTATCACTATCATTACGAGCGCAAGCGCTCGAAGGGCGAACGGGAGATGACGCAGCACCGCGAGAGCGCTCATTCCACCGGCCTTCCAGGGCGCGGCCGAACTGACGCGAACGTGCGGAGTCCTTCCGGACGCTTCCCTATAAATATATAGGACAACGAGCAGGGCCGGAATTACCAGCAGCCAAAGTAGAACGGGATACTCAAAGAACATCTTTCTCTGCCTGAGCCTCCTCCTCTATTTCAGCCTGGTATGTGCTGGTGACGAAGCGCACGCACAGAGGCAGAGCCTCGGCGTTCTGCGCATCATCCGCCACATACTTGGCAAATTTCACAAAGTCCGCCCTCTCGAAGAGTTCCTTCATCTTTTCGTACAGTTCCGGAGTAAGTTCCGTCCTGCCCTGAAGGGCGTCAAAGAGTTCGGCAGTAGTCATTTCGGGAGCGTCTATCTCGAAACGCTCGTCGATGTATTCCTTCACAGCGCCCGTGATGCCCGAATAGAAAGCCTTCTGCTTTTCGGGAACCCAGTATTTGTCGCTGCGATACTTATCAAGTTTACGGAGAGCCACGATATGAGCCGGATCTTTATGCTCCTCCGCTTTCTTTTTGCGCCTGCTGAAGTAGACTATAAGCACCACTATGGCGGTAATTAGCCACAATCCGGCGATGCCTCCGCCGACGTACGGCAGAACTTCCCTCAGCGTGACCGGATAGGTGATCTGCCCCTTGATGTCGTGCGGCACATAGGTGGCGGTGTCCACAGGCATGGTCTTAACCTCCAGCAGTTCGGGCGCAGAGAAACAAAGGGTGTCCGATTTGTCGGCAGTATGCTTTACGACATAGATGTCCGGCAATTCGTAACGGCCCTCCTCGAAGGGAGCCACAGTTATCCACCATTCGACATCGATTATTCCTTCTTTCAACTGCTTTTTGGTGCTGACGGTATCTGTCTGCCATCCTCTCACGAGGACCAGAGTGTCGTTGCATATCTGCGAGAAATCCTGAAGGGTCAGGCCTTCGACATCCTTGGTGTCCTCGAGTTTGAAACCATATTTGAACTGGTCTGCAATCAGCACCGAGTCACGCTGCTGGAGAGGCTTGAGGAAAGCCTGCCCGGCCGGAATCACTTCCAGCATTATTGCGGCTATGATTGATATCAACATCATCTGAACAGTCCCATCAAACCCTTTACATAGTCTCCGTCAGTGGCGATGTCCACCGAGTCGACTTTATATCTGTTGAGCAGTTTCTTTTCCTTGTCGCCGAGGTCCGCAAACCATTTTTCGTAGGCCGCACGAACTTTCGGATTGTCCGTGTTGATCCACGAACCCCTGCCCGTCTCGCTGTCTTTGATGTGCACGAGCCCCACGGGCACGAGGCGCTCCTCGCGAGGGTCATGGACCTTGATGACCGAAATGTCGTGGCGGTTCACGGCCACCTTCAGCGCTTCTTCGTAGCGGGGATTGCCATCCGCATCCACATCGATCATATCGCTGAGCACGAAGGCCGTACACTTTTTCTTGATGGCGTTCGTGAGGAACTCCAGCGCAGCGCCGATGTCCGTTCCGTCCGAAGTGGGCTGGAGTTCGAGCATTTCCCTGATTATGTGCAGCAGGTGCGAACGGCCCTTCTTCGGGGGGATGAACTTCTCCACCTTGTCCGAGAAGAACAGCGCGCCCACCTTGTCGTTATTCAGGATGGCGCTGAAACTCAGCACAGCGGCGATCTCGGCTATGCGCTCGCGCTTCGTGTCCCCCGCCGTGCCGAAGAGGCCGCTGCGGCTGACGTCCACCAGCAGGACGACCGTGAGTTCGCGTTCCTCTTCGAAGACCTTGATGTAGGGCTGACGCAGGCGGGCGGTCACATTCCAGTCCATAGATCTCACGTCATCGCCCCAGCGATACTCGCGCACTTCGCTGAACGCCATACCACGGCCTTTGAAGGCGGAGTGGTACTCGCCGGCGAAGATCTGGTGCGAGAGCGCACGGGTCTTGATTTCGATCTTGCGGACCTTCCTGAGGAGGTCAGTCGCACTACGGGACGATGACTGCATTGATAACCTGGTCGATAATCTCTTCTGAAGTCACGTTTTCAGCCTCCGCTTCGTACGTAAGGCCGATTCTGTGCCTGAGCACTTCCGGGCATACGGCGCGGACGTCCTCGGGGATCACATAGCCGCGGCGCTTGATGAAGGCATACGCCTTCGCAGCCGCCGCGAGGCTGATGCTCGCACGAGGAGAGGCGCCGTAGCCTATGATATTCTTAAGATTGGGCAGATTGTAGTCCTCCGGCTTGCGGGTCGCGTAGACTATGTCCACGATGTACCTTTCGATCTTTTCGTCCATATAGACTTCGCGAACGACCTCGCGGGCCCTGACGATGTCCTCGGGCTTCACCACCGCATTCGGCTGAGGGAACTCGCCCGTGTTGTTCATACGGATGATCAGGCGCTCCTCTTCCTTCTTCGGATAGTCCACCTTGACCTTCAGCATAAAACGGTCTACCTGAGCCTCGGGGAGAGGATAGGTTCCCTCCTGCTCGATAGGGTTCTGGGTGGCCATCACAAGGAAGGGCTCCGGCAGTTTGTAAGTCTGCTCGCCGAGCGTCACCTGCCTCTCCTGCATCGCCTCCAGCAGAGCAGACTGCACCTTCGCCGGAGCGCGGTTGATTTCATCAGCAAGCACGAAGTTCGCGAACACGGGGCCTTTGTGGACCTCGAAAGATTCTTTCTTCTGACTGTAGATGAGAGTTCCCGTTACGTCCGCCGGAAGGAGGTCCGGGGTGAACTGGATGCGGGAGAACTGTCCGCTGACAGCTTTGGCTAAAGTGCTGATTGCCAAGGTCTTTGCAAGGCCGGGGACGCCTTCGAGGAGGATGTGGCCGTTTGCAAGAAGGGCGATTTCGAGATTTTCCAAGAGGTGCTTCTGACCGACTATCACCTTGCCCATCTCGAGCGAAAGGATGTCTACGAAAGCGCTCTCTTTCTGGATCTTCTCATTGAGTTCTTTGATGTTTACACTTTCCATATAAAAAGTTTAAATTTGCAAACCATGCGGTACAAAATGACCTTGTCGTATTCGGGAGCGGACTTCTGCGGATGGCAGTTGCAACCAAATGCTCCAAGCGTGCAGGAAGCCCTGCAGGCTGCGCTCGGGACCCTTCTGGGCATCCCGACCGCCGTGACCGGTGCGGGCCGCACGGACACGGGGGTCAACGCCATCGGATACGTCGCTCATTTCGATTGCGAAAAGGCTTTCGATCCGGCGGATTTGTGCTACAAATTAAATGCCATACTGCCCCCTTCCGTGGCCGTTTCTTCTATCGAAGAAGTCGCGCCCGATTTCCACGCCCGCTTCGACGCCAAGCGCCGCAAATACGTCTACCACATCCACCGCGTGAAAGACCCGTTCGCAGCGCAGTACTCCTGGCTCTGCGGTTATCCCGGGCTCGATATTGACGCGATGAACGAGGCCGCGACGACTCTGCTGGGCACACACGATTTCTCTTCCTTCGAAAAAACCGGAAGCGACAACAAAACTTCTATATGTACTGTCGTGGAGGCGCGCTGGGTCAAAGACGACGAGACTCATTGGACTTTCCACATCGCCGCCGACCGCTTCCTTCGCGGTATGGTACGCGCCGTAGTGGGGACCCTGATAGAGGTTGGCCGGGGAAAGCGCTCGCCGGACTCGATCGCGGCGCTCCTCGAAGGTCGCAACCGCTGCCTCGCCGGCTAGACCGTCCCCGGCCACGCCCTATTTCTCTGCGAAATAGATTACTAGACTTTTATTCCACCGCGCCGAGCATCTCTTTGACGGTGATGCCGACTCCGATCCACTTCTCGCCGTAGTCCTTTTTGAATTTGCGGAAGTAGGCTTTGTGGCCGACGCTGATGTTGAACCAGACTCCGTTGTGCTGGTAGAGATACATCACGGTCGCCGCGGGTTTTTCGGCGGTCGGCGGAGTGGTGATTTCTTCGCCCAACTGGTCGCCGGCATAGCCTTTCGCTTTGTAGACTTTGCCTCCGTCGGCAGCCTTCTTAACGGCTTTGTAGACCTGCTGTAAATAGGCCTCAACCTTGGCTGCGGGAATCTTGGTAATGTCTGCGCCCGTGTAGAAGAACGCCTCGTCCTTCATCGGATTGCTCTCCGAGCGGGGATCGGTTTTGAGTTCGCTCTGCTCGATTGCGAAAGCCGGAACCAGTTTGTCGCTGTCCAGGCCAGCGAAGGCGAACTTGTCGCCCAGAGAATTATTGCTGCCGGAAGCCAGTGCCAGGGCAGCTGCTGCAAATAATGCTAATACGTTCATATTCTTTGAGTTTTAATCGTCATAAGTGGGTCCGTCTTCGGTGCGTACTAGATGACCGTAGTCGTCGTAGTAGTCGATCTTTCCGTCGAAACGAAGGAATGAGGGATCGCGGTCGCTCCAGAGATTGCTGTACTTCAAGGGGATGATGACTTTGCCGGTCTTGATACTGACCATCCCATAGTGTTCATCGTCTTTGCTGACAAGCCAGCCGCCCGCGATGCGGGAGAAGGTCGTGTATTCGAAAGGAAGCACTTCCCTACCCGTTTTGACATTTACGAGGCCGAACTTTCCATTCTTCGAAAAAGAGAATATGTCCTCGCCGTGGTAAACGCCGTTTTGATCGTCATAAATAAACGGGACGCGAACCTGACCACGATAGTTGATAACTCCGGCGTGGACGCTGCCATCAGGATCCTGCTTATAGATGAAAATCAGGTCGAGGTCGGGGAATGCGTCGGGATACAACGCGTTTGCATTCACCCAGCTATACTGATAAGGAAGGATCTGGCGTCCGTTTTCGTCGATAAGGCCCCACTTATAGCGGTCTTTTTCGTCGAAAGTGATCTTGGTGTGGGTATACCTGTCATCATCGTCAAGATTGCAGTATCGGGGCGCTTCAATAACACTGTAGAGACCGTTTCCCGCCTCCCAGTAGCCGGAGTAGAACTTTTGGTTCACGGCGATCGATTTCAATCTCCGCAGTATCATGCCCGGATCGTAGGTGTAGCTCTTGGAGGGCTTTACATAATCTGCCATAGCCTCTCTTTTCTGCCTTTCGAACTCCCTTATCGCTTCATCCACGGTGGGTTTGAGATCCGGATTCTCTTTGCCCAGTTTACGCAACTCGACTATCTGCTCTTCTAGCGCCTTGATACTCTCCGGGACGCCCTGGTTCAACTCTTCCTGCGATATTTCATCAAGCAGGACGTGGACCTGTTCGAAAAGTTCCTCATTGTCCTTCATCGCCTGCTCTGTGATCATCAGATACTTAATAGGAGCATTGAGTTTGTCTGTGCCCTTGTTGGCTATGAATGAAATCTTAGAAACATTAATCCATCCGGGCGGTTCAGGTTCATCCTGAGCTCGGGCTACGATGCCCGCCGCCAATGCAAGTAGAAGTAAAAACCGTTTCATATTATTATCTAACTATTGTACTTCCCATTGAAGCCGAGAAGAATCCACCGAAGCCGTAGGTAATAACATCTCTGCGTGCGTCAATTCTTCCGACCTGGATATTTTCTGTTGTTACGTTGGCATATCCGGCCAGATCGTAATTGGTGCTCTCACGTTCTTTGAAATGATAGTTTCCTGCAGAATCGCGGCTTATCTCGACCTGCTCTTTTTCCTTTACGGCAATCAGATTGCCTGAAGCAAGTCTGGAGGCAAGTTCAATATCGCCCACTCCTTTCCCTATCCATTTCCCTGCTTCTCCCTTCAGAACGTTCATCATATACTGGTCCATGCTCTCGCTCCCCAGCAAAGTCTTAACCGGTTCGGCATCCAGAGGAACTGGTTTCTCATATGCTTTATCTATATCGAGATGGACGCCAAACTTACCCTCCTTCAGACCCAAACTGATCTCGCCAAGAGGAGTCTGCATCGAGATATAGAGGTCGCTCAGACCATGCCATTGCTTGCCCAGGAATTCGGCCAGGTCGCGGGCGTCTTGTTCCTCCTGCTCGTGTTCGGCTATCGCCTCCTGATGATCCTCCCACTGTTCTTCCTTGATGTCTGCTTCAGCCTTGAGTATTCTTACTCGGGCCTGATGCAGCATATCGCCCGCAGTCGCTTTAGCAGCGAAAGTGGCGGAGTATTCGGAATACATAAGTGCCAGATTTCTGTACCAGAAATAGTCACTGACTTTGCCGTCGCAGCAGTATGAACAGTACTTCGAGATATCCTTCCACCACTCTGCCAGAACAGGCCTGATAGTCCCGTTGTAATATGTGACATATGCGTTGGCTTTTTCGGTCTCGGAAACCACCTCTATCTGGTTCAGGTGCTCAAGCGGATGGGTAACTTCTGTCATTATGCGGTAAGGCCTGAAGATGCGCCTCTTGGCGCGTTCGATGGCGGCATCCGAGGCATCGGGGTGGGCATCGCACCAGGCGTCGAATTCACCGAGGCATTGTTTGTAAAGTTTCAAAGCCGCCTCCTGTTGCCGCTTGTCCATCGCCTCGTTGAGAGAGATGTCTTTGTCGGTGCGCTTTACGTAGGCAAGTATATAGGTCTTGAGCCCCTCGGGCAGGTAGCCGTGGAAGGTGCGGGTCTGGTCATCGAAACTGCCGAAAGTGCCGTAGGCATAATCGAGACGGTATTTGTAGTAACGCTCCAGGAGTTTCATACACCAGTACGCGCGGGCGTCAGGCAGGTAGAAGCCGTCGACACCGTATTCGGTACAAAGGGCGTTGGTGAGCCTCTCGTACGAAGTCTCAAGACCGGCCCGAACAGCCTCGGGGAAATTGATCTTCTCAATCCCTTTACGGGCGTCGGAGCTGGCTCTAACAGCCTGCAGAACCTCGGGCCTCTGCTTCGCCGCATCGATCAGGCTTGACATATTGTCGGGCAGATAAACTGCCCCCATCGCGGTAAGCAAGCCGATGGCCGGTCCTTTCTGGGCCGCCTTCTCGGCCTTGGCCCAGTGTTTAGACGAGCGTGTCTCATAATCGCGGGCGATGCGGGCGTTGTTGGTTCTGTTGGCCTCCAGATCGCCGGCGGGAGTGGCGTTGAAGCCGGCGTCGTCGGCCGGGAAGAAGTCGTCGTCGCCATAGGTGACTCCCTTACGGATGTTCTCCAGATTCTCGGGCGTGAATACCTGATTGACTATGCCCATAAAGTCCTGCTCGTCGAGGGAGGCCGTCATCTCCGCCTGGTCAAGCCCGGCCAGCAGCGAACTGATAAGGCTGACCGTGTTCTCGTTGAAGTAGCCCAGCGCGAGCGATTTGAACAGGGCGGCCGCTGCGCCTAAGGGGTCGGTCTGCGTCGTGAGCATGGCCTTGTAAAGCCATGCCTTGCCGTCCGGTTTGCGCCGCTTTGCTGCGACCTCGATGACCTTGGGGACCACCTTGCGGGCCTTCTCGACCTGCCCGAGGTCCATCAGGCATTCGAGCTGGCCGTAGAGCGGTTCTTCGAAATCCGGCTGTGCTTTCGAGGCGACCTCGAAGTACTCGAGCGCCTGCTTCGGCTCCTCCGCCACTAGCAGCATGTTGCCCGTGGTTGTAAGGAGCGAGGGGTGCGGGTAGACTCGGCAGCGCGCTATCGCCATCTCGATCATCTCGCCCGTCACGACGCCGAACATCATCATGCCGTTGGCCTTGGCGTTGAAGTCCAGGATGTCGCGCTTAACCTGCTCGGCCGTCTTGCCCTCGGACTCCTTTTGGAGCTGTTCGAAGGCCTTGCGTATGCCATCTTCGGTCACTTTCATGTCCGAGCGGGCTGCCGTTACTTCGGGGGTGGAGGCCAGGCCGGAGGCCAAAACGCCGCCGCCGGTCTGCTTCCCGCTTATCACGACCGAGGCGAGATTGCCCCCGCATGCGAGCTCCACCGCCGGACCGTTATCCATCCAGTGGGAAGCACAGCGCGGCGGCGCAATCCCCTCGCCCGTCCAATCGTTCCCGACGCAAAAGTACATATGTTTGGGGATGGTCGGGCTGAACGATTGTAGGGCCATGGGACCCATCTGAGGATCGCCCAGGTCGACAATCGCGACCTTGTCGGAATTATAGTAGAAGGTGATGGTCGACCCGTCGGAGGCATATTCGTCGAAATACCAGCCTCCCTTGCCGCCGACATTGCAGGTGCCCTGACGCACGAAGGTCATATGGCCGGGAGAAGGGACCATGCCCATGCCCAAAATCCATGTCTTCTTCTTTTCGTCGAGCTGGTAGACCGCGCCTTCGGCCGTCAGCATGACGGCGTCCATGCCGGGCATATGCGTACGGCTCATCGTGACCCCGGCCCGGGTAGCAATCTCAACAGAGGCTTTTCGTCCGCCCAGATCCATTGAGAGCTTCATGTAGTACTTTCCGCTCTCGATAGCTTCGACGATGGGGGTGGATACCAGGCGGTTCTGCGCAAAGGCGGCGACACTCAGAGTAAGTGCTGCCGCCAGAGTAATCATTCTAATCATGTTTCTCATTCCATGGATACCGAATCATCCGGCAATTCCAGTTCGTAATCCACGATATCCTTGGCGAGGTCGAAATACTGCTGGGCAATCGCTTCGGGAGTAAAGGCAGGAGCCATAAACTCAGTACTGCCTGTCTGAGCGAACTGCTGAGCGCGGAACGCCTCCCTTTCCTCAGAGAGCTTCATCACATCTGTCTTGTAGTACTCCATCGCGCCTGAGATTGCACTTCTCCAGATAGGAAGATACTCCTCATAAAACTTGCACTCAACCGCAAATCTCTGTTTGATAAGAGCCTGGAAGCGCTTTGCGGCTGCCTCGCAACGGGCTTCAGTTCCAGGGGCGGGCAATTCATCCAATGCGCCTTCCATAATGGACTGGTGAAGACCTTTCCCGATCTCTTTTATCTGGCCCCTATATTTCTTTTCATACAGTTCAATTCCCTTCTGACGGGCAACGTCCTTGCGATTGTCGCCTTCTTTGAGGGCATCGAGAAGAGTACGGTCCATCTCATTGAGTTTGAGGATGCCGGCACGTGAGCCCTTGGTGGAAGAGCCGCGTGACTGGACTGCGGAAAGCTGTTTGCCTATTTCTTCGGCCTGCTTTGGATCACCGCCAGCGTTCTGGGCCTCCATCATCTTGTTGATCTTTTCGAGATCACTCGAAGTCGGCCCGCCCTGAGCTTTCATCATCTTATTCGCAAGGGCAAGCTGTTCTTCTTCACTGAGCTCCCCCGACTGCAGTTTTGCAATATCGGCAGCGCTCAGTCCCATTCCTGACATACGGCCCATTGCCGCTCCCTTAGCGGAGCCGGGAGTCATCTTCCCTATGGAGGAGATATCTGGAGTATACTCGGAAGGCAGTTCCCTGATTATATCTTCGGCATCTTTGTGCTTATCAAGGAACGACTGCAATGCTTTTCCGCCAGGTCCGTTGTAATCGTTGTAAGGAGTATGTTCTTCTTTGTAATCCTCCAACATATCCTTAGCCGTGGGCAGAGCTGGCGTAAGGGAAATGATTCTACGGGCATTGTTCTGAGCACTGGCAGGGATAAGAATGGCCAGAGCTGCAAGAGTAACGATTATCTTATTCATATACGATTATTTCTTAATGAATTCCACTCTGCGGTTCTTCGCACGACCGTCGGCCGAGTTATTGGAAGCGGCAGGTTCGCGCGACCCCTTACCCACTGCGGTTAGACGAGCGGGCTCGACTCCGAGCTCAACGAGCGCGGCAACTATGGTCTCTGCGCGCTCTTGACTGAGAGGATCGTTGACCTTGTCCGAACCGGTGTTGTCTGTGTGACCCTGAACCTCAAATTCGAGATCGGGGTACTGCAGCATAAGGCTGGCAATACGCTGAAGTTCGATAATCGATTCCTCTTTGAGATCCGCCTTTCCGGTCTCGAAGGTGATGTTGTAGCTGACTATCTTTCCGTCGCTAATCAATCTGTCGTAGAGGGGCACAGCACCTTTGCATATGCGTATGTTCCTGATGAAGAAACGATCCTCATTTACCGCAGCCGACTGGAGGAGCATTCTTGTCGGACGCATCACGTTGGGAAGGTTGATCATTCGGTTGCCGTTCACATAGTACTTGAATGCGCGCTTGTTAAACGACATCTGCACTTTGACCCAGGAGTTTTCTTTGATCAGGTTTTTGAGCAAAGCGCCGTCCGCAGTGCTTACTCTGCTGTCTCCCTTTGGGGAAATGTAATTGCAGACGATATCGGCATGCCTGCCCGTCGAATAGGCGGGATTGAGGGTTAATTCGACTATCTTTTCCGTATCTTCAGAATAAAGGACGATGTCGAGATGGTCGTTGTTGCTGTCCGCTTCGGTTGACGGGGCCAGAACCTCGAATTCAATCGTAAACTCTTCGGGGAGATAGTCCGCCTCTTTCATGTTGGGCGCTATCTGCGAATACCAGCCGGAGAGTTTGATTGCCTGGCCGCCGCCGATGTTCGCAATCTCGCATTCTTCACCCGAAACAAGGTCCCAGTTGAGCGGGAATTCTCCCAGTTTCTCATTCTGGACCGGGTCTTCGAAGAATACCTCGTCGCCGGGGACGAAGTCGCACTTGGCGTATTTCGCTTTTGCCTCCTTGATCTGAGCGGTCAGCGGAGAATCCGCCTTGGGCTGTGCTGCAGCCTTGGGCTCCTCCTTGGGAGCGCCCTGACCCTGGGGTTTTGCCTCTCCCTCAGGCTTCTTGGTTCCGCAGTCTGCGCAGAACTTGCCGTCGTTGTCTTTCTTTCCGCAGTTCGGGCAAACCCACTTTCCGTCGCCGGGTTTCGCTGTTCCGCAATTAGCGCAGAACTTGCCGGTGTTGCCTTTTTTCTTGCACTTGGGGCAAGTCCAGGTGGAGTCGTTCTTTTCCTTTTTGTCGAAGACTTTGTTCAACTGGCGGTCCACCGCGTTGTCCACCTCCTGGTTGACTTTGTTTTCGACCTTACGCTCCACGGCGTCCTTGGTCCTGTCTCCCAGTTTCTTAAGAAAGTTTTGTGCGTGCACGGGTGCGCACACGAGCGAAAATGCCGCGAGGGCGATGATGAATCTTTTCATATGATTTTGTTTTCGATTGCCATTCGAATCATTTCGGCGGATGTGTTCGCGCCGAATTTGGTGAGCATTTGCTTACGGTACCACTTCACAGTCTCGGCGCTAAGACCCAGCGCCGCGGCTATCTGAGGGGTGGTGAGGCCGTTTGCGACCTCCTTCAGAATGGAGATTTCTCTTTTGGTCAGTGTTATTTCCACAACACAAATTTCGCGTATTCTTTAGTCTCAAACACCACCCCTTTGGGGGGCTAATACCACCCTTAAGGGTTGAATACTGGACGAATAATCATACTTTTACCTACATTTGTGATATGAACAGACGACTTATCTCCATCATACTTGCCTTCGTTGCCGCGCTCCCGGCTCAGGGCTACAACGACCACCGTGGACATAACCTCGACTCGCTCGAGCGGGAGGTAGCGCGCTGGACTCCGGATGCCGTCGACCATGCCGGCGAAGCCGATCTTCTCCGCCTGAACCGCGACTACCGCGACCTCATGCTCGGCTATATCCAGACGCTCGGCCCGAAGTGCGAGTTCTATGCGCATAAAGCACTGTCCATCAGCGAGCCGCGCGGCTGGGACTACGCCAGCCTGGATGCTTACCGCTACATAGGCCAATGCCTCTACGGCCGCCAGCAGTACGACAGCGCCATGTTCTATTACAATCTCGCGCTGGATGCGCTGGCGCGGATGGAAGCCGGCGGTACTTCGCCCACTAATCCGGAGGGCTATGATCAACTGACTATCGACGACACCCGGTCCATGCTCTACGGCACCCTCGGCAATCTGTATGTGGAGACCGGCGATGTTCCCCATGCTATGGAACTCTATACGAAGGCTGGGCAGATATTCGAGCAGTACGGTTGGAATCAGAGCAGCGCCGTGCTCTACTACAATATCGGCGAGACCTGGCTGGATGAGGGCGAAACCCGCAAGGCCGAAGCCGCCTACCGCAAATCACTCTCGTTCGCAGAGACAGCCGGCGACTCACTTTTCATTGCCTATGCGAGGAAGGGGCTCGGCCGACTCTACATGGAGACCGGCAGTTCAGCCAAGGCTCTTAGGTATCTTCGCGAGGCGGACGACTATTTCTCGCAGCACGATCTGGAGGAGGTTATCCAACGCAAGGACACCTTCCAGTATATGTCTATGGCCCTGCGCAGACAGCGCGCTCAACTCGCCGTGATTCTTTGCAGCCTGCTCGCTCTGCTGGCCCTGATCGCGATTGCGCTGCTGCTTGCCCGCCGGCTTCGCACATCCCGCCGGGAGCAGGCCGAGACGGGGGCGGTCCTGGAGGAGACGCTGGGCGATCTGGGGGCCTTGACCGGCCGCGATTCCCGTCCCGCTTCCGACATCGAACTATCCCCGCGCGAGAAGGATATTCTGGACCTGCTCTCCAAGGGCTACACCGGCCCGCAGATTGCCGACGCCCTCGGCCTGAGTTCGGAGACGGTGAAATGGTACCGCAAAAAACTCCTCGTCAAACTGGACGTCTCGAACACTGCCGAACTCATCTCCATCGCCAAAGAATCCGGGCTGATTTAAGAAGCTTAGCCCCTTTTTACCCTTAAGCTTCGACGATTTGCCGAAGCTTCGACCGCTTTTTCCCCTAAGCTTCGAATATTCGCCCTCCACGGTTCATTTATAGCGAGCGGCAGCACACTGACTATGAGAGACGTGCCC
>CAJOHV010000016.1:0-10333 GCA_905234485.1 uncultured Bacteroidales bacterium | reverse complement strand
AGCGATGACGAAGATAGCGATGGAAGGGGCCGGAAGGAGCGAAGCGACTGGAGTTCTCTCATAGTCAGTGTGCTGCCGCGCTTGTTCAAGAAGAATGCATAAAAACCATAAGGTTTTTTCGCGAAAAATGATTATATTTGCGCGATATTGGGTTAGTAGGATTTACTAAGACCTGAACCGTATCGAAAAGAATAAACAAAATACAATCATAACATGTTAACAACATTACTTCAAGCAAACCTGGAAGCCATCGAGAACGCTCCGGTGCAGCAGGAAATGTCCATCTCCATTCTTGAGATGGCAGCCAAAGGCGGATGGCTGATGATAGTCCTCCTGGTTCTTTCGGTCATCGCGATCTTCATCTTCGGAAAGAAGTGGTTCCAGATCGGCCAGGCCGGAAAGGTGGACAAGAACTTCATGAACGACATCAGGGACTACATCCACGAAGGCAAGATCAAGTCCGCCATCACCCTCTGCACCAAGTACGACACTCCAGTCGCGAGGATGATCGAGACCGGAATCAACCGTATCGGCAGGCCGCTCGGCGACATCCAGACCGCCGTGGACAATGTGGGCAACGCCGAGGTCGCTCGCCTCGAGAAGGGTCTCCCCTACCTCGCGGCCATCTCCGGAGGCGCCCCTATGATCGGATTCCTCGGAACCGTCATCGGTATGGTCCAGGCATTCTTCAACATGAGCAACGCCGGCAGCAATGTGGACATCACCCTTCTTTCGGGAGGTATTTACACCGCTATGATCACCACCGTCGGCGGTCTTATCGTGGGTATTCTCGCCTACTTCGCCTACAACTTCCTCACCGCCAAGGTGTCTGACGTGGTGGCGAAGATGGAGAACACCACCATCCAGTTCATGGATCTCCTCAACGAACCTGCCGAGAAGGAAACCGAAAAAGCAGAAGAATAAACCATGGCACTCAAAAGAAGCACAAGGGTTGATGCGAACATCTCGATGTCCTCGATGACGGACATCGTGTTCCTTCTGCTCATCTTCTTCCTCGTGACCAGCACCCTCATCAACCCCAACGCCCTTAAACTCCTCCTTCCGAAGAGCACGGGCCAGGTGAGCGCAAAGCCCACGGTGACGGTGTCCGTCAAGGATCAGGGAGATGAAACCTACACCTACCACATCAACGGCAACCAGGAGCCCGTCCCGTTCGAGCAGGTGGAAGACCAGTTGGTCGTCCTTCTGCAGACGGACGAAGACCCTACCTTCTCCATCTACGCGGACCAGTCCGTGCCCATCGGAGAGATAGTCCAGGTTATGAACATCGCGAAGAGAAACCACTATAAAGTGATTCTCGCGACCTCACCCGAATAGCAGATGAAAGAGTACCTCAAGAGAAGGAGCAGAAGCAACACGCTGAGCACCATAATCGGTGCGCTGGTGGCTGTCGCCGCGCACGCGCTGGCCATCTGCTTCGTGTCCTTCAACGGACTCAAATACATCTGGCCGCCGCCCGCAGAGCAGACCTTCCTCATCGACTTCACCACTGAGCAGGAGATAATCCAGCCCAAGTACGGCAAGGAGCCTGTAGCCGAGAAGGTCGACCGCGAGAAGCCAATTGAACTGGTCCAGCGCAGTGAGTCTCCCATCAAGGACAACACTCCAAACGAGACTCCGGCGCAGGAGCCCGACGACTTCGGCGATGTCGACGTCCCCACCCCTCCGGTGGAGCCCGAGCAGCCGAAGATCGACCCCAGGGCAGCCTTCCCCGGCATGGGCAAGAAAGACAGCAACGCCGGAACGGCCCACGCCGCGCAGGAGCAGTCGAACACCTTTAAGGCAGGCCAGGCGGACGGCAACAGCGCCGACTATGTCACTGAGGGCAAGTCGAACGCGCATCTGCTCGGCCGCAGGGTGGACGGAGACCTCATCAAGCCGGACTACAAACTCCAGGAAAGCGGAGTCGTGGTCGTGAGCATATGGGTGGACATCCACGGCGAGGTGAAGAAAGCGGTGGCCGGCGCGCCGGGAACCACCGTGGACGACGCAAACTTATGGGCTGCAGCGAGGAACGCAGCGATGCGTACCCACTTCAGCAAAATCACAAATATTACAGCAGATACCCCCCAATTGCAGGAGGGTACGATCACCTACATTTTCAAACTCAAGTAACAAATGGAAGAATTTTCTAAAAACGGCCGAAAACTTAGACCACGCAAAACTTCAGGAAACGGCGCTCCGCAGCACCGCAGCGAAGGACCCGCCTACAGCACCTCAAGGTTCCACTCTTCTGACAGGAACAACAATGGTGGCGACAGGCGCTCATCATACTCATCTGACCGCCCGCAGAGGCCCTACGGCGACCGTCCGCATTCGGACAGGCCGCACGGCGAGCATCCGCACGGAAACCGTCCCCAGGGCGACAATGCCCGTAAGGGAGGATACAACACCCGTGGCAACAACGGCCGCAAATTCGGCAAGAAGCCTTTCCACAAGAGAGAGGAATTCTCGAGGGCTTCGCAGGAAGGCATCGACCGTATGATCAGCCGCAGGCCTCAGGTCTCCGACCAGAGCCGTTATTCCGACAACGATCACGTGCAGTCCCCCATCCGTGAGGAAGTCCGCCTCAACAAGTTCATCGCCAATTCGGGCGTGTGCTCAAGGCGCGAGGCCGACACCCTCATTCAGGCCGGTGTGGTGACCGTCAACGGAGTGGTCGTCACCGAACTCGGAACTAAGGTCAATGTCTACAAAGACGACGTCCGTTTCAACGGCGAGCGCCTCAGGGGCGAGGAGAAGGTCTACCTCGTGATGAACAAGCCGAAGGGCTATGTCACCACTGCGAGCGACCCCCACGCCGAGAAGACCGTTATGGAACTGCTCAAAGGCTGCCAGTACAGGGTGTTCCCCGTGGGCAGGCTTGACAAGAATACCACCGGTGTGCTTATGTTCACCAACGACGGCGAAATCGCCGAGCGCCTCACCCATCCTTCTTACGACAAGAAGAAGATCTACCAGGTGAGCCTCGACAAGCCCCTCACTGAGGAAGACTGCGGTAAGATCATTACCGGCGTCACCCTCTCTGACGGCGAGGTGAAGGCCGACGAACTCGAGTACATCGACGCCGAAGACCACCGCAAACTCGGAATCGAGATCCACTCCGGCAAGAACAGGATCGTCCGCCGCATCTTCGAAAGCCTCGGCTACGAAGTCCGCGCGCTGGACCGCGTCTACTTCGCCGGCCTCACCAAGAAGGGTCTCAAGAAGGGCGAATGGCGCCAGCTCTCCGAAGGAGAAGTGAACATCCTCAAGATGGGTGCATATGTTTAAGTCCGGGTTCGTAAATATCATAGGCAACCCCAATGTGGGCAAGTCCACGCTGATGAACGCGATGGTGGGCGAAAAACTCAGCATCGTCACTGCAAAAGCGCAGACCACCCGCCACAGGATAATGGGAATAGTGAACGGAGAAGACTACCAGATAGTCTACTCGGACACTCCCGGCATCCTCAAACCCTCGTACCGCCTGCAGGAGGACATGGTAAACTTCGTGGACGCCGCAATAGGCGACGCGGACGTCATCCTCTATGTGACGGACACGGTGGAGAAATCGGACAAAAACAGCGAGTATGTGGACAAACTCAGCAAACTCGAATGCCCGGTGATCATTGTCGTCAACAAGATAGACATCAGCGACCAGGCGAGAGTGATGGACATCCTCGCTTACTGGAAAGATAAAGTCCCCCAGGCGACGGTCATCCCCGCCTCGGCTCAGGAGAAGTTCAACCTGGACACCATCCTCACGACGGTGGTCGAGAAACTCCCCGAAGCCCCGGCGTGGTACGACCAGGACACCTTCACGGACAGGAACCTCCGCTTCTTCGCCTCGGAGATAATCAGGGAGAAGATCCTGCTGAACTACAAGCAGGAAATCCCCTACTGCTGCCAGGTGGAGATAGAGAGTTTCAAGGAAGGACCTGAGCGCTACGACATTGGCGCCGTCATCTATGTGATGCGCGAGTCCCAGAAAGGAATCGTGATAGGCAAGCAGGGCGCGAGCCTCAAGAAGGTGGGCACCCAGGCCCGCATCGACATGGAAGACTTCTTCCAGAAGAAGGTGTTCCTGAGCATCTATGTGAAGGTTGATCCGGACTGGAGGGAAAACAGAAAAGAACTGCGTAAGTTCGGTTACGAAGACTAACGAGAAGTATGATCGAAGAAAACGAAGATATCATCGAAGAGATAAGCGAGGACGAACTTGAAGCCCCCGTCGAAGGCGATGAGACTGCGGAGTCCGGCAAATACGACCGACTCTTGGGCAGCGACGCCCAGAAGTTCAAGCTTTCGGGGATGTTCAAGAACTGGTATCTGGACTATGCCTCGTACGTGATCCTGCACAGGGCCGTGCCGCACATCGTGGACGGTCTTAAGCCCGTGCAAAGGCGCGTGCTGCACGCTATGTACAAGATGGACGACGGCGGATTCACCAAGGTCGCCAACATAGTGGGCCAGGCTATGCAGTACCACCCTCACGGCGACGCCTCCATCCTCGGAGCGCTCGTGCAGTTGGGCCAGAAGGGCTTCACCGTGGACTGCCAGGGTAACTGGGGAAACATCCTCACGGGAGACTCCAACGCCGCTCCGCGTTACATCGAAGCGCGCCTGAGCAAGTTCGCCAAGGAGGTCGTGTTCGACCCCAAGATCACCCATTGGATGAACTCCTACGACGGACGCAACCAGGAACCCACCGAACTCCCGGTCCGCTTCCCTCTCCTGCTCGCGCAGGGCACGGAAGGCATCGGAGTGGGTATGTCTTCGAAGATACTTCCTCACAACTTCAACGAACTGATCGACTCATCCATCGCCATCCTCGAGGGCAAGTCCTACGAACTCTATCCGGACTTCCCCACCGGCGGCTTCGCTGACTGCTCGAAATACAATCAGGGCCGCCGCGGCGGAATGGTGAAGATCCGCGCCCGCATCGACAAGGTGGACAAGGGCACGCTCGCCATCACCGAGATTCCCTACGGTAAGACGACCGAACTCATCAAGGAATCCATCATAAAGGCCAAAGACAAAGGCAAGATCAAGATCAAGAAGATCGATGATATGACCACCGACAAGGTGAACATCATCATCCATCTCCCCGCCGACGTGTCGCCGGACAAGACCATCGACGCCCTCTACGCCTTCACGGACTGCGAGACGACGATAGCGCCTAACGCCTGCGTCATCGTGGACGACAAGCCTCAGTTCCTTTCGGTTCACGACATCCTCGAGTACAGCACCGAGCACACCAAGGACCTGCTCCTGCAGCAACTCCAGTACAGGCTCGGCGAACTGGAAAAAGACTGGCATCTCACCTCTCTCGAGCGTATCTTCTTCGAGAACAAGGTCTACAAAATCCTCGAGCAGGATCAGAAGACCTGGGAAGACCAGAAGAACGATATACTCGCGAAGATGAAGGAGTACGAAGGGGTCCTCCGCAAGGAGGTCACGATGGAAGACATCGACCGCCTCGTGGACAAACCGGTCCGCAAGATCTCCAAGTTCGACGCTAAGGAACTGGACGCGAAGATACTCGCCATCGAGGACGAGATGAACAAGGTCCAGGACAACATCGACAATATCGTCCGCTACACCATCGACTGGTTCAAGTCGCTCAAGAAGAAATACGGCGACGCATTCCCGCGCCTTACCGAACTCACCGGCTTCGAGACCATCGCGGCCAACAAGGTCATCAACAACAACGCGAAACTCTATGCCAATATGGCCGAGGGCTTCGTGGGAATCGGCCTGAAGAAGGAGGACGGAGTGCAGTTCGTGTGCGACTGCTCCGACATATCGGAAGTCATAGTCATCCGCAAGGACGGCGTGTACAAGGTGACCAAGGTGGAGGAGAAGGCCTTCTTCGGCAAGGACCTCCTCTATGTGGGCATCTTCGTCAGGAACGACGAGCGCACGATTTACAACGTAATCTACCGCGAGGGCAAGACCTCGGTCTACTACGCCAAGCGTTTCGCCATCACTTCAGTCACTCGCGACAAGGAATACGACATCACCACCGGCCAGGAAGGCTCGAAGATAGTCTGGTTCACCGCCAACCATAACGGCGAAGCGGAGACCGTGAAGATACAGTTAAGGCCGAGAGCCAAACTCAAGAAGACCGCCTGGGAGTACGACTTCAGCACTCTCGCCATCAAGGGTAAGGCCTCGAGGGGAAATCTGGTGAGCAAATACCAGATTCAGAAGATCACCCTCAAGTCCGCCGGCGTGTCCACCATCGCAGGCAAGGACATCTGGTACGACGCTTACATCCAGAAACTCAACGACGAAGAGCGCGGACAGTACCTCGGAGCGTTCGACACCAACGACAAGGTGCTCGCCGTGTTCACCAACGGAACCTACTACACCACTTCCTTCGATGTGTCCAACAGATACCAGGGAGAGGTGCTCGTGATAGAGAAGTTCGACCCGGAGAAGACCTACACCGCCCTTTACTATGACGGCGCGGCGAAGGCCTACTACGTCAAGCGCTTCTCGTTCGCCGTGAGCGACAACAACCCTACGAGTTTTATCGCGGAGGGCGCGAAGTCCAAGCTCATAGGCCTCAGCGACGACCTGCACCCGCAGTACCTTGTCACCTTCGGCGGCAAGCACGCGCACAGGGAGCCCGAGGCGATCGACGCCGAAGAGTGGATAGCGAAGAAGGGAGTCGGAGCGAAGGGCAAGAAGTGCCACAACCTCGATGTGAAGAAGGTCGAGTTTATCGAGCCTCTCCATAAGCCCGAGGATGATGTGAAACCGGCCGAGGAAGGTCCTCACGACGTGATTGATCTGGGAACGGATTTGAGTCAGGACATCCCGATGGGAGTTGAAATAGACCTCAACGACCTGCCGGAGATAACGATAGAAGAACCGACGCTGTTTTGATAGTATCTCTGACAGGTTATATGGGCTCCGGAAAGAGTTCGACAGGCAGTGAGCTTGCCGGGCTCCTCGGATGGGAGTTCATAGACCTGGACAGATACATCGAGGGGAAGATAGGACGCTCGCCTGAGCAGATTATCGCTCAGGACGGAGAGACGAGATTCAGGGCTATGGAGGCTGAGGCCCTGAGGGATGTGGTGATAATGCATCAGCTGACGGGTGAAAACCTGGTCCTCGCCTTAGGGGGAGGAACGATAATGACGACATCCGTGCGCCGCCTGATCCTGGAAGACACACTTTGCGTGTATCTCAGGACTTCGAGCGAGGAACTGCGAAAGCGGCTCGCCGAGGGAAGGTGGAATCCGGAACGCCTGCCGGTCTACGAATTGGCCGGGCTGACGGTCGTCACGGACGGAAAGACTCCGCGTGAAGTTGCGGAAGAAATCCGTCCCTTGATTGAAGAAAAATAAAACAGTATAAATGAGCAACAAAGAGAGCATTTGGAAAGTCCGGGAAGCCGCCGACCCGCAGAAGGTTGAGCGTCTCAGCGCGGAGGTGGGCATCGACAAGGTGCTTGCAGACCTCCTCGTGAAGCGAGGCGTGGAGACCTTCGACGAGGCCAGGAAGTTCTTCCGTCCAAGCCTCGACGACATCCACGACCCGTTCCTTCTGAACGACATGGACAAAGCGGTGGACAGGCTCGACCGCGCGATCGAGGGAGGCGAGAAGATTCTGGTCTACGGCGACTACGATGTGGACGGCACCACCGCCGTCGCGCTTCTCCACTCTTTCCTCAGCAGGTTCACCCCCAATGTGGACTTCTACATCCCCGACCGTTACGACGAGGGCTACGGCGTTTCGCAGAAAGGCATCGAATGGGCTGCCGCCAACGGCGTGAAACTCATCATCACGGTGGACTGCGGCATCAAAGCGATTGAAAAGACCGCGCTTGCGAAGAGCAAGGGCATAGACATGATCATCTGCGACCACCATCTGCCCGATGAGTCGCTCCCGCCGGCTGTGGCCGTGCTCGACCCCAAGCGCGAGGACAACACTTACCCGTTCGACGACCTTTCCGGCTGCGGCGTGGGTTTCAAACTCGCGCAGGCCTACAGCGTTCGCCACGGCATCGAGTTCGAGACGCTGCTGCCGCTGCTTGACCTGCTCGTCGTGAGCATAGCCTCCGACCTCGTGAGCATGGTCGGCGAGAACCGCGTGCTCTCGCACTTCGGCCTGAAGTGCCTCAACGAAGCGCCGCGCCACGGTCTCCACGCGATGATCGAGCTGTCCGGGCTCGAACTCGGGCACATCACCGTGGACGACATAGTCTTCAAGATCGGCCCGCGCATCAACGCCGCCGGACGTATGGAGACCGGCCGCCTCGCCGTGCAACTGCTGACCGCGCCCGACAAGGAAACGGCCATCCGCATAGGCGAACAGATCAACGAAAACAACAACGAGCGCAAGAATATCGACCGCGAGATCACCCAGGAAGCGCTGGATATGGTGGAGAGCGGCAAGTGCGTCGCTTCGAAGAACGCGACCATCGTCTACAACCCCAAGTGGAACAAGGGCGTGGTCGGTATCGTGGCTTCGCGCCTGGTGGAGGCTTACTACAAGCCCACGGTGGTGCTGACGAAGTCCAATGGTTTCGTGACCGGATCCGCCCGCAGCGTGGCCGGGTTCGACCTCTATGCATCCATCGAGAATTGCGCGGACCTGCTCGAGAACTTCGGCGGACATGTCTACGCCGCCGGCCTTACGATGAAGGAGGAGAACCTTCCCGAATTCGCGCGCAGGATGGAAGAGTTCATCGAAGGCAAGATCACGGATGAGATGCTCACCCCGGTGGTGGACATCGACGCCCGCATCGACCTCGCGCAGATTACCCCCAAGTTCTTCCGCATCCTCAAGCAGTTCCAGCCCTTCGGCCCCGGCAACAACAATCCCGTGTTCGAGACCGACGCCGTGTGCGACGAAGGCAGCGGACGCAAGGTGGGCGCGGGCGGACTGCATCTTAAACTCGATCTCATCCAGGAAGACTATTCGCGCGCCATCCCGGCAATCGCGTTCAATATGGCCGATAAATATGAGTACATACGCCACGGCAACCCGTTCGACGTGTGCTACACGATTGTGGAAAACTACTATCGCGGAAACAGCACCATTCAACTCCGCGTAAAGGATATCAAAGAAAGAGAAGACATTATATAATATGGTACAGGAATTCAGTGAACAGGAATTGATCAGGAGGGAGTCGCTTGCCAAACTTCGTGAACTCGGCATCGAGCCCTACCCTGCCGCTCTTTATCCGGTGAACACCAACGCCGCGGAGATTGCCGCCGGCTTCGACCCGGAGAAGGGCAACTTCCAGGAAGTGTGCATCGCGGGGCGTCTGATGAGCCGCCGCATTATGGGCGCCGCATCGTTCGGAGAACTTCAGGACGAAAGCGGACGCATCCAGATATACGTGAAACGTGACGAGATCTGCCCTGAAGAGGACAAGACCATGTACAACACGGTGTGGAAGAAACTCCTCGACATCGGCGACATCATCGGCATCAAGGGTTTCGCATTCTTCACCCAGACCGGGCAACTCAGCGTCCACGCCAAGGAGCTCACGCTTCTGAGCAAGTCGCTGCGCGTGCTTCCCATCGTGAAGGAACTGGACGGCCAGGTGTTCGACGCGTTCACAGATCCGGAGATGCGCTACCGCCAGAGGTACGTGGACCTGATCGTGAACCCGCAGGTGAAGGAGACCTTCATCAAGAGGGCGCAGATCATCGCCACTATGCGCGAGTACTTCAACGAAGCCGGCTGCCTCGAGGTGGAGACCCCCATCCTTCAGAGCATCCCCGGCGGCGCGACCGCTCGCCCGTTCATCACGCACCACAATGCTCTTGATATTCCCCTCTATCTGCGTATTGCCAACGAACTCTATCTGAAGCGCCTTATCGTGGGCGGTTACAACGGAGTCTACGAATTCGCCAAGGACTTCCGCAACGAGGGTATGGACAAGACCCACAACCCTGAGTTCACCTGCATGGAGATCTACGTGGCGTACAAGGACTACATCTGGATGATGGAGTTCGTGGAGAAGATGCTTGAAAAGATTGCTCTTAAGGTCAACGGCACCACGAAGGTCACCATCGCCGGCAATGAGGTCGATTTCGCCGGCCCGTATCGTCGTCTGCCTATCCTCGAGGCCATCAAGGAGTACGCGGGAGTGGACGTGAAGGGAATGGACGAAGCCGAACTTCGCGCAACCTGCAAGAAACTGAATGTGGAGATCACTCCTTCCATGGGCAAGGGCAAACTGATCGACGCCATCTTCGGCGAGTACTGCGAGAAGAACCTGATTCAGCCCACGTATATTATCGATTATCCGGTGGAGATGAGCCCGCTGACGAAGCGCCATCGCACCGATCCCACCCTCACC
>CAJOHV010000015.1 GCA_905234485.1 uncultured Bacteroidales bacterium | reverse complement strand
AGTGGATCTCGGGGCCGATCTTGGTGAAGAGGTCGTAGTTGTCGAAGTAGGTGCTCCACATCGCCTCGTTCATGTTGGCCATGAGACCGACGTTGGAATGGCGCAGGATGGTGCGGGTGCGGGCGGCATCGGCGAAGATGCGCACTTTTTCCGTGATCTGCTCGCGGGTACCGAGCACGGTGCGGACGTTCCTGCGCGGGACTCTCTTGAGGCTGCCCGAGCCTTCGAGCGAGCCTACGAGGGTTCCGGCGCACAGGTAATCTACGAAGTCGTCCTCGTCGAGGGTGGTCTCGAAGCTCATCCTGGGTTTTGCGACATTGCAGAAGATGATCGGCATCTCCGGACAGTCACGAAGGAACCTTATCCATGCAAAATCTTCGCTCCAGGAAAGGAACTCCGCGTAGACGAAGTCCACTCCTTCGTCGAAAAAGAGTTTAAGCGCTTTTTCTGCATCCTGCCTTTCGTACACGATACCGGGGTCAACGAGGTCGAGAAAGCCTTCCATCGTAGCCTTGATTTCCTTTACGGCTTTGTCTTTGCGCTCGCCGTAGGTGCCGCGTTTGGGACCGCTCAGGTTCTTGAAACGCGGAGAGGCAATCAGGAGAAGCCCAGCCCGGGCCCTCCGGCTCTTGTCGGTTCTATTCATTGTTTTGTATTTTGATTTTTGCGTTGTCTTTGTTGTAGTGCTTCCAACTCACCCAGAGGCAGGCGAGTCCGCACATCAGCCAGATTACCCCGAGGATGGGGAAGGTGGCATTGAGGCTGCCCGTGGCCTGCTTGATGAGGGCGAGAACATAAGGCGCGGTCGCGCCCACGGCGAAGCCGGTCATAATCATCGCGCTGGAGCAACTGGCGTGCAGGTGCTCGGGCGTGACGTCATAGAGTGCGGCGTAGATGTTCGCGTCGAAGAAAGCCCTGAAGAAACCCCAGCCTGCGAAGCAGAGGTAGAGCAGCCACACGCTGGAGGCGCTGCCCATGAACGGCAGAAAAGCCGCTCCGAGAATCAGGCCGACGCCCTGGATGACCATGCGCTTGCGGGGGTCCTTCGCCGCCCATTTGTCCGAAAGGGTGCCGGCGATCAGCACGCCCACGAACGCGGCTACATAGGTCCACAGCATAGAATTAAGGCCGGCCTGCGCTCCCGTCTGCCCGAAGTTCTCCTGAAGGAAGGTCGGAACCCAGGTCATGTAGCCGGTAATCACGAAGATGAAGCCGCAGAAGCCGATGGTGACCATCAGAGCCGTCGGGGTCGTGAAGACGGTTTTAAAACCGTCCCAGATTGAAACCTTATTCACTTTGGCTTCGGGACGTGGAAGATCTTTGAGACGGAAGGCCATCACTGCGGCCCAGAGGACGCCGGCGCCGCCGAAGATGTAAAAGGCGTACTGCCAGCCGAGGTGGTCTCCGATATAGCCCGCGAGCCAACCGGCGAGGATAACGCCCACATAGTAGGACGTCTGATGTATGCTCATCGCCCTCGCCCGCGTGTCAGTGTGATACTGCCCGAGCAGGGAATAGTTGGCCGGCCCGAAGAAGGCCTCTCCGCCGCCCGTGGCTACGCTTCGGGTGAGTATCAGCAGGAAGACGCCATTTGCAAGTCCGGTGAACATGGTGGCGATGCTCCAGAACAGGATGCTCAGGGTCGTAACCCATTTGCGGGAGAATTTGTCGCCTACCCAGCCTCCCACGGGCACCATGGCTGCGTAGAAGAGGTTGAAGAAAACGGCGATAAGACTGACTGAAGTGTCTGTGAGCGACAGGCTGTCCCTGATCTGGGGCAGCACGGAGTTGAAGACCTGGCGGTCTCCCTGGTTCAGCAAATATGCTACCCAGAGGAGCGCGAGAACTTCCCATTTATACCACTTCGGAGATGGTTTCATCTGTAAGCGTGTTAAACTGTGGTGTACTTTGGTGCAAATTTAGCAATATATGTGTATAAAGCAAGAATATTTTTATATTTGTGTGTGCACATTTTATCCACCAAAAATCTAAGCCTCTCGCTGCATCTCCCGGAAGACGGCTTCTATCAGGGCACACGCTTCGACCGAAGCGGTGTTTTCGACTCCTTATTGTTTGACGGTCGGCAACTTGCAGGGCGATGGTTCGAACGCTATGACCCGCTGGCGCACGACGCAGTCTGCGGCCCTGCTGAAGAATTCACCGTCCTTCCCGGACCTGAGAAGGGCCTCCTGCTGAAGATAGGCGTCGGCCTGCTGAAAGACGACGGACAGCCCTACGACCGTTTCCGCTTGTATGAGATAGCCGATCCCGGCCGTTGGAGCGTGGAATCCTCTGCGGAATCAGTTCGTTTCCGCCACCACCTGGAAGGGGAGTACGATTACCTGAAAGAGATAGCCCTGACAGGGGAGTCCTCTTTCGATATCCGCCACACCCTCGAAGCCTTCAGATCCATAGAAACAGAGGTCTACAACCACAATTTCTTCACTATGGGCAAGGAACTGGTAGGGGAGTCGAGGCGCATAGACCTGCCCTTCGCTCCGGTGGGTCCGGGAGGCATGAAGTATTACGTGAAGATAAGCGATGGCCCGCTCGAAGTCCGCATCAGCGGCGACGTGCCTGTCGTCCGCACCCTTCTCTGGGCCAACCAGCGGGTTGCATGCCCGGAGCCGTATAACAAGGTGAAGGCTTACCCAGGCAAGCCGTTCACGTGGAATGTGAAATATGAAATCAATAAATAGTATGAAACGAATCAGCCTACTGTGTGTGTTGGCTCTCGCGGCCTGCTGCCCGAAGAACAACACTCCCGTCTACCTGGACCCGTCCAAACCTCTCGAGGAGCGTGTCAGCGATGCTCTCGGCCGTATGACCATTGAGGAAAAGGTGGCGATGACCCACGCCCAGTCGAAGTTCTCCAGCGCCGGAGTGCCACGCCTCGGCATACCCGAACTTTGGCACACCGACGGCCCGCACGGAATACGTCCGGAAGTTCTTTGGGACGAATGGGACCAGGCTGGCTGGACCAACGACTCCTGCACGGCTTTTCCGGCGCTGATCAACCTCGCCGCCACCTGGGACCGCGACCTCGCGCATCTCTACGGAGACTGCATAGGCCAGGAAGCGCGCTACCGTGAGAAGGACATCCTTCTCGGCCCGGGCATCAATATGGGCCGCACGCCGCTGAACGGCCGCACCTTCGAGTATATGGGCGAGGACCCGTATCTCGCCGGCCAACTCGTCGTGCCCTATGTGCAGGGCGTTCAGAGCAACGGTGTGGCCGCCTGCGTCAAGCATTTCGCCGTGAACAACCAGGAAACGCGCCGCACTGCCACCAATTCAGTGGTGGACGACCGCACCCTCTACGAAATCTATCTGCCCGCGTTCAAGGCGGCCGTCGTGGATGGCGGCGCCTGGGCGATAATGGGCTCCTACAACCTCTGGAACGGTGAGTTCAACTGCCACAACAAGAGGCTCCTCTGCGACATTCTCAAGGGCGAATGGGGCTTCGACGGAGTGGTCGTTAGCGACTGGGGCGGCTGCCGCGACGACGATCAGGCTGTCACCAACGGCCTGGATATCGAGATGGGCACCTGGACCAACGGTCTCACGGGCGCAGCCTCGGATTCTTATTCACACTACCACCTCGCGCGTCCTTATCTGGAGCGCCTGCGCGACGGAAGGGCCACGGAAGAGGTCTTGAACGACAAGGCTGCCCGTATTCTTCGTACGGTTTTCCGCACGTCCATGAGTCCTGAGCAGCATTTCGGCAGTTTTACCTCGCCCGAGCATTTCGCCGCGGCGCGCAAAATCGCGGCCGAAGGCATAGTGCTTCTGAAAAACGACGGCGTGCTGCCGCTGAACATACCTCAGGGCGGAAAGATCCTCGTGGTAGGGGAGAACGCCTATAAGATGATGGTGGTGGGCGGAGGCTCGTCCAACCTCAAGACAAAGTACGAAATAATCCCTCTGGATGCCCTCAGAGAGGCTTTTGCCGGCAAGGCGGAGGTCGTCTGGGAGCGCGGTTATGTGGGTGATGTGACTACTGACTATAACAAGGTTATCACCGGCCAGGATCTCAGCGAAAAACGCACTGCAGGCCAGCTCAAGGCAGATGCACTGGCGGCGGGGAAGGATGTTGACTGCATTATTTTCATCGGCGGACTCAACAAGAGCGCCTTCCAGGACAACGAGGGTACCGACAGGAAAGATATCGTCCTTCCTTACGGCCAGGATGAGTTAATCGAGGCCCTTGCAGGCCTTGGCAGGCCTATGGCGGTGGTGAACATCTCCGGTTCGCCCGTGGCCATGCCGTGGGCAAACAAAGTGGGCGCGATCGTGCAGGGCTGGTATGGCGGATCCGAAAGCGGGCACGCCCTGGCCGATGTCCTTACCGGCGCTGTTAATCCTTCAGGAAAACTTCCGTTTACAATGCCTAAGTCGCTGATTGACGGACCGTTAAAGACTGAGCGCCAGTATCCTGGAATCCGTGAGGAAGGCAAACAGTGGTGGCAGGAATACTACGACGAAGGCGTGTTCATCGGTTATCGCTGGTACGACACTCAGAACATCCCGGTGGACTTTGCATTCGGCCACGGACTCAGTTACACGACCTTTGAAATCGGCAAGGCGAGCGTCAAGCGCAGCGGCGCCGGCTGGAAAGTCAGCGCGACCGTGACCAACACCGGAAAAGTCGCCGGAGCCGAAGTCGTCCAATTATATGTGAGCGACAGTGAAGCATCGGTGGCTCGTCCGGCAAAAGAACTCAAGGGATTCGAAAAAGTCTACCTGAATCCGGGCGAGAGCAAAAAGGTGAGTTTCACCATTAATAAAGAAGCGCTCAGTTTCTTCGACGCGGATAAACACGAATGGGTCGCGGAACCGGGCGAGTTCCACGCTCTGATTGGCGCGTCGTCCGCTGATATACGAGCAGATTTGCCTTTCACGCTCAAATAAGCTCTATTGTTACACAATTTATATTATGTTAACTTGTGTATTTGTTTAAGTATCTCTGCGGTCTTCCCCGCAGAGATACGTGCAAAATACCAATTGTTAGGTATGGATATCTCTTCCGGCCGCCCGAACTTTGCACTGTGAAACAAAAACTCTAAAGATTATGAAAAAGACATACAATATCGAAGTCGATTGCGCGAACTGCGCTCTACTGATGGAAAACGCCGCCAAAAAGACCGAGGGCGTGCAAAACGCCGTCGTGAACTTCATGACCCAGAAAATGATCGTTGACTTCCCCGACGGAGCCGATGAGAAAACCATCATGAAAAACGTCCTCCGCGCCTGCAAAAAGGTTGAACCCGATTGCGAAATCGAACTATGAAATTAACGAAAAAACAGCGGAAAATGCTTATCAGGATAGTTCTGGCGGCGGTTTTTACCGCTGCTTTGAGCCTCATCCCGATAAGCAATTTCTACCTGAAACTCGCCTGCTACCTGGGCGTGTACATACTTATCGGCTACGATATTCTGCGTAAAGCGGGCCTTGGAATCATCAATGGAAGGCCTTCTGACGAGAATTTTCTTATGGCGGTGGCCACAGCGGGCGCTTTCGCACTCGCAATCTGGGAGAAAAGCGGCGATTACAACGAAGCGATCGCCGTTATGCTCTTTTACCAGATAGGTGAATTCTTCCAGAACTACGCCGTGGGCAAGAGCCGCAAGAGCATTTCCGCTCTGATGGACATACGCCCGGACTACGCCAATGTGGAAACAGGCGGAGTGCTTCACTGGGTTGATCCCAACGAGGTCGAAGTCGGCTCTATTATCATAGTCCAGCCGGGCGAAAAAGTGCCTCTGGACGGCATTGTGGAAAAGGGTAACTCTACTCTAAACACCGCCGCCCTGACCGGCGAAAGCCTCCCCCGCGACGTGGGCCCCGGCGATGAGATCATCAGCGGCTGCATAAACCTTGTGGGCGTCCTTCGCGTACGCACTACCAAGCCTTTCGGCGAATCCACTGTGACCAAAGTCCTCGAACTGGTGGAGAATTCAACCTCCCATAAATCGCAGTCAGAGGCCTTCATATCGCGTTTTGCGCGCATTTATACCCCTGCAGTGTGCTTCAGCGCCCTGGCATTGGCAGTCCTCCCTCCCCTGTTCTTCCTGCTTACAGGAGCCGCAGGCGGTCCCGAGTGGCAAACCTGGATCTACCGTGCTCTCACCTTCCTGGTGATCAGTTGCCCTTGCGCACTTGTTATCTCCATACCGCTCAGTTTCTTCGCCGCGATAGGCGGAGCCGGCCGCAGAGGCATCCTCGTGAAGGGATCGAACTATCTGGAAGCCCTTTCGAAAGTCAAAACCTTCGTTTTCGACAAGACCGGAACGCTCACTAAGGGCGTCTTCGAGGTGAGGGCGGTGCATCACTCCCCCATCGAGGAAGCCCGTATTATCGAACTCACAGCGCACGCTGAATGCGCATCGTCGCACCCCATCAGCCGTAGCATACAGACTGCTTACGGCAAACCCGTTGACCGCTCGAGAGTCGCTGATATTCAGGAAGTTGCAGGAGAAGGCGTGATAGCGATAGTGGACGGAATAAAGGTCGCTGCAGGCAATGAAAAACTAATGCGTCGCCTGGGCGTGGAACCCCTTCCCTGCCATTGCGCCGGAACGCTGGTCCACATAGCCCTCGACGGCGAATACGCCGGACACATCCTGATTACGGACGTGGTCAAACCCACCTCGCGCAAGGCGATCGACCTTCTTCGCAAGGCCGGAATCACTCGCACGGTCATGCTCACGGGCGACTCGCCGAAGGTGGCGGGCCATGTGGCCGTGGAACTGGGCGTGGACCGCGTGTACAGCGGACTGCTCCCTGCCGACAAGGTGGACAAGGTCGAGGAACTGATAGCGGACGATGTGACGGGCAAACTCGCCTTCGTGGGCGACGGCATCAACGACGCCCCCGTCCTCACCCGCGCCGATGTGGGAATCGCGATGGGCGCGATGGGCTCAGACGCCGCCATCGAAGCGGCCGACGTGGTCCTGATGGACGACGACCCTATGGGCATCGTCACGGCCGTCAGAATCAGCCGCAAATGCCTCCGTATCGTTCGTCAGAACATAGTCTTCGCCCTCGGTATCAAGGCCGCCTGCCTAGTGCTCGGCGCCCTCGGGCTCGCCGGAATGTGGGCCGCCGTCTTCGCCGACGTGGGAGTCATGGTCCTCGCCGTCCTTAATTCAATGCGGTCGATGAGATTGAGCGACGGCTCTATATAGGATTTTTTGTATATTAGCACGTTGAATTAAACGGACTGAACGATGCTAGGAAAAGTATTGCAGATCGAGGGTTTGCTTGCAAACAACCCTGATTCCACTATCAATGCATGGAAAGAGGCCCAGCAGGCCTTGGTAACGAACTTCAAGGAAGACCCGAACACCGCCCTGCAGGGCTTGGGTGAAGATGCCCTTCAGTTAGTTCTGAAGGTGGTCGCAGCCTTGGTAATCTACATAGTGGGCGCCTGGCTCATTAAGAAGATCAGGACCATTATGCAGAGAGGTATGACCAAGCGCAAGACTGACCAGGCCATCATCTCCTTTACAACTTCCCTTGTGAGCATCGCTCTCACCGTGCTGCTGATTGTGGTCGTGATAGGCACTCTCGGCATCAACACCACTTCCCTGGCGGCTGTTCTTGCTGCAGGCGGTATGGCCATAGGTCTCGCCCTGAGCGGCACAATGCAGAACTTCGCCGGCGGTATGATGCTGATCGCGTTCAAGCCTTTCAAGGCCGGCGACCTCATCGAGGCGCAGGGTTACCTTGGAACTGTGACTGAGGTCAATATCGTCTCCACCAAACTCCGCACCCCGGACAACAGGGTTATCATTCTTCCCAACGGCGCGCTGAGTTCCGGCACAATCAACAACTATTCTCCCAAGTCGTTCCGCCGTCTGGATATAGATCTTCCCTTTGAGCACGGAACTGATGTAGAGAAGTTGATGACGACCCTTAAAGCCTTGATAGACAAGGACGAAAGGATTATCAAAGAGCCTGTGGAAGAGGCCGGAGCGCCCTTCTTCACGGTGTGCGATATCGATAAAGACGCGGTCACGGTCAGGACCCGCGTCTGGTGCAAGAACTCAGACTACTGGCCCCTCTATTTCGGCCTTCGCACTACTCTTTACACCGAACTTGGAAAGGCTGGTTTCAACTTCGCTTCCAACCGTATCGAGATGATCAAGAAGTAATCTTCCCGAAGGGATGGCAAGAGGAAGGAAAACCACTATCATACTCGAAGGAGTCACTATCGAAGCCGTGGCTGCCGAAGGCAAGGCTCTGGCGCACGCCAAGTTGCCTACCGAGCCGGAGGAAGCCACCGCGAGGGTGCTGTTTGTGCCCTTTGCCGTCCCTGGCGATGTGGTGGACGTGATGGTCACCAAGCGCAAGAAGTCCTTTCTGGAAGGGCGGATAGTGCGCCTGGTCCAACCCTCCCCTCGTCGTCTCGAACCTTTCTGCAGCCATTTCGGCACTTGCGGGGGCTGCAAATGGCAGATACTCCCCTACGATCTCCAGCTTGAAGCCAAGCGCCAGCAGGTCTATGACCAGTTGGTTCGCATTGGGCATCTGGACGTGCCGGAGATAAGGCCTACGATTGGTTCGGAGAAGATCAGGGAGTACCGCAACAAACTTGAGTTCACTGCCTCGGACAGGAGGTGGGTTTTCTCCGATGAAGACCCCGAAAAACTGAGCGACGAAGAGCGCGTTGGGCTGGGTTTCCACGTGGGGAAATTCTTCGACAAGGTGCTCGACATCCAACACTGTTATTTACAGAGAGAACCGTCCAATCAGATAAGGCTTTTCGTCAAGAAATACGCCCTCGAACACGGTATTTCCTTCTTTAATTTGAGGGAAAAAACGGGTATTCTGCGTAACATGTTTGTTAGGACTGCTGAAAATCAGCAAGTTATGCTGATAGTCTGTTTCGGTCGAGACTTCCCCGGAAGAGAGGCTTTCCTGGACGCAATTGCTGCAGAATTCCCTGAGATAAGTTCGCTTTACTACCTTGTAAATGCGAAAGTTAACGACTCGGTAGCCGATCAGGAGTGCATACTTTACAAAGGCGACGAGGCGATTTATGAATCGATGGAAGGCCTGAACTTCAAGATAGGCCCGAAGTCGTTCTACCAGACCAACACTGAGCAGGCTTACGCGCTCTATAAGGTCGCCCGCGAGTTCGCCGGCCTGACGGGCGGCGAAGTCGTCTACGACCTTTACACGGGCACGGGCACCATCGCCCAGTTCGTCAGCGCCAAAGCCTCCAAGGTGATAGGAATTGAATATGTGCCGGAGGCGATTGACGATGCGCGCGAGAATGCCCGCAGAAACGGCATCACGAACTGCGACTTCTACGCAGGCGATATGAAGGACATCCTCACGGACGGCTTCATCGAGGAGCACGGCCGGCCGGATGTGATCATACTCGATCCTCCCCGCGCAGGCATACACCCGGACGTGGGCAAGGTCATCCTTAACGCCGCCCCCCGGCGGATAGTGTACGTCAGTTGCAACCCTGCCTCGCAGGCCCGCGACCTGGCGGCTCTTTCAGTGAAATATAAGGTGACGGCAGTGCAACCTGTCGATATGTTCCCGCACACGCAACATGTCGAGAATGTCTGCCAACTCGAACTGCTATGATATTCGACATACTTCTGCTTCTGGTAGGCCTTGGCCTGGTGGTGTACGGCTCGGACATCCTCGTGGACGGCGCGTCCGCCATAGCCCGTAAATCCGGTGTCAGCGAATTCGTTATCGGCCTCACGATAGTGGGCTTCGGCACCTCCATGCCTGAGATGGTGGTGAGCCTCACTGGCGCCATTGAGGGATCCGCGGACATCTCCATAGGCAATATAGTGGGTTCGAACACGCTCAATGCCCTGCTCGTGCTTGGTTCGGCCGCCCTGATCACTCCGATCGCGGTGAGCCGCTTGAACCTCACGCGCGACATTCCTATGTTCTTCGGCATCACGCTCTTCTTCGTGTTGCTGACAACCAAGGGCTATCTGAACTGGATTGACGGCCTTCTGCTTCTGGCGGTTTTTACAGCCTACCTGATTATGTGCTTCAAGACCGGCAAGGTGGACATCGAGGAGGCGCCGAAGCACGACATAAGCCTGTTCTGGGCCATCGTGATGGTGCTTGGAGGCATAGCGGGCCTGGTGATAGGCGGAAGGATGTTCGTGGACCATTCGGTGAAGTTCGCCCAGGCTGTGGGCGTCAGCGAGAAGTTCATCGCTATCACCCTGCTTGCGGGCGGCACTTCCATGCCTGAACTGGTGACTACTATAGTGGCTGCTGCCAAGAAGAAGGATCAGTTGGCGCTCGGCACCATAATCGGCAGCAATATCTTCAACATCCTTTTCGTGCTCGGCGTCGCTTCCCTGCTTACGCGTCTTGGAACTGGCACTATGGGTTGGGTGGATTTCGGCGCTCTGCTGGGCAGCACGCTGCTGCTTGCGCTCTTCGCCTACATAGGCAAGACAAACAGAATCAACAGGCTGGAAGGCGGCTTGATGGCTGCCGGCTACATAGCCTATATCGGCAATACATTATAACCGATTTGTGATTCCTAAATCAAGAGAAATGTGCTTCGCGCGGGAGTAGACCGTCCTGTCGCGGGGTATGCGGCCTTCGTACTGGTCCACGGGAAGAGGACTGCAGGTGGTCAGATTAGCTTTCAGGAAGCCGTCCAGGCTTATCTTAAGGCCCATATTGCGGCGAAGGCCTATGCCTGCGGACATCAGGTTGATTTTGTCTTCCAGACTCCATTGATAAAGGGCAAAACCGCCGCTTCCGAACAGGAATAGTCCGCTTTCGTCGTAACTCCAGGGGAAGATGGAGAATTGCAATTCGAGCGGCATCACGCGATAGTCTTCCTCTACTCCCCTGTAACCCGCCTTGAGGGTGAAGGCGAAATAATTGAGGAATTCGAGGCCCAGGTCTGCGGAGACGAAAGCATTGGTGTAGTAGTCGCCGGTGAAGGGCTGGGAATCGGATATGCGGCTGCCGTTGGAGTTATAAATAGTGTAAGCGTAGGAAGTCGCGACCTTGGCGTTGTAACCCCACTGAAGACCGTACCTCAGACGCGGCCCTTCAGCCTTCGAGAGAGCCTCGGAGACGAAAAGAAGCGTCAGGCACAATGCCGTTATTTTCAATAACTTGCTCATCAGAATCTATAGTAAAGGGTCACTTGCGGAATAAGGGCTTTGAACACTCCGTTGGCATACCACGAGAGGTCCAGGGTGCCGTAAGTTTCGTCTTTTCGGAGTTGCATTCCGAACTCTCCGGTGACGCTTATCGCCACATCGATGTTGTTCTGAAAAAGGAAAAGGACTCCGGCTCCGGCGGCCATCCCGAGTATCGCTCCCAGGTTGCGGCTTATGTCGTCGCGGTCGCGCATATCGCGCACATAACCGGTGGTGAATCCGCCGCCCACATAGAACCTGTAATCCACGTCTTCGCGTATGACTCCCCCGCGGATCTGGTTTTGGTGCAGCCAGGTGAACTTGATTCCGGGAGTGGACTCAGTGCCGTCCAGAATGCCTTCCAAATCGGCCATAAGGCTGACGGTGTTATATAGACGCCTGTCTTCCTGCTGGATTCCCATGCTGACTCCGAAGCCTTTCGGGGAACTGAGCAGGCCTACCCTCTCCACACGGCGCTGGGCGCGGGCTTCGACGCAGCCCAGGAGAAGGACCGCAGCGCTCAGCAGGGTTATGATGGCAGGTTTAGTCACAGATGCTAAGTTACAAATAATTTGCGTATTTTTGCCTTACTATCTTTCAGCAATGCCCGCAACAACCTTACTAGCTCCCTTGCCGGAGCGTCTCAGACCAAGGAATCTATCCGAATATGTAGGCCAGAAGCATCTGGTCGGCGAGGGCTGTATACTCCGCAATATGATTGAGAGCGGAAATCTGTCTTCGTTCATACTCTGGGGCCCTCCCGGTGTAGGCAAAACCACCCTTGCACGCATAATAGCCGAGACCCTCGGCCGCGAGTTCTACACCCTCTCGGCGGTGAGTTCCGGAGTGAAAGAAGTACGCGAGGTGTTCGAGCAGGCAAAAACCAGTTCCCTCTTCCGGTCCGGCAAGGCTCCCATCCTATTCATCGATGAGATCCACCGTTTCAGCAAGGCCCAGCAGGATGCCCTTCTGGGCGCCGTGGAGCAAGGAGTAGTGGTGCTGATAGGAGCCACCACCGAGAACCCTTCGTTCGAGGTTATCTCTCCCCTTCTTTCGCGCTGCCAGGTGTATGTGCTTAAGTCGCTCGAAAAGGAAGACCTGCTGACTCTGCTGAACAGAGCCCTCACTGAGGATGATGTGCTGAAGGAGAAGAACATCGTTGTGAAAGAAACAGACGCCCTCCTGCGCCAGAGCGGAGGCGACGGCCGCAAGTTGCTGAATATCCTTGAGGTGGTTGTGGATTCATTCGCAGGTAAGAAGGAGATTGTTATCGACAACAAGGTCGTGAACGACTGCCTCCAGAAGAGCACCGCTATCTATGACAAGGACGGCGAGATGCACTACGACATAATCTCGGCCTTCATCAAGAGCGTTCGCGGCTCGGACCCCAACGCGTCGGTCTACTACCTCGCCCGTATGCTGGACGGCGGAGAGGATCCGCTCTTCATCGCCCGCCGCCTCTGCATCCTCGCCGCGGAGGACATTGGCCTGGCGAATCCCAACGCCCTGCTTCTTGCGAACAGCACTTTCCAGATAGTCCATGTCATCGGCATGCCGGAAGCGCGTATTCCGCTCTCCGAATGCGCCATTTACCTCGCTTCATCGCCCAAGAGCAATTCAGCCTATATGGCCATCAACGCGGCCTTGGAAGCCGCTGCGGCCGACAAGACGGCCCCTGTGCCTCTGCACCTGCGTAACGCGCCCACCAAACTGATGGAAGAACTGGGATATGCAGACGGGTATAAGTACGCCCACGACTTCCCCGGGCACTTCGTGGATCAGGAATTCCTTCCCGATGCCTTCAAAGGCAGAGTCTTCTACGAGCCGCAGCCGAATAAGCACGAAGACACGCTTAAAGCGTATCTCCAGGCCTGCTGGCCGAAATACTATACTAAACATTAATTCGAAGCTTAGCACCAAAAATGCCTTAAGCTTCGACGATTCGGCTAAGCTTAGGGCCAAAAACACTCTAAGCTTCTAGAACGGGTAACCGACTCCAAAGTGGAGAGCGACGCCGCCGGATTTAAAGGCGGTGACGGGGTCGAGCCATTTCTGAGTGGCCGAAGGGTCGCGAAGACGGACACCCATATCCAGGCGTATCAGAATTACGTTGGCGTTCAGCCTGAGGCCGAGGCCATAGTCGGCCGCGACCGCGCCCAGATCCACTCCTGAGTGCGTATCCCAGATGTTTCCTGCTTCTGCGAAGACTGCTCCTTCAAGCAGCCACACTATCGGGAAACGGTACTCGATGTCCGCTTCCAGTTTCATATCACCGGTCTGGCTGGGGATGCTGAAAGTCTTGTCAAGCGCGGCGGCGCCCGGGCCGAGCGAACGCGTCTGCCAACCGCGCATGCCGCTCGCGCCGCCCGCGTAGAACTGCTTTTCGTAAGGCAGCGCAGTGCTGTTGCCGTAGGCCTGACCTATTCCGGCGAGGAGCCGGACGGCCACCGCCTGCTCGTCGTCCAGGCCGAAGCGGTACCCGCGCGCGAGGGCGAGTTCGATCTTGGCATACTGCGAGAACGGGGCGCCGAGGAGCAGGCCCTGGCCGGCCGCATTGGCCGGAAGAACACCCTTGAAGAGGCTGATGACGTTGCCAGAAAGGTCAACCTGAAGCCTTGCCGTGTAGTAGGACGTCCTGGGGATGGGATCAGTGCTGCTCGAATAGTAGAAGGTTCCCGCCACACCCACATCGGAGTGATTCTGGTAGGAATACTTCATATAAGGGTTTTTGTCCAGTTTCTCCGCGAACGACGTTGTCATGTCGAAGAGCTTCACATAGTTGATCTGGAGCGGATAGATCTGGTACGAGAGTTTGCGGCGGTAAATACCCGTGTAACCATAAGATCCGGAGAAGAGGTTCCTGGTGTATTCGGGACGGTCCTGGCGGCTGAATGAGAGGTTGAACTCCGTCCTGGGAACAATCGAGCCCTGGAAGTGTTCGTAGCCAAGTCCGAGGAAACGCGGAAGGCTCAGCGAAGCGGATGTACCCACCTCGGTGGCTCTCGTGGTCGGATCGTCTATCATAAACTGGAAGTTGCCGCTGAAGCCTATGCTCAGCCACTCGCCTCCTCCAAAGATGTTCTTATGGTAGTAATTCAGCCTCGGGGAGATGCCCAGCAGGCCCGAGGAGTTGGTGCTGACTTCCAGGTTGGTCTTGAAACCCTGGAGTTTGGTTTTGGTCAGCGCGATATTGCAGTCCACGGTGGTGCTGTCCACGGGAGTAAGGTTCACTCCGACGCTCTGGAACACCCTGAGCGAAGAGAACCTCGAGTAGGTGTTCGAGACCTTGTCTGAATTGTAGAGTTCGCCCGGATGCAGGAGGTTCATACCCTTCAGGACGGATTTCTTGAACTTGAGGTCCTCGGGGTAACTGATAGTGACCTTGCCTATGTAGGACTTGCGGATGACGGAGGGGATTTCGTAAATGACGGCAGCCTTACCGGCGCGGCCGTTGGTGTCCGCGTAGAAGTGATACTGCGACTGATCTATGTTGTAATAGCCTTTCGCGCGAAGCGACTCCACACTGCGGGCTATCTCCTCTTCCATCACCACCTCCGAGAGATTGTCTCCCTGACGTACCAGGATCTTCGATGAATCGGCAAGGAAATCACCGCGGAATTCTTCGGCGGCCGGCAGCCTGAGTATCACGGTGTCGATGGGAATCCGCTGCCCGAGTTCGACCAGATATGTGACCTTCGCCTTCTTGCCTTTGTAGGTGATGGAGGTGTCCACCTTGGAGTCGTAATACCCGAGTTTAGTGAGGCGCTCGCCCATCGCCGAGCGCGAGAGCGCGGCGGCTCTCTTGCTGAGTATCACCGCCTTGCGCTGAAACAGCGCGTTGGCAGGCTTCTGCCTCACATACTGCGAGAGTTCGCTCACATTGAAGAAAGGATCCCCGCTGACCTCAATCTTGTAGGAATCGAGGATGTACTCGTCCTCCGCGAGTTCCACTTTCGAGAGCGCCGCGCAGGAAGAGACCAGCCCCGAAAGGCCTGCCAGAAGAATAAGTGCAGTGAGGGTCTTTTTCATAAGCCTAACCGTACAAATTTAGCAAATAATTGAGTATATTAGCACCTCAGTTATGCTTAAGTTGACAGCGGCGGAAATCAAGGCGATAAAAGCCCTTGGCACGAAGAAGTTTCGCGACAGCGAAGGCCTCTTCGTGATCGAGGGTGAGAAACTCGTCTCGGAGGCTCTCGCTTCCGGTTTCAAGATAGAGAGAATCCTTCGCAGGGAGGAAATCGGAGAGCAGCAGATGGCGCGAATCAGCGCCCTGGACTCCCCCTCTCCCGTGCTTGCGGTCGTCCGCAAGGCCGAACCCGGGCCCGCTGTGGCCGGAAAGGGCCTTTTCCTCGCGCTGGACAGCGTTCGCGACCC
The DNA here is from genome assembly GCA_905234485.1 of uncultured Bacteroidales bacterium. Taxonomy (GTDB): domain Bacteria; phylum Bacteroidota; class Bacteroidia; order Bacteroidales; family UBA932; genus Cryptobacteroides. The sequence goes on along the minus strand of CAJOHV010000015.1, from coordinate 30,511 downwards.
CGGTAACCTGGGCACGATAATGCGTATCGCTGACTGGTTCGGCATAGACGGCATCTTCGCCTCGCCTGACACCGTGGACCAGTATAACCCCAAGGTGGTGCAGGCTTCGATGGGCGCCGTCTTCCGCAAGACCGTGACCTATTGCGATCTCCCGCACCTGTGCGAGAGTTTCCGCGCGGCCGGTCTGCCCGTCTACGGCACCTTTCTCGACGGCTCGGATATCTATGCCGCTGACCTTAAGCCCGAAGGGCTGATCGTCATGGGCAGCGAGTCGTTCGGAATCGGAGAAGCGGTCGCGCAGCATGTGGACGCCCGCATCAAGATCCCCACCTACGCGAAGGGCCACGGCGCCGAATCGCTCAATGTCGCTGTGGCCACGGCGGTGACTGTGGCCGAATTCAAACGAAGGAACGGATAAGAGGATGCTGATTTACCAGGTACTGACTCGATTGTGGCGCAGCGGAAAGATGTCCGGTTTCGACCAGGCTTCCTTCGATTACCTTCGCTCGCTCGGAGTCTCGCACGTCTGGTACACTGGCATCATCCGTCACTCTGTCGGCAGGCCCTATGTCAAGGGCAACCTCGGCTCGCCGTATTCCATTATCGATTACTACGACGTCAACCCCTATCTGGCCGACAACCCGGACTGTCGCATGGCCGAATTCGAGGACCTGGTCAGGCGCACTCACGAAGCGGGCCTGAAGGTCATAATCGATTTCGTGCCCAACCACGTCTCCCCCGAATACTCGGACTCGCACGGCGGAATCAAGACCCTGCACCGCTGCGACTACGACTGGACGGATACTGACAAGATAGACTACGGCTGCCCGGACAACTGGGATCGTCTGCTGGCAATCACTCGCTTCTGGGCTTCGAAAGGCGTGGACGGATTCCGCTGCGATATGGCCGAACTGGTGCCGCTGGACTTCTGGCGTTACCTGATTCTCGGCAGCAAGCAGACCTATCCAAATCTTGAATTCATCGCTGAAGTCTACGAAACCGGCTCCTACGACAGGTTTATCTACACCGGCGGCTTCGATTATCTCTACGACAAATCAGGCCTCTACGACACCCTGCGCGAGATGGTGAGCGGCTCGGGTCAAGCCTGGGATATCACGGGTGTCTGGCAGAAACTCGGTCCGCTGCAGCCCCATATGCTCAATTTCCTGGAGAATCACGACGAGCAGAGGCTCGCTTCTCCCTGGTTCGCAGGCTCGGCTCAGAAGGGCTATTCGGCGCTGGCAGTGTCCGCGCTGTTCTACCCTTGCCCGTTCATGCTCTACTTTGGCCAGGAACTGGGCGAAGGTGCCCACGACGGAGCGGCCGGGCGCACCAGCATCTTCGACGATCAGCGCCATATAGACCCGCTCGCTCCTCTGTCGGAGGCCCAGCAGAAGGTGCTGGAGGTCTACCGCCGTGTGCTCAACCTGCGCGAAGAACTGTCCGGCGCGGACAATTTCGATCTGTGCTACTTCCAGAAGGCTGCCCTGGGCTTCGATATGCGCAGGCATTTCGCCTTTATGAGGCACGACGGACAGCATACCGTGGTGGTTTTCGCCAACTTCTCCGACAAGCCGGCGTCGGCCTGCCTCCGGATTCCCCCGGAGGCGCCGAGAGCCTTTGGCTCTGAGGTGATGGCCGAGGCAGGACCGTGGGATTTCACAATATTGAAGAAATAAGTTAAATTTGTGAGTTTCGAAGAAACTAAGTACTAAACATATACTCAAATGAAAGGATCAGTTATCATTCTTTGCGGCGGCGGCCCGGCTCCGGGCATGAACACCGTCGTGTGTTCGGTCGCCAAGACCTTCCTCTCCAACGGTTATCGCGTTATCGGCCTCCACGGAGGATACAGCGGACTTTTCAGCAAGAACCCGCGCACAGAAGACATCGACTTCTTCAAGGCCGACGCCTATTTCAACAGGGGCGGAAGTTATCTTCAGATGAGCCGTTTCAAACCCACTCCTGAGGATTTCGAGAACAACTTTAACCTCTCCCTCTTCAAGGACAACGACATCAAACTCCTTGTGACTGTGGGCGGCGACGACACCGCAAGCACTGCGAACCGCATCGCGAAGTTCCTCGCCGAGAAGAAATATCCTATCGCGAATATCCACGTCCCGAAGACCATCGACAACGACCTCCCTCTGCCGGAGAACACCCCGACCTTCGGATTCAACTCCGCAAAGGATGAGGGCGCTCACATCGCCCGTACTGTCTATGAAGACGCACGCACAAGCGGCAACTGGCTGCTCATCTCCGCAATGGGCCGCAGCGCAGGACACCTTGCCCTAGGTATCGGCGAGGCCACTCACTGCCCTATGACCATTATCCCCGAGATGTTCAACAAAACTGAGATCAACCTCGATAAGATCGTCAAACTCGCCATCTCCGCTATCCTCAAGCGCAAGGTCCTCGGTATCCCCTACGGCACCGTGGTGGTCGCTGAAGGCGTTTTCCACGACCTCGATCCTCAGGAAATCAAGGACGCAGGCGTCACTATGACCTACGACGAGCACGGCCATCCCGAACTCGGCAAGATCTCGAAGGCGGTCCTCTTCAACGACATCCTCGAGAAGGAGTTCAAGAAGATCGGTCTCAAGATCAAGACCCGCCCTGTGGAAATCGGCTACGATGTCCGCTGCCAGGATCCTATCGCGTTCGACCTCACGTACTGCTCCGAACTCGCAATGGGAGCCTACGAACTCTTCGCCAAGGGTGAAACCGGATGCATGGTGTTCGTGGACCACGACGGCAATGCGAAGCCGCTCTACCTCAAAGACCTTCAGGACGAAAGCGGAAAGATTCCTCCGCGCCGTGTCGCCATCGACGGAGGCACCGCCCAGAACTACTACGCGCATATTTGCCACTACATCACCCCCGCCGACTACGAAGCCGCGAAGAAGTATGTGGCCAACCCTGAAGAATACGACTTCAAGAAAATACTGAATTGGTAAGTGGATAAGAACGAAGCAAAAGCCAGGATTGAAGAGTTGCGGGCTGTTTTGTGGGAAAACAGCAGGAAGTACTATGTGGAGAACGCTCCGACTATGTCGGACTTCGACTACGACCGCCTGATGCGCGAACTCGAGGACCTCGAAAACGAGTTCCCGGAGTTCTACAGCCCCGACTCCCCCACCCAGAAGGTCGGCTCCGACCTCGAGGACGGTCCTGCGCAGCAGGGCTTCGTTCAGCGAGAGCACCGCTACCCGATGCTCTCTCTTGCCAACACTTACTCTCGCGAAGAAATCGAAGAATTCGCGGCCAGGGCGGACAAACTGCTCGAAGGCCGCGAGTTCTCGTATTGCTGCGAACTGAAGTTCGACGGCACGAGCATCTGCTTGACCTATAAGGGCGGCACACTCGTACGCGCGCTCACGCGTGGCGACGGGCATATGGGCGACGATGTCACTGAAAACGTGATGAGGATAGCCAATATCCCCCACGAACTCAAAGGCGATTATCCGGACGAGTTCGAGATCAGGGGCGAAATCCTCATGCCGTATGCGTCGTTTGACCATCTGAACCAGCAGAGGCTGGACAACGAAGACCAGCCCTTCGCGAATCCGCGCAACGCCGCGTCCGGTTCGCTCAAACTGCAGGACCCGGACGAGGTGGGCAGGCGCGGCTTGTACTGCACGCTCTACCATATCCCTGCGCAGAGCCTGGCCGACGATTCTCTGGCCAGTACGCACAGCGGCCTGTTGCAGAAAGCAGTCTCCTGGGGCCTTCCTGTCTCGGAGTACAACAAAGTCTGCCACGGGATAGACGAAGTTCTGGAGTTCATCGACTACTGGGACACCGAGCGCAAGAAACTCCCCTATGCCACAGACGGAATAGTCATTAAGATAAACGAACTGGACTGCCAGAGGGAATTGGGTTACACGGCCAAATCGCCCCGCTGGGCAGTCGCTTATAAGTTCAAGGCCGAGCAGGCCCTGGCCAAGGTGCTCTCGATCGACTACCAGGTCGGTCGCACCGGCGCCGTGACCCCGGTCGCGAACCTCAGCCCCGTGCTCCTTTCGGGCACGATAGTCAAGCGCGCCACGCTCAATAACGCTGACCAGATGGCCATTCTGGACATACGCATAGGCGATATGGTCTATGTGGAAAAGGGCGGCGAGATCATCCCCAAGATCACGGCCGTGGACCTGACGAAGCGGCCGGCTGATTCGCAGCCAGTCGAATTCCCGGTGGAATGCCCGGACTGCCACACTCCCCTTCGCAGGGGCGAGGGCGAGGCGAAGTGGTTCTGCCCGAACACGGACGGCTGCCCTATGCAGATCAAAGGCAGGCTGCTGCACTTTATGTCCCGCAAGGCGATGAACATTATCGCCGGCGACGCCACCGTGGACCAGCTTTACAACCTCGGTCTGGCGCACACTCCGGCGGACCTCTACGACCTCAAGGCGAGCCAGTTGATGACCCTCGAGGGATGGAAGGAAAAGTCCGCGAAGCGCTTTATCGACAGCTTGCGCGAATCGGTGAAGGTGCCATTCGAGCGCGTGCTTTTCGCCCTCGGCATACGCTATGTGGGTGAACAGACTGCCCGCGAGGTAGCCCGCCATTTCGGCGACATAGACGCGATAGCGGCCGCAAGCGAAGAAGAACTCGCGGCGGTGAAGGACGTGGGCGACGTGATCGCCGGCAGCATCTTCGAGTATATGTCGGACGCCCGCCACGCGATAGAGATTCAGCGCCTGCGCGGTTACGGCCTCAAGTTCGCAGTGGACGGAGGCGCCCAGAGCGTGCTTTCGGACGCGCTCAAAGACCAGACGATAGTGGTTTCCGGCAACTTCTCGTGCAGCCGCGAAACCCTGAAGGACCTCATCTCACGCCACGGCGGCCGCAATTCCGGCTCGGTGAGCGCGAAGACGTCGTTCCTCCTTGCCGGCATCAAACCCGGCCCCGAAAAAGTGAAGAAATGCCAGGAACTTGGCATCAGGATAGTTAGTGAAGACGAATTCTGGGAAATGCTCCCCGAAGGAAGCAGAATCGATTCGTCCGACGAGTCGGAACCGACTCTATTTTAGCAGTGTATGAAATCCACGGAGTTTACCAAAGAAGATTTCGACCTCATCAAGAAGGAATGGGAATCCCTGGCTGAAGCGGCCAAGGCGCGTTGCCGTACGGAGGATGAGTTCAAGGTGGTCCAGAAGGCCTTCGACTTCGCCAACGAAGCGCACAAAGACGTGCGCAGGCGTTCGGGTGTGCCATACATAATCCACCCCATCCAGGTGGCGAAGATAGTGGTCTCGGACATAGGCCTTGGCTACAAGTCGATAGTGGCCGCCCTCCTGCACGACGTGGTGGAAGACACGGAGTACACGGTGGAGGACATCAAGGATCTCTTCGGGCCCAAGGTGGCTTCGCTGGTGGATGGTCTGACCAAGATGAAAAACGTCCTCGACGAAGAGGACAGGACCAAGCAGAACGGCTACCAGACGGAAAGCCTTCAGGCTGAGAACTTCAAGAAGATACTCCTTACGATGAACGACGATGTCAGAGTCGTTCTGATCAAACTTGCGGACCGTCTTCACAATTGCCGTACGATAGAGTTTATGCCCGAGCACAAGAGGGACAAGATCCTCAGCGAGACCATGTACCTCTTTATCCCTCTGGCGCACCGTTTGGGCCTTTACAGCATCAAGTCCGAGATGGAGAACATCTGGCTCATCTACAAAGAGCCGGAAGACTATGCCGAAATAAAGGCCGAGACCCAGGCGAAGGTGGACACCACCGGAAGGCAGATCGATGCCTTCATAGCCCCTATCGAGGCCGCACTGCGCGCTGAAGGATACAACTTCTCGATCAAGAAGAGAATCAAGACCCCGTACTCCATCTGGCATAAGATGCGCACCAAGCACGTCACCTTCGACCAGGTCTACGACCTCTATGCCGTGCGTATCGTTTTCGATCCGAATTCGGACGACCCGGTGAAGGAACGCAAGCAGTGCTACGACATCTTCAGCACCATCACGAGCCTCTACCGCTATCAGCCGGACAGGCTTCGCGACTGGATCAAGACCCCGAAGAACAACGGCTACGAGGCCCTTCACTGTACGCTTATGAGCAAGAGCGGAATCTGGGTGGAAGTCCAGATCCGTTCGAAGCGTATGGACGATATCGCCGAAAGGGGTATCGCTGCGCACTGGGCCTACAAACGCGACGGCTACATCTCCGAGAACGACAGCGAGATGGACAAATGGCTCGAGAAGATCCAGGACATCATCAAGAGCCCGGATCTCGGTTCGCTCGAACTGCTCGATGTAATCCATCAGGACCTCCTGGCCTCGGACATAGTGGTGTTCACCCCGAAGGGCGAGCAGCGCACGCTGCCTTCAGGCGCCACAGCCCTCGACTTCGCTTACGCCATCCACACCAAGATAGGCGAACACGCCATCGCGGCGAAGGTCAATATGAAACTCTGTTCCCTGCCGCACGTGCTGCATCAGGGAGACCAGATAGAGATTATCACTGCGCAGAACGCTTTCCCTCTGCTGGGATGGCTGGATTTCGTGGTGACCCGCAACGCCAAGCGCAAGATTCTGGACTATTTCAGGGACCACGATCCCGAGATACTCGCCAAGGCCGAGGACATTATCGAACTGAAGAACGGCCATCAGACCCAGGCGGCGAGGATAATAATCAACGAAGGCATCAGGTACATAATCGCGTCGTGCTGCAACCGTGGTCGGCTTCACTAATCCCGACGGCTCTATCACCGTCCACAAGAAGTCCTGCAGGGTGGCTGAGAGTCAGGCCAGCACCAGGGGCGACAAAGTCACCGTCCCCCGCTGGGTGAACGCTGCGCACGTGACCGACTTCCCCGTGAAGATTTCCCTCAGGGGCCTGGACCGTGTGGGTATGCTCAGCGACATCTCACAATTGATTTCGCAGTCCATGAATATCAACATGAGAAGGCTGGTGCTGGGCAGCGAGGGCGGAATCTTCGAGGGCACGATCGAACTGTTCGTGGGCGACCGCGACACTCTCGAGAAACTTATTTCTTCGCTCAGCCGCATCGATGGCATACAAAGTGTAGTGAGAATGGATCTATGATGGGAAAACTGAAGAATCTCACCCCCCTGATTATAGCCGCGATCGTCTTGGTCCCGACTTTCTTCATGCATTCGTGCGCGAACACGACCCAGTCTCCGTCCGGCGGTCCGAAGGACACGATACCTCCTGCACTTTATTGGACCAAGCCCGTCCCGGGCTCGGTGATGGTCCCCACTCACGGCGCGAAGTTCGAATTCGGCTTCGACGAATACGTGAAGATCAAGACTGCGACCAACATCTTCCTCTCGCCTCCTCAGCAGAAACCGCCAAAGTCCAAAATCAAGGGCAAGAGCGTGATAGTCTGGTTTGAAGAAGACCTTGAGCCTAACACCACTTACACCCTGAACTTCACGGACGCGATTGCGGACAACAACGAGGGTAATATGTTCCCCGGCTACGCATATGTGTTCAGCACTGGCGAAAGCATCGACACTTTGATGATAACCGGAACGGTGCTGGACTGCAGCACGCTCCAGCCTGTGAAGAATGCCACCGTGATGCTCTACAAAGACCATACGGATTCGGCGGTGTTCAAGAGCAGACCCTCGGCCGCGGTCAAGACCGACGACTGGGGTTACTTCGCCCTACCCTACCTTGAGGACACGCTCTACAGGCTTTACGCCATCATGGACGAGAACAACGACAACATCTACCAGATGGAGACCGAGCAGATCGCATTTATCGACTCTCTGATCCATCCTGTGATGGTGGTTAACGATACCCTCAAGGAACTCCAGAAATACGATATGAAGGACACTCTTGAGTGCAGGGCCCGCGAGAGCCAGTACACGCTCAAGATGTTCAAGGAAGAGCCCACTCGCCAGTTCCTCAAGAACCACGGCCGCACGGCTGAGCGCTACGCCTTCATCTCGTTTATGGCCAAGGACGCCTGGATCGATTCCCTCTGGATTAAGGGTTACAAGGCGGACAGGCTCATCACTCAGTTCAACCTCCGCCAGGATAGCCTGGAGATATGGATCAACGACCGCAGGCCCGTGCCCGACACGCTCCAGATCTATGTGAACTACCGCAAGACCAATGACTCCACACACACACTGGAGCCTGTTGTGGAGCATTATCCTCTCTTTATCGAGGGCGCGCTTCCCCGCAAGCAGCGCAACGATTACAACTACCGCAAGAGCCTCAAGCATGAAGACACCACCTGCGTGTTCAAACTTGAAGCGACCTCCGAACTGGTGGAACAGGAAGGCTTCACCCTTTCCTTCACATACCCCATCATCTACGAGAACTTCGATTCGCTCAAGTTCCACTACCTGAATCCCAAGCAGAAGGACATACAGGGAGAGTTTACGGTCACCCGCGACACCCTGGACGTGCGTAAGTACAAACTGATGCCGAAGGAAACTCTCCTTCCCGGCTACGAGTACTTTATGAAGGTGCCCCACAGGGCTTTCCGCGACATAAACGGATTCTATTCAGACAGCACCGAGGTGAAGGTCACCCTCCCCACTGACGAGAAACTCAGCACGCTTACCGTAAGCCTGACCGGCGTCAGCGGAACCCTGATAGTGGATCTTCTGAGCGAAAAGCGCGATAAGGTTCTCCGCTCATACACCATTACTGAAAACAAGGAACTCCGCTTCCCTTATCTGAAGAAGGGTAAGTACTCGATACGCATCACCGAGGATGTGAACAGCAACTCGATGATAGACACAGGCGACCTTCTGACCCGAAGGATGCCGGAGAACGTGAACTTCTTCAAGATGGAGGACGGACAGGAGTTCATCGACATCCCCGAAGCGGTGGAAGTGAATCAGACGATTAATGTCCCTGATCTTATAAAGCAATGAGTATGAGAAGGTTACTGTCATTAATCGCGTTTTTCGCTTCAACTGCCCTGTACGGTCAGTATTTCGAGTCCGAGATAGAAGCGCCCAGGGATACCAATGCGGTCATCCGTGAGGAAGTCTATCTGGACACCGTGCAGATCAAGGTGCCTGACCTTAACAATTACTCCTCGATCGGGGTGAGTTTTGGAGTGACCTCCACCTATATGCAACTCAACCCCGCGGTCTTCCGCCAGCACCATTACTACTATCCGGGATATGCTTCGCTACGCTACACTCACTACGAAAAGATGTTCGACTATCTTCCCTACTTCGCGTGGCAGATAGGCATTGAGTTCGGCCACGAAGGCTACTACGCCAGAAAGGAAGAAGACCGCTACTACAAAGAGCGGTCGCGAAGAATCAAGATGCAGGTGGTGGAAGTGCCTTTCCTGGCGATGATCCACTACGACACCCGCTGGATGAAGTTCTTCGGCGAAATCGGTCTCTACGGCGGCTACCGCCTGAATGTGGAGCGCTTCGGCGACTATGTGGATCCGAACTACCAAAACACCTGGTACGACAGCGACCGCCAGATAGACTATGGCCTTCAGGGCGGAGTGGGTATGGGCGTCTTCCTGGGGCCGGTAGAGTTGTTCGTGATGGCGCAGTTGCGCTACGGCTGGTCCAGCATCTTCGAGCCCGACAGCCAGTTCCCCGCAGGCTCAGGCTATGAAGACAGGAACAAGTATTACTGGCGCTTCGCATATCCCTTCGACTACATCTTCTCCGCGGGCATCAACATCCCGCTGGGCAAACGCTACGGCAAGACCCGTCAGGACCTTAAACGAGAGGCTTACGAGATAGTATATGGCACGAACAAGGCTTACAACCAGTGAGGTCGCGATAGGCACCGGCCCGCTGCTCCTGGGCGGCTCTAATCCCATCGTGGTCCAGACGATGTGCAACACGCACACCTTCGACATCGAGGGCACTCTCCAGCAGTGCCGCAGGATGGTGGACGCGGGCGCCCAGATGATACGCATCACCGTGCCCGGCCTGCAAGATGTGCCGCACATCCGCGCAATACGCGAAAAACTGCGTTCTGAGGGAATTATAACCCCGATAGTAGCCGATATACACTTCTCCTCTGCTACGGCCCTGGAAGTGGCTCCTTTCGTGGATAAAGTCCGCATCAATCCCGGCAACTTCCATAAAGACCACGAAACCGCGCGGGAGCAGTTCGCCCGCTTGATCGAAATCTGCAAGCGCAGCGGCACCGCCATACGCATCGGCGTGAACCATGGTTCGCTCGGGGCCTACATCACCGAGCGCTACGGCAACACGCCCGAGGCGATGGCCATAGCCGCGATGGAGTGGGTGCGGATGTGCTCCGAAGCCTCGTTCGACCGGGTGGTAATCTCGCTCAAATCCTCGAACACCGTGACTATGGTTCAGGCCTACCGCGCTCTCGTCCGTATGATGAAGGAAGAGGGCAAGGTCTACCCTCTCCATGTCGGTGTGACCGAAGCGGGCAACGGCGACAGCGGCCGTATCAAATCGTGCGTGGGCATCGCTACCCTGCTGGAAGAAGGCATAGGCGACACCATACGCGTCTCGCTCACGGAGGACCCTGTCAACGAACTGCCGGTGGCTCAGTATCTGGCCGCCCGCTACAGCGGCTGCGCGATGCCCGAACTGCCCGAGCGCGAACTGCGCATGCTCGATGCCGCGTGCACATGGGGACCGAAACTTATGAACCGCGAGATAGACGAGATACCGGACGAGGTGGAACCCTACCTTCGCGACGAGATTATGCAGGCCGCGCGGAGGCGCTTCTACAAGCCCGAATACATCGCCTGCCCCGGCTGCGGACGCACTATGTACGACCTTCAGAAGGCCTTCGAAGAGGTGAAGGCCAAGACCGTCGGGCTTAAGGACATAGTCATCGCCGTCATGGGCTGCATAGTGAACGGCCCGGGCGAGATGGCCGATGCCGACTGGGGATACGTGGGTGAAGGCGGCGGCAAGGTGAGCATATACAAAAAGAACGTGCCCGTCTTGAAGCACGTCCCCGAAAGCGAAGCAGTGGATAAACTGCTCGAACTGATTAGAGAAGACCGGCTGCAGCCAGATAAACAGTGATCATGGGGAGCGCGATAATCGCACTGTCCAGCCTGTCGTAGAGCCCGCCGTGGCCGGGAATCAGATTTCCTGAATCCTTCACACCGAAATAACGCTTCCACATACTCTCCACGAGGTCGCCGAGAAGGCCGCCGAGACTCGCTATGCCGCCGATGACCATAGAATGCGCCAGAGGGAACTTGAAGACTCCGAGGTAGTGCAATGCCACCGCGCTGCCCACGCCGAACAGCACGGCGCCTGCGAGCCCCCAAAGCGATTTCTTAGGCGAAATCGCGGGGGCGAGCTTGATGCTGTTCGGGCGCTGCCCCAGCGCGGTGCCTATGAAGTATGCGCCCACATCGGATACCCAGATAGTCAGAAGCAGCCCGAGTATGAGCCAGCCGTCCTGCTCTCCGGCGTGATACTGGAGGACGGGAACAAGCGCCATAGGGAAACCTATGTAACCCAAGCCGGCGAAAATGTAAGCCAATTTGCCGTGGTTGGAGTGGTCCTTATGCCAGATAGGAACTATCATAAGCAGGAAGACCGGTATGAAGGCGACGGAGATAAGGCTTAACTGGGTGAGAACTCCGGTTTTATAAAGGACGAGGAAAGCGTAAAGAAGTTCGGCGCCGAGGATAGCGAGGACGCGTTCGGCGATAAAGCCGCTCTTCCCCACCGACATCGCGAAGAATTCGTGCAGGGTCCAGGCTATAGCGAAGGCCATCAGCAAATGGAATAGCGGCGGCAGGACCACTGTTCCCACCACCACTATCGCAGCGAACAATGCGCCGAATACGATACGTTTCGTTAATTCGTTCATTATTTGTCATCCCCGACTTGATCGGGGATCTTTTCTCCTTCAGGTTTTACCTTCGGTCCGATGATGGCTTCCACGTCGTCCGCGAAGATGACTTCCTTCTCCAGGAGGAGGTTGGCTACTGCCTCCCAGCCCTCTTTGTGCTCCGTGAGGAGTTTGAGGGTCTTGTCGTGGATCTCCTTGACGAGTTTCTTCACCTCTTCGTCCATCATCTCGGCGGTTTTCTCCGAGTAGGGCTTGGTGAATTCGTAGCCACGGGCCCCGGTGCTGTCATAGAAACTGAGGTTGCCCACCTTGTCTGACATACCGTAGTACTGGATCATCGCGTAGGCCATCAGGGTAAGGCGCTCGAGGTCGTTAAGAGCGCCGGTAGAGGGCTCGCCGTTGAGCATCTCCTCCGCCACACGGCCGCCTATCAGCGAGCACATCTCGTCCATCATCTGGCTCTTGGTGTGGAGTTTATGCTCCTCCGGCAGATACCAGGCTGCGCCGAGCGCGCTTCCGCGAGGGATGAGGGTGACCTTGAAGAGCGGACTGGCGTGCGGGAGCAGCCAACTCACCACTGCGTGGCCCGCTTCGTGGTGCGCTATGCTCTTCTTCTCGAACGGGGTGATGATCGAACTCTTCTTCTCTATGCCGCCGATGATGCGGTCTACGGCATCCAGGAAGTCCTGCTGCTCGATCTTCTTCTTGCCCCTGCGAGCGGCTGTGAGGGCCGCTTCGTTGCAGACATTGGCTATGTCCGCGCCGCTGAAGCCGGGGGTATGCTTGGCCATGAAGGTCACGTCGAAGCCGGGATCTAGTTTGAGACCCTTGAGGTGCACCTGGAAGATCTCCTCGCGCTCCTTGAGTTCGGGCAGGTCCACATGGATCTGGCGGTCGAAGCGGCCGGCGCGCATAAGAGCCTTGTCCAGAATGTCAGCGCGGTTGGTGGCGGCGAGCACTATCACGCCGCTGTTCGTGCCGAAGCCGTCCATCTCCGTGAGGAGTTGATTGAGTGTGTTCTCACGCTCGTCGTTGCCGGAGAAACCGGCGTTCTTGCCACGGGCGCGGCCGACGGCGTCGATTTCGTCGATGAAGACTATGCACGGGGCTTTCTCCTTCGCCTGCTGGAAGAGGTCGCGGACACGGCTTGCGCCCACGCCGACGAACATCTCCACGAAGTCGGAGCCGCTGATGCTGAAGAAAGGCACGTTGGCTTCGCCGGCTACAGCCTTGGCGAGCAAGGTCTTACCGGTGCCGGGAGGACCTACGAGAAGGGCTCCCTTGGGGATCTTGGCGCCGAGAGCGGTGTACTTCTGAGGATTCTTGAGGAAATCCACTATCTCCACCACCTCTTCTTTTGCGCCGTAAAGGCCCGCTACGTCCTTGAATGTGACGTTGACCTTGTTCTTGTCGGTCAGTTTGCCCTGAGCCTTACCCACATTGAAGGGGTTCATTCCGCCGCCCTGGCCACCGGGACCGCCCATCCCGCGGTTCATTCCGCGGAACATCCAGATCCAGAAAACGACCAGAAGAAGCAGAGGCAGGGTCCACTGAAGGACTCCGTCCCAGATCTTGGAGTCGTGCTCCATGATGATGGGAACGCGCTGCGCTTCGTCCAACTGAGCGTTCAGTTCACCGAACTCGCGCTCGGCATCGAAGGTGGCGGACACAAGGAAACTGAAGTGCGGCGATTTGGCCGGCACTTCCCCGCCGAAGCGGTTCTTGTACTGCTCTATGCGGTCGGGCTTGATAGTGATCGTGCCCTTGAGGTCGTTGCGGATGAAGTGGATGTCCTTCACATCACCGCTGAGGACCATCTCCTGAACCTCGGCCCATTCCACCTTCTGGGGATTGGCTTTGCTGCCGTCCCTGAACAGAAGGAAGAATATTCCTCCGACAAGGAGGATATAGAACCAGGACAGGTTGACTCTGATAGTCTTTACCTTTTTATTCGGTTTCTTAGTACTCATCTTACTTTGTAGGTCTTGTGAGGAGCGTCTGCCCAGAGGTCTTCCAGGCGGTAGAACTCGCGGTATTCTTTCTGGAACACGTGTACCACTATGTTCCCGAAGTCCATGATGATCCAGAAGTTGTTCTCCATACCCTGGATTCTGCTGGGCTTGAGGCCGAGTTTTTCTTTCGCTTCCTTGAGGATGTTGTCCGCAATTGCGGATACGTTTGTGGTGGAACTTCCGTCGCAAATCACGAAATAGTCCGTAATCGCCGTTCCTATGCTGCGGAGGTCAATCGACACAACGTTCTCCCCTTTTTTGTCGAGGATAGCGTCCGCTATGACTCGCAGGTCGTGTGTAATCATAAGTTGTGAATTATATGTATTTTTGCACTACAAATATAAACAAAAATAGGACCTAAGTAAAGATGTCAGGAATTAAGTGGTTCGCCGAGTTGGATTCGACCAATAACGAGGCCAGAAGGACTCTGGATGCCCTTGACAATTTTTCAGTGATAGCGACAGAAAGTCAGACTGCCGGCCGCGGGCAGGGGCTCCACACATGGTACGCCACCCCCGGTCGCAATCTCACTTTCACCGTGGTGCTCAAGCCCCGCGTCCTGGATGCCCGCGATGCGATCGTGCTGACCCATATCACCACCGTTGCCCTCGTCAAGTATCTGGAAGCCCATGGAGTTCAGGCGCGAATCAAATGGCCTAACGACATCTGGGTGGGCGACAAGAAAATCTGCGGTATCCTGATAGAAAACGTCCTGGACGGCCAGTTCGTTAAGGCGAGCATTATCGGGGTGGGCCTGAACATCAACGAAGAGAACTGGCCCGCAGAACTCCCTAATCCCGTTTCCCTCAAAGAACTTACCGGCAAGGAGTATGATATCCGTGCCGAGATGGAGACCTTCTATAAGATTTTCTGCCGCCACGCCGAGATGATCTACGGCGAAGACGGCAGAAAGTTGCTGCAAGAAGAATTTGGAAAGAGAGTCTTCAGGCTTCCTGAAGGGCTTTGATCACCGCTGCAGGGTCCTGAGCGCCGAGCACCGCGCTTCCTCCCACCACTATATCCGCTCCCGCTTCCGCGAGGGCTTTAATGTTCGAGGGGTTCACGCCGCCATCCACTTCGATGAGGGTCTGCGCACCCTTGCGGACTATCTCGGCTTTAAGTTTGGTGACTCTGTCGATAGTTTCGTAGATGAATTTCTGGCCTCCGAAGCCCGCGAAGACGGACATCACGAGGATGAAATCAGCCTTGCCCACATACTTGAAGACCTTCTCGATCTTCACGTCCGGGTTCAGGGCGACTCCCACCTTGAAGCCTAGTTTGTGCGCCTGGCGTATGAAGCGACCGGTTCTGCAGCCGGAAGCCTCTATGTGGAAACTGACGTACTGCACGCCGAGTTCCTTGAGCCTTTCGAACCATTTGTCCGGATTCACCACCATAAGGTGAGCGTCCATGGGCTTGGTGGCTATGCTCGCTATGCCGGCGACCACGGGGAAACCGAAGGAGATGTTGGGCACCAGAGTGCCGTCCATAATGTCCAGATGGATCAGATCCGCGTGTTCGTCGACCATCCTCACATCCTTTTCAAGATGAAGGAAATCCGCTGTGAGAAGTGATGGGGCTACTAACATAACTTTATTTGAAATTTACGACTACGTCTTCCAGGTGACGGACGAATTTGTCCAGGCTGGCCAGTTCGAGTTTCTCGCCGGGGGCGTGTACTCCCCTGAGAGTGGGTCCGAACGAAATCATATCCAGGCCCGGGAACTTTTCGAGGAAGAGTCCGCACTCCAGACCAGCGTGGATGGCGAGCACCAGGGGTTCGACCCCGAAGCACTTCTTGTAAGAATCCACACACACCTTGAGGATGTGCGAGTTCACATTCGGGTTCCAGCCCGGATACTCGCTGAGGTGCACCACCTTGGCCCCGCCGAGCGCGAGCGCTGCCTCCACTTTCGCGGCAGCGGCGCGGCACGCGGGCCTGGAACTGCTCCTCTGGCTAGTGCAGACGAACACGGTGTTGTCCGAAAGGTCAGTGTGAACTGCTGCGAGGTTGGTGCTGGTCTCCACGAAATCCTTGATGTCCTGGCTCATAGCAAGAACGCCGTGCGGGCAGGCGTAGAGCGAAGCGACTATTCGGCGGGTGCTGCCCTCGTCCATCGCCTCTTCCGCCTGGGCGGGAGTGCAACTGAACATGAGGTTCGGGTCGGTGGTGTGGAATTCCTCCGCTATTACCTGGCCGAACTCGGCATAAGCCGCCTTCAGCGCCGCCGCATCGTCGGTCAGAACGACCGCGCTGCAGTCGCGGGCGATGGCGTTGTGCTTGCCTCCGCCGTCGAAGCAGACGAGCCTGAGACCGCCGTCCAACTGCGAATAGAGGAAGCGCAGGAGCAGCATCACAGTGTTCGCGCGGCCTTTGTTGATGTCGTCGCCGCTGTGGCCGCCAAGACCGCCGGCGATGCTGAGTTTGAGAGCCTCGCGCTTTCCGGCGGGCTCGGTATTGAATGAATATGTGGCTTCGGTTGTCACTCCGCCGGCGCAGCCTATGAACATCTGGCCTTCGTCTTCGGAGTCGAGGTTAATGAGGGTCGTGCCGGTGAAGAAGCCGGGCTGCATCGCTTCGGCTCCGTCCATTCCGGTTTCCTCGGAAATGGTGAAGATGCACTCGAGTTTACCGGTTTTGTCTTTGCTCTCAAGAAGAGCCAGGCAGGCTGCGATGCCTATTCCGTCGTCGGCGCCAAGGGTCGTCTCTTTCGCAATCATCCAGCCGTCTTCGATCACATACTCGATGGGATCCTTAAGGAAGTCGTGCTTCGAGCCTGCGAGTTTCTCGCACACCATATCCTGATGCGCCTGCAGCACGAGCGTGGGCACGTTTTCCTTTCCGGGGGCGGCCTCGCGGGTTATGCATACGTTGCCGATTTCGTCGCGCTTGGCCTCCAGGCCGTGGGCTTTCGCCCACTCGAGGAGCCAGGCGGTGATGGGTTCTTCGTGGCCCGACTCGCGGGGAATACGGGTAATCTCCTTGAAAATCTCAAGGACTCTTGTTGCATCCATAGTTGAAAATTATAATTCTACAGGGGAAAGTATGCCCTGAAGGTCAGTGACATACTTCTTGAAAACCCTGTCTGTTGACATCAGGTCAGAGACGATGGCGCAGGAATGCAGCACCGTGCTGTGGTCCTTGCCGCCGGTCTCCGCTCCGATCGAAGAGAGGGAGCAGTTGCTGATGAGGTTACGGCAGAGGTACATCGAAATCTGGCGCGCCTGCACTATCTGGCGCTTGCGGGAGTTCGAGATAAGGTCTGCGTGAGTGATCTTGAAGTACTCGCAGACGGTGTCCTGCACCTTCGCAATGCTGATTTCGTTAGTGTTCTCGCCCACTATCTTCTCCACGATGCTGTTTGCCAGTTCGATCGTGCAGTCTTTGTGGGTGTAAGTCGCATAAGCCATCATCGAGATCAGGGCTCCTTCGAGTTCCCTGAAGTTGTTCTTGACATTCATGGCTATGTGCTTCAAGACATCTTCCTCCACCGGAAGGCCTTCCTGGAGGCAGCGCTTGCGAAGCATTGCAAGACGGGTGTTGAAATCAGGGTGACCCAATTCCACGGACAGACCCCACTTGAAGCGCGAGAGCATCCTTTCCTCGAAGCTCTCGAGATCCCTCGGAGCGCGGTCGGAGGTGAGGATGAGTTGCTTGCCGTTCTGGTGAAGATAATTGAAGATGTTGAAGAAGGCGTTCTGGCTGCCGGTTCCGAGCAGATCCTGGATGTCGTCCATAATAAGGACGTCTATCTTCATATAGAACGCGAGGAAGTCCGTGAGTTTGTTCCTCACGCTGGTCGCGTCCATATACTGGGTCTTGAATTCGTTACCGGTGACGTACAGAACCGTCAGATCAGGATACTGCTCCTTCACTGAGTTTCCTACCGCCTGGGCCAGATGAGTCTTTCCGAGGCCTGATCCGCCGAAGATGAACAGAGGGTTGAACGGGGTGCTTCCCGGCTTGGACGAGATGTCTTTACCCACTGTAATGCCCAACTTGTTGCATTCGCCCTCGATGAGAGTGCTGAAACGGTACGCCGGGTTAAGCCTGGGGTCGATCTGGATCCTCTTGAGGCCCGGGAATACGAGCGCGCTCGGATTGCCTGACGACGAATAGGAAGGAACCGACACGGGCTTGTTCTGAGCCGCGGCGCCCTCTGCGCCTGAGACGGTGATGGGCTGCTGCCCCTGCACCGGCCTTACCCTGTACATCAGGCGCGCGCCGGCGCCGAGTTCCCTGCGGAGGGTCCTGCTGAGGATATCCAGGAATGCGCTCTCCAGATAACCTCTATAATAATCAGTAGGAACTTCGATAGTCAGGGTGCTGTCCACAAGAGATACGGGCCTGATAGGTTTGAACCAGGTCTCGTACTGCTGGGGCTCTATGTTCTGCTCGATAATGTGCAGACAGTTCTCCCACACTTTTATGTGTTCAGCGTTCTCTTGCATCAATGAATTAGGTAAAGCGATCGGTTACGTAACTAATCGTCGGACTGCAAATGTGGGGGAAAAATTCTTAACAAAAAATATTTTTTTATGTTGTTTATTTATTTTTTTTGGCTTATATTTCAATGAAGGGCCCTCGAAAAATCAAGGGCCCCATTTCTTTGAAAATCAATGCTTTACAAAGTTTACAAATGTGTAAGTAATTGATAATCGTGACTATTATAATTTGGAATCGTTCTAAATAAGTATTCTTGCTTAATTAACCCTGTTGATGCTGTCACCTTCTATCTTAACGAGGAAACAGTCGGGATATATCTTCGCAATTTCAGGCATCTTCGCCTTTGCTTCTTCCTTGGTTGCGCACACCGCGATTACATGTCTATACAACTTGCCGTTCGCGGACTTTTTAACAACTGGTTTATAACCGAGAAGTCGGCCGTCCCCTTCCGGCAGTTCCTTTGAGAGAGTCGCGATCTGGATGCCGTACTGCACTGCGGCCGAAACGACCGGTTCGGGTTCCGGTTTTGTCTGAGGCTGAGGCTGCGTTTGGGGTTTTGGCTCTGCGGGGATTATCGGTTTGCTGACCTGCATCGAACTGTCGTAGGCGGTTTTATAAGCCTTGAATGCGTTGAAAAGGCACTCGGCGAGTTCTTTGCGGCACTTCTCCTGCTTGAGGGCGGCGAGGTCCTGCTCGTTGCTTATGAAGCCGAGTTCCACCAGTACGGAGGGCATAGAGGTTTTCCATAGCACGTAGAAAGGATCCTGGCTGACGCCGCGGCTGTTTCTGATGGGGCCGCCGACCAGATTCTCGCTGATTACCTCGGCGAACTGGATGCTCTGCTCGAGGTAAGCGCTCTGCATCATAGTCATAAAGATGTAGGACTCCGGATCCGCAGGGTTGAATCCCGCCGTGGCCGGATTATAATCGTCGTCCAGCATAATCACGGAGTTCTCACGCTGGACCATCGCGAGGTTCGCTTTATAGAGGTCAGTCCCCTCTTTGTGCGACTGTCCAAGGACGTGCACTGAGTATCCGTTGGCCGCTGTGCCGCCCGCGGAATTGATATGCACGGAAATAAACAGGTCCGCGCCCGCTTTGTTCGCGATTTCGGCACGGTCATTGAGGGTAACGAAGTGATCGGTGCTGCGCGTCAGGATCACATTGACATCCGGATAGCCCTCGCGGATCCTTTCCGCAAGGGTTTTGGCTATGTCCAGAGCGAAATGTTTCTCGTAGGACTGACCGTCTTTGCTGACGGCTCCCGGGTCCTTTCCTCCGTGACCCGCGTCGATAACGACCGTGCTGAGCGAAAGTTTGTCGCTTGAAAGGGCCGTCACGGACAAAGCCAGAAGGGACAGAAGCGAAGTCAGGATGCGTCTCATCGTTGATAACTTGGAAATAATGTAGTATATTTGTGGCTCTACAAAAATAGCAATTTTGCGCAATAAATACATCCACACCCTGCTGATTCTTATTACCCTGCTGATACTCGGCGGGGCGGATGCTTATGCGCAGAGGAATGCTCCCCGCAAACCGCTTGCCGGCGGCGCCAGGCCCCAGAAAGAAAAGGTGCTTCCGGATTCCACTGAACTGGCCAGGAGGGACTCGCTGCACAGGGCGGATTCGCTTTTCAAGGTGGACTCCCTGAATATGCTCAAGAACAGTTCCCTCACCCAGCCGGCTTTCTCCACCGCGCGCGACTCGATCGTGGAAGTGTTCACAGACGGCGGCCGTAAGATTTACTACTACGGCGACGTCACGGTCCAGTACCAGGACATAACCCTCAAGGCCGAGCGTATGGAGTACGACCTTAACACTGGCGTCTGCTATGCTCGCGGCGTTCTGGACACCCTCACGGGCGAATGGATAGGGCGGCCGGTGATGACCCAGGGCGGAAAAACCTACAACATGGCCGAGGTGAAGTACAACTTCAACAACCGTAAGGCCAGCATCAAGCAGGTTATCACCTCCGAGGACGACGGCCTTCTGCACGGCGACCACGTGAAGATGATGCCGGACAAGTCCATCAACGTGGACCACGGAAAGTACACGGTCTGCGACCTGGAACACCCGCACTACTGGATGGAACTCTCGGTGGCGAAGGTGGTCACCAAGCCCACGCGCAAGACGGTGTTCGGCCCGGCACACCTGGTGGTGGCGGACGTGCATCTGCCCTTCGTGGGCATCCCCTTCGGCTTCATCCCCAAGCGCCCTGAAAGGGCCACCGGCCTCCTGATGCCGACCTTCGGCGAGGAGACCGCGCGAGGCTTCTACATGCGCGACGGAGGTATGTACTTCGTCTTCGGCGATTATCTTGATCTCTCCGTCACTGGAGACTACTATACCCTCGGTTCGTGGGCCTTGGACGTGAACTCGCGTTACAAGATAAACTACAAAGCGAACGGTTCGTTCTCGATGACCATCTCTCACGACCAGGTGGGAGAACAAGGTTCGCCGGACTTCAATTCATCGGGCAACTTTGGTCTCAGATGGCAGCATTCGCAGGACAGCAAGGCACATCCCGGAACTTCGTTCAGCGCTTCGGTGAACTTCTCCAGCCCCCAGAACAGCAAGTACAACTCTCGTTCGGTCAACGAGGCTCTCCAGAACCAGATTTCATCTTCAATTTCATACGCGCACAACTGGAACGGCAAGGTAAACCTCTCCGTGAACGCCCTGCACAGCCAGAACTCCAGGGACAGTTCGTATGCCTTTACCCTCCCGAACATCACCCTCTCGGTGAGCACCTTCTATCCGTTCAAGAAGAAGACCAGGGTCGGAAAGGAAAAGCCCTGGGAGAAGATATCCTTCGGCTACAGCACATCCCTGCAGAACAAGATCAACTTCTACATGAGGGAGTGTCTGGACTCCGCCAAACATTTCGATATGGACAAGGCGCTGGGACTTGCAGACAAGTTCAAGAACGGAATGAACCACAACTTCTCGATAGGTCTGCCGAGTTTCCAGTTGCTGAAGTATTTCAACTTCAATCCCTCGATCAGTTACGGCCAGAGTTGGTTCTTCAGATCCAGCGAAGCCGTGTTCGACACGGATCTGAATAAATTCGTCCTGAAGGAAGGAAAGGCGTTCAACCATTTCGGCATCACCCAGACTTATTCAGGATCAGTCTCGATGAGCACCCGCCTCTACGGTATGTTCAATTTCGGGCGCTACAGCAAGGTGCAGGCGATAAGGCACGTCATCTCCCCTTCCGTGAGCATGTCGTTCAGCCCTGAAAAGGGCACATACGCCAATGGTTGGAGGACAGTGTCCACCCTGGATAACAACGGCGTTGAGCAGACTTACGACTACAACATCTACCAGGGTCAGTTGGGTTCATACCCCAGCAAGGGCAAGAGCGCCACGGCGAACATCTCGATAGGAAACAACCTGGAGGCCAAGGTGCGCGACCCCGCGGACAGCACCGGCAAGGGCAGCAAGAAGGTCAAACTGCTGGACCAGTTAAACTTCAGCACCGGCTATAACTTCCTCGCCGACTCCCTGAAGATGAGCAAGATAAGCGCCTCTATGAGCACCAACCTCTTCGGAAAGGTGAATATAAGCGCGAGCGCCGCGTTCGATCCGTACGCCGTCTATGCGGTGAACGGAAGCGCGAGGCGCTTCAACACCTACGCAGTGATGGCCGGGCAGGGGCTGGCCCGCTTCACGAACGCTTCGGCGTCGGCGTCATATTCGATCTCCGGAAAAGGCACGATCAACGGCAACGACGGCCGCGAGGACAGCGGAAGCCCGGCCGAATACTACCAGAGGATCTACTACCATCCCGTCACGGGGGAATATGTGCCCGGCGGCTGGCTGTACTACACCAACCCGAATGTGCCGTGGTCTATGAACTTCAACACCAGTTTCAACTGCACGGTTAACGACAAGTACGACAAAGACCTGGACGCCCTCGTGAAGGACACCAAATACACGGCTACCCTGGGTATGAGCGGCAACATCAAACTCACCCCTCGTATGTCCATCAACGCGTCCTCCGGCTACGACTTTATCGCCAAAAAGATAACTACTACTCAGATAAGCGCCTCGTACGATCTGCACTGCTTCAACATCGCAGTGTCGTGGGTCCCGCTGGGCACATGGCAGTCCTACAGTTTCAAGATCGCAGCCAACGCCGCATCGCTTGCAGACCTGCTTCGCTTCAAGAAGAGCAGCAGTTATTGGGATAGATAAAAATTTTACTATATTTGCACTGTCGAATTCGATAATGCACGGCAGTTCTGCCGAACAAATCTATATTTTTCAACGTATGACACATCGTCTTTACGACCTCAGTCAGATGAGTCGTGAGCAACTCGAAGAGATAGCTTCGGGTCTCAAAATCAAATCAATCAAGAAACTTGACGACGAAAACCTCGCCTACGCCATAATTGACGCGGAGGCTGTCCTTGCCGCGTCCCAGCCGGATCCCGAAAAACCGGCGCCCAAGAAACGCGGCCGCAAACCGAAGGCAGAGAAGGCTCAGGAGCAGCCCAAGGCCGAAGAACCCGCCCCGGCGGTTCAGCAGCCTGAACCTGCTGAAGAAAAACCCGCTCCCAAGAAGCGCGGACGAAAGCCGAAGGCCCAGAAGGCTCAGGAGCAGCCGAAGCCTGAAGAGCCTCGCAAAGAGGATTCAGCGGCCGAAGAAAAGAAGGCGGCGATTCTCGCCAAGGCCCAGGAAAGGCTGGACCAGAAAAAGAATCAGGGCAAGCAGCACAACAATAATCAGAACCAGAATCAGAACCAGCCTCAGAAGCCAAAGGTCCCTGAATACGAGGGAACGGTGGAAGCGACCGGCGTGCTGGAGATTATGCCGGACGGCTACGGTTTCCTGCGCAGTTCGGATTACAATTACCTGAACAGCCCGGACGATATTTACATTTCCCAGCAGCAGATCAAGCAGAACGCGCTCAAGAACGGAGACACCGTCACGGGCGAGATCAGGCCTCCCCGCGAGGGCGACAAATACTTCCCTCTCGTGAAGGTCAAGTTCATCAACGGACGCACGCCAGAGTTCATCCGCGACCGTGTGCCTTTCGACTTCCTCACCCCGCTCTTCCCGGACGAGAAGTTCAACCTGCTCGGTCATGGACATGGCTCGGACCCGTCCTGCCGCATAGTGGATATGTTCTCCCCCATCGGAAAGGGTCAGCGCGGCCTCATCGTAGCTCAGCCGAAGACCGGTAAGACCATGCTCCTCAAGAGCATCGCGAACGCTATCGCGGACAACCACCCGGAGGTCTACGAAATCGTGCTTCTGATCGACGAACGCCCGGAGGAAGTTACGGACATGCAGCGCAGCGTGAAAGCCGAGGTCGTGGCTTCGACCTTCGACGAACCTGCGGACCACCACGTAAAGGTGGCGAATATGGTGCTCGAGAAAGCCCGCAGACTGGTCGAATGCGGCCACGACGTGGTGATTCTGCTCGACTCCATCACCCGCCTCGCCCGCGCTTACAACACCGTTCAGCCCGCATCGGGCAAGGTGCTCACCGGCGGTGTGGACGCGAACGCCCTCCAGAAACCCAAGCGCTTCTTCGGCGCTGCGCGTAATGTGGAAGGCGGCGGCTCGCTCACCATCCTCGCGACGGCTCTGACGGAGACAGGTTCGAAGATGGACGACGTTATCTTCGAGGAATTCAAGGGCACAGGCAACTCGGAAATCCAGTTGGACAGGACCCTGGCGAACAGGCGTATCTTCCCTGCCGTGAACGTGGTCCTTTCAGGAACTCGCCGCGACGATCTGCTTTACGAGAAGTACAACGGGCAGAGGATTTGGATCCTGCGCAAACTCCTTGCGGACATGAACCCGACCGAAGCGATGAACTTCATGCTTCAGCTCATGGACGAGTACAAGACCAACCAGGATCTCCTGGACAATATGAACAAGGTGAGTCCGCGCGAAGCGAAGTACTACGACGCGTATTAGCGGTAGAATTTTTCGTTGTCGATATTCGCCTGCTCTTTTTCGAACAGACCGGCGACGAAACCGATTCCATAACCCCAGAGCTGAACATATGCTGCAGCGACAGACAGGAGCCCGACTTTCGGGCTCTTGTTCTTTATGGAAGCGTCCGCAAACACCAAAAGTGCGTAAAGGACGTCAAAAGGCAATATAAGGCTCAGGATGATAAATGCCAGCGGGAAGAGGTGTACGAGCCTCAGTGAGCCCGGATGACGCCTTGTAAGGGCAATTCTCGCTTTTCCGGAGTTGCGCACCTGACGGAAGAACTTCCGGAAGTCCGTGCGGCGCTTATGGTAGAGCCAGGCATCGGGAATAAGGGCGGTGGAATACCCTGCCTCCACTATCCTCATGCTGAGATCCACGTCCTCTCCGAAGCGCATGGCGGCGAATCCGCCCAGTTCTGTGAATACGCTGCGCTTGACTCCCATATTGAAGGAGCGCGGGAAGAAGCGGGTTATCTTGCGCTTACCGCCGCGAATGCCGCCCGTGGTGAAGAAAGAGGTCATCGAATAGCTTATCGCTTTCTGAACCGGGGTGAAATCATCCCCTCCGCGGTCAGGACCGCCGAAGGCGTCAGGGTCATTATCTTTCAGGTAGTTTTCGATTGCTTCGAAGTACCCTTCGGGGACGACGGTATCCGAGTCCAGGATAAGAAGATAGTCTCCTTTTGCCCTTTCAGCGGCGTAGTTTCGGGCCATCGCGGGGCCGCCGTTTTCCTTGAAGAGATACTTGATATCAAGTTTGTCAGCATACTGATTTACAATGTCTTCGCATTTGACGGAAGAACCGTCTTCCACCACTAGCACCTCGAAGTCGCGGAAGGTTTGCGCGGCTATGCTGGCGAGTAGTTCGGACACCTCGTCAGGGCGGTTGTAAACCGGTATGATGACTGAGTATTTCATCCTACTCGAAAGCGACAGGCACGAAGAATTCAGGGCGATGGAAGTCCGGATTCGGAGTGTCGATGGGGGCGTAACTCAGGAAATGAGGCGTCTCGAGAAGATCGCCGCATTTGTAGAAGTTTGCCTTTAACTGAAGACCGTCGAAGGACTCCAGATTCAGGGCTTCAGCGGGGACGATCAGACATACTTCCCAGGGGCCGGCAGGCCTTTCAGCGAAAGGTTTGTCTCCAAGCGAAGCCCATCTTTCAATTTTAGCGGCTATCTCTGCCGGGGCCGGTATACGGTTGTGACGGCTTTCGCCCTTTGCGAGCAGTATCTTTCCTATACAGTTACACTCAAGATTATAGTAGACTTCCCCGTCCGGGCTGCTGAAGAACTCAACACAGGAATCTTCCCAGACATTGCCGAAATCCTCCCCTGCAGCTGCACGGGATGTCTTCTCCACTACCCTGTAGTCTATCAGGATATGGGTCCCGGTGTGGGCCAGGGCGAACTCTACGGTAGGCTTGTAGGGGAATTTTTCAGGCCAGTTGCAGATATCGATTGTTTCGAACGGGATATGTTCTTCGGCGAAAAGCTCCGGTATGTCGGACGCTTTGAAGCCCTCGGGCAGGTATACTTTTCTAATCATATTTCAAAGATAAACAATTATCGGCTGATTCCGAGCCAGGCGGCAAGTTTGGTTTTGAACTGAGCCGGAACTTTATCCGTGTTGAAAGGCTCATAAGCGGCCTCCAGGTCAAGAGACTTGAGGTAGCCGGCTGCGTTGGAAGGATCCTCAGTGATGTGGCTTCCGGTACCGGCAGCGCGGATGAACCCCATCGGCATCTGCTTCCAGCCGTCGACATAGGTGGCGTAAATGAACTTGCATTCTTCGCTCAGCGAGGTGATTCTTCTAAACAGACCCTTCTTGCCGTTGACGACTTCCCTGTCTGTCTTATTGGAATCCGGATACCTTACCGAGACATATATTTCTTCAGTAGCGGAACCGGTCCCAATGTAAATGACAGTCTGCAAGGTAGCTCCGTCGTAAGTCCACACGGCCTTCTGTCCGCGCTGCTCCGGGAAGCGGGTATAAGGCACTTGGGAGCCGTTAACCGTTACGCTTTCGGCCGGGAGAACCGCGTCGAGAACTATCCTTACGGTTCTGGTCGGCAAGGCTCCCTTGTAGCTACCCTGCCTGGGGTGTATCCTAAGAGTAAGGGCCGATGCATCGGAAGTCTTGTCTATACGGGTAAATGCATACTCTTTGTTGTAGGACTGGCTCTCTCCGTCGTCTTCATAGAGCCTGGTAGAGAAGGCTCCATCGCCGGGAGCAACGAAAAGACAGAAGCCGTCGCTGGCCTCCTGCAAGGACTGGATGTCAGGCATGGCCATCGGAATGACGGCGCCGGCCTTGACGAACCATGGATTCTCGAACAAGGTATAATCGAACTTGCAGGTCGCTCCACCCTTGTAGGTCGTTCCGGTAGACACGTCGTACCAGTCACATCCTGCGGGCAGCCACATCTGACGTCCGGCAAGGGCGGTGGAACTGTCTATGGGCTCACAGACGGTCGTGGCCAGAATATCGCGGCCGAACATGAACTCCTGCTTGAAGGAGTAGGCCTCTTCAGCCTCGGGATATTCGTAGTACATCGGGCGGCAGAGCGAGATGCCGGTGTCGTAACACTCGCGGGCTGCCGTGTAGATGTATGGACTCAGGTTGTAGCGCAGCCGGATTGCCTCGCGCATCATGTCGAAGTGTTCGGGGAACACCCAGAAGCGCTTCTCCATGGTCATGTTCTTAGTCGAGTGGCTCTTGTAGATGGGGGTGAAGACGCCGCTCTGCATCCAGCGGGTATAAAGCTCGGGGTTGGTAGCGTTGACGCCCCAGGGCTGCATGTGGCCGCCGATGTCGTGGCCCCAGTAGCCGTAGCCGATGTTGGCCGCGGTGGAGGTGAAGTAAGGCAGGTATCCGAGCACCTTCCAGGTAGCGTATGTGTCGCCCGAGAAGCCGACCTGGTAGCGGTGGCTTCCGATGCCGCCCCAGCGGTGATAGATCATCGGCCTCTTGTCGCCCTGCTTTTCCATATCCTTGAAGAAGACATGGTTGATCCAGAAAGTCTGGTTCATGCCCGGGATGAATTCCTTGTTGAGACGCTGCTGCTGCCAGTCAAGCCACCAGAAGTCAACTCCCATTTTCTCCATCGGGTGCATCACCGAATTGAAGTACGCGTCCGCCCACTCCCTCTGGTCTATACACCAGGGAATGAAGGCTTTCGAGCCGTCTTCATTTATAAAATCGCAAGGTCCGTCGTAAACGGAGGTACGGCTGAGATAGTCTTTTCTCATCCTCTCGTAGGGTTCCTCGTAGGGCTGGATGCCGGAGGCGGGATGGATATTGAGCGAGGTCTTTACGCCGTAGTTGTGGAGGTCCTGGAGCAGATTCTCGGGCTTGGGGAAGAAATCCTCCTTCCAGGTATAGCCGGTCCACCCGAGGGTCTGTCCGGACTGGTCCTGATAGCCCGTAAAGACGTCGTCGTTCCACATCTCGTGCCAGTCCATATCGATAATGAAGACATCGATCGGGATGTTGAAGCCTCGGAAATGGTCCATCAGGTCGCGGATCTCATAGTCTGAATACTGCCAGTAGCGACACCACCAGTAACCGAAGGCATACTTCGGCGGAAGGGGAATCTTCCCCGCTATTTTCGTAAAGTCGGACACTGCTGCCTTGTAGTCGTGACCATAAGCGAAGATGTACAGGTCCAGGCGCTCCTTGCCATCATCGCGAGCCTGGGCCCAGTCGCCCCAGTCGGTTCCGGTAGGGACGAGGATGTGGCGTCCGGTCTCATCGAGAATCGCCCATCCCGCGCGGGAGACGACTCCCTTGTCGAACGGGTCTATCGTCTTCTCTCCGTCACACCCATCCAGCGTCCTGCAGGTTCCCAGCAGGTTGTCTTCCTCGGACATGCCGTATTTCCAGCTCCTCTTCTTTCCGTTCAGTTTGAATTCGACGGAAAGGTTTTCGGGGCTGAACTTGCCCGTGTTTTTGTAGGTAAGAGTAAGATCGGAGGTACGGATAACAAGCCGCTTCGAACTCTTGTTCGCCTTGAACTCCGGTACTGGGAGGAGGCGGTTGACTACGCCGAGGGTGGCTCTGTCTTCAAATACTCCGTCCTCGGCCCACTCCATACGTATAAGACGGCTGGTAAGTACGGTAAAACGGGCTTTTCCTATAGTTACGACTGCCCTGTCGTCCGCCTTGGGCTCACAATCCTGCGAGAAAGCCGCAATAGAGCCCGCCAGAAGCGCGGCAAGTATAATGATGATGCGTTTCATTACTTGAGGAACAGTTCAGGAATGTCAGCGGGCTTGAATCCCGCTTCCGTCAGGTATACTTTTCTAATCATAGACTCAAAGATACGAAATAATATGTTGTTTTTGTAAATTTGCAGTATGATGATGTTCGATGATACCATATGCGCTCCGGCATCGCCGGTCGGTTCGGCGGCTATCGCAGTCGTGAGGGTCAGCGGTCCCACCGCAATGGATGCCGTGGATAAACTGGTTGTCTTCAGACGCGGCACAGCCGCAGAGTCGAAGGGCTTCGAAGTGAAGTTCGGAGTGGTTCCCAAGGTGGACGACGTTTTGGTCTCTGTATATCGTGCGCCTCACTCCTACACGGGAGAAGATGCCGCAGAGATTGGTTGCCACGCCTCGCCGTATATAGTATCTGTTATACTCCAACGCCTGATCAGGGCCGGTTGCCGCATGGCAGAGCCCGGTGAATTCACCAAAAGGGCCTTCCTTAACGGGAAGATGGACCTCGCGCAGGCTGAGGCCGTGGCAGATCTCATCGCTGCCGATTCCCAGGCTTCGCACAGGCTCGCCTTCTCTCAAATGAAGGGCGGCTATTCGGAAGAATTCCGCGAATTGCGCGCTCAACTGGTGGAACTCGCGTCCCTGGTAGAACTCGAACTCGATTTCAGCGAAGAGGAAGTGGAATTTGCTGACCGCAGCAAGCTCGCCGGCCTGCTCGGACAGGCACGCGCTCGGGTCGAGGCCCTGAAGGCCTCCTACCGCGTCGGAAACGCCGTCAAAAGCGGCGTGCCTGTCGCAATCGCCGGCGCGCCTAACTCCGGCAAGAGCACCCTGCTGAACGCCCTTCTCCGGGAGGACCGCGCGATAGTCTCGGACATTCCTGGCACCACTCGCGACACCGTGGAGGAGACTATGGTCGTGGAAGGTGTGCGCTACCGCTTCATAGACACGGCCGGTTTGCGTGAGTCTAACGACACCATCGAGAAACTAGGCATAGAGCGCTCGATAGAGAAACTTCGCTCCGCCTGCCTCGTCCTCGCCGTGCTCGACGCCACCGCCAGCCCGCAGGAAAACCTCGCCTCCGCGAAAACCATCTCCGCTGAACTCTCCCCCGACCAGAAGGTCATCTGGATACTCAATAAATGTGATATCGCCCCGCGCGACCCCGCGATTGTCCGTGAAAACACTCCGGACCTGATACGGGAACTCCACTCCCTCACCGGCGATACCCTCCGTATCTCGGCCCTTAACGGCACCGGGCTGGATGAACTGGAAGAGGCCATTGCGGACTGCGGTTTTGGCTCCACTGAAGGCGCCGTCGTCACCTCCGCGCGGCACTACTCCGCCCTCTGCGAGGCCGCCGACGACCTCACGCGCGTCTCAGAGGCGCTGGACAAGCATCTCTCCGGCGATCTTCTCGCTGAAGATCTGCGCGCTGCAATCTCGACCCTCGGCTCAATCTTCGGCGAAATTACCACCGACGACCTCCTTGGCGAGATCTTCAGCAAGTTCTGCATCGGAAAATGAGGCCCTCGCCGACAACGGCGGCATCTTCCTGGTGATCGAGGCCACCGAAGGCCAGTCCAACGGTGTCTCCCGCGCCCACGGAAAGGCCTCCGGCATCAAGCTCGTTGAGGAACCCACCGATGCCGCCATCGACATTCACGCCGACTACGTGGCCAAGAACGGCGCTCCCAACGCCTCCGCCCCGAAGATCTTCTTCCGCTACTACTACGTCAACAGTTCAACCGGAGAGAAGTCTGGTGTCATGCTGGCCGAAACCACCTGGACCGCTGCTGCCGCAGGCGGCGAACCATAGTCCCGCCCTCCCCGGTCCATCCGGCTTAACCTAAACTGCCAGCCCTCCGCAGTCGCAAGACTCCGGAGGGCTTTCTCTGTACCCTTTCCGAGAAAGCTAGTATCTTTGCAGTAATTTCAAAGACAGCACATTATGACAGAGAGTAACTACTGGGTAGAGAACTATGTGTCTTATCTATCGTCTAGAAATGCCGGGGTGCATCAAGCAAGCAAAGATTTCGAAATTGAAGTATCCGAATCCGTCGATTTCAATCCTTCAATAGACGTGTATGTGGCCAGG
>CAJOHV010000014.1 GCA_905234485.1 uncultured Bacteroidales bacterium | reverse complement strand
CAAGATGGCGGGTTACGACAGCGACGTGATTTATGTCTGCAATATGGCAATGGGTGATTCCAACCAGGACCTCGTGGTCTACCGCATGATCGAGCCCGACTCCGAGGGCGTACCCACCAAGGCAGAAGAGGCTATGCGTTATACTGTCCCTGCGGGCGAGCGTTACGGCGACAAGATGACCTCGTACGGTACCGACGAAGACGGCCTCCTGATGTTTGTTTCATTCTACGACAACACGGCTGCCAAGACCTATCGTCAGGAAGTCGAATTCCGCCTTACTTCCGGTGTAATCAACTCTACTCCCGACGCTCTCTCGAATGCTCTTGCAGGAAGGGGTGGTGCCCTTACCGGAGGAGTTTACATTCTTTCGGCTCACAACACAGGCGCTAACTCCACCAGACAGGCTCTTTGGGCCAATAACTTCGAAATGAGATTCGTAGTTGGATGGTGGTGGGGAAACCTCGACCAGTGGTACAACTGTAGGATCGACGACAATGCCGACTGGGGATCCGACCCCGGTTCTATCTTCACGAACGTCGGCAATTACGATTCTAGCTGTCTGGATCCTCGCCTTGCCTTTATCGGCGGCATCCGTTACCTTCTCTATACGGTTGTCGAGCAGGATTCCGACAACAGGTCGAGCGGCTATCTCCGTATGGTCAGGACTCCTGATGCTGCTGGGACTTCGGCTTATGGCCTTCTCAATGCCTTCTGGGCTGTGCGCGACGATGCTTCTGCATTCCAGCGCTACCCGATCGGCGAC
Source organism: uncultured Bacteroidales bacterium (assembly GCA_905234485.1). Lineage (GTDB taxonomy): Bacteria > Bacteroidota > Bacteroidia > Bacteroidales > UBA932 > Cryptobacteroides. The sequence goes on along the minus strand of CAJOHV010000014.1, from coordinate 23,198 downwards.
ACCGACGACTTCCTTGCTGTTGGCAGCGAAGGCACCAACAAGACCGGCTTCTGCGACGTAGAGTACAAGGGCGAGCACGGCGAAGAGGTCTACATCCTCTCAGGCGTCACCTCCACCGGCATGTCCGTGTTCAAAGTAGAATAGCGTGGCGGCTAAGTGCCTGACACACAGCGTAATACTAAAAGTCGACTCCAAAAATCTCGGAGTCGACTTTTAATAACTGTCTGAAAACCAGGCGGTTGCGCGCCACGGGGTTAAATCAACGATAAGGCGACCTCCATCATGTTGGTGAAGGTCGTCTGTCGTTGTTCGGCAGTCGTTTTCTCGCCGGTGAGGATGTGGTCGGAGATGGTGAGGATGCCGAGAGCGCGGTTGCCGCTGCGGGCGGCGTTCATATAGAGCGCAGCCACCTCCATCTCAACAGCCAGAACTCCCATCTTAATCCAGCCTTTGGTATTGGGGTTCTCACGGTAGAACAGGTCGGATGAGACCACGTTGCCCACCATGTAATTCAGCCCCATCTTCTCGCAAGTATCTGCTGCCCTGCGAAGCAGATTGAAGTCTCCGATCGGGGCGAACATTCCGTCCAGTTCATACTGGTCCGCATAGTTGGAGTCAGTGCAAGCTCCTTCTGCCAGGACCAGATCGCCCAGGTGAAGGTCTTTATGGTATGCGCCGGCCGAGCCCACGCGGATGATGGTCTTCACGCCGTAGAAGTGATAGAGTTCATAGGTGTACAGGCCAATCGAGGGCATGCCCATTCCGTGGCCCATCATGGTCACGCGCTTGCCGTTGTAGGTGCCCGTGTAACCGAGCATTCCGCGCACTTCGTTGATGCAGACCGGATTCTCAAGGTATTTCTCCGCCATAAAGCGCGCCCTAAGCGGGTCGCCCGCCATTATGACAGTCTCGGCTATTTCGCCGTATTTTGCCCCGATGTGGGGCGTAGGAGTGTTGTTTGTGCTCATAATTATGTGGTGTTGTTAGTTTCTACGAAGGGGTGCTGGCTGGCCAGGGGGCGATGCGGTCGGGGACTTCGAGGGTGCGGGAAACATAGCCCTCTTCGTCGTGGATCTGCGGACGAACGGAGATTTCGCGGCCGTCGTGGAAGATGTGCTGGAGTTGCTTGTCGCTGAAGTTGCCCATTTTCTCACGGCCGAGCATTCCGGTGCTGAGGCACCAGCGGCCGTCTGCGCTCAGCGCCGCCATGCGCTGAAGGGTCTGGTTACGGTCACCCGTGGCTTCATGGACAGGGTTGAGGAAGATGTCCGTGCCGGCGAGAAGGCTCTGGAAACGGCGGTTCAGAACGGCATTGGCGCTGAAGCGGAAGTCCAGTTTCAAGCCGGTGCCCGACAGAAGACCGGTTTCGCCGCCCTGAAGCACGGTGATGCGGTTCCCGCAGCAGGCAAACTGGCGGCGTTTGAACTCGTCCATCAGTTTGTCCGTCAGGGCTTCGTTACCCTCGATGTCTTCGTCGGTCTCGAAAACCTGGCTGGTGTAAAGGTCGAAGAAAAGGCCGCCGTGCATCATAAACAGGGCATTGCGCTGGAACATGCAACTGCTGGGAAGCGATTCTTCGAGTTCGAGTATCGCCACCGAACTCTTGTTCTTGATGTCCTGCTCGGCGTAAAGAAGGTCGTTCAGGTCACGGATAGTGCGCCCGGGGAAAAGTATGAGATCTGCGTCAGACGCATTCACCGCATCGACGAGTATGTCCATCTTATTGTTGGGATTCAGTTCGAAATCGAACCCTATCAATTCTATCTTCATATCAGCACAAATTTAACTATATTTGCAGTATGACCACATTTCTTAAAGAGAATTTCGACCTTATACTCCTTTTTATCGGCGTTCTCGGCCTTGTTATTGCCGTGATATCTCTGGCCGTGGAAGTAAATAAACGCAAAAACAAATAACATAATGACAGACAGAAGATCTTTTTTGAAGACCACGGCGGCGGCGACAGCTGCTGCGGCGGCCGCTCCCATCATTACCGGATGCACGACCGGCAAGGACAAATATGGCATCGGACTGAACAAGGGTCTCGAGAGCCGGTTGATAGTCGAGAAGGCGAATGCAGTGCCAATTACTGGTACCTTCCTGGATGAGATCAGCACGGACATACCTCACCAGAACTGGGGCGAGGCCGAGTGGGACCGCGATTTCCAGTATATGAAACTCTTCGGAATCGACACGGTTATCATCATACGCTGCGGTCTTCGCAAATGGATGACATATCCGAGCCCGTATCTTCTCAAAAAGGGTTATTACTATCCTTCTGTGGATCTTGTGGACATGTTCTGCCGCCTGGCCGAGAAGTACGATATGAAACTCTACATCGGTCTGTACGACTCGGACGAGTACTGGTACACGGGTGTGTACAATAACGAGATCGAGATTAACCGTTTCATCATCGATGAACTATGGGAACGCTACGGCCACTACAAGAGCTTTAAGGGCTGGTACCTCAGCTACGAGATCTCCCGCCGCAGCAAGGGCGCCATCGAAGGCTACCAGAAGCTTGGCCAGCAGTGCAAGGAACTCTCCAAATCAGCAGAGTACCCCAACGGCTACCCGACCTTCATCAGCCCCATCATCGAGGGCATCAAGGGCGTGAGCGCGCAGAGCGCCCAGCTCCGCAGGGCCGACAGGCCGGATATCATGGAGCATATGCGCGACTGGGACGAGATATTCGAAGGAATCCACGAATTCGTGGACGCCTGCGCTTTCCAGGACGGCTACAACGACTACGACGAGATCGAGGACTATATCTCAGTCAACAAGATGTTGGCGGACAAGTGGGGAATGCACAGTTGGACCAACTGCGAGAGTTTCGACCGTGACATGCCCATCAAGTTCCTCCCCATCAAGTTCGACAAGCTTCGCCTTAAACTCGAGGCCGCCAAGCGCTGCGGAGTCGAAAAGGCCATCACCTTCGAATTCTCCCACTTCATCAGCCCTCAGTCGGCCTACCTGCAGGCCGGGCATCTCTACGACCGTTATCTGGAATACTTCAACAAGAAGTGAAAAGAATACTCCTTACAATAGCTTTTGTGCTCCCGTGCGTTTTCGCGGGAGCACAAAATCCACCAAAGGATCAGACCTTCGACCTTGATTCCATCTATCAGGGTTGGGACGACCAGCTCGAGGAACTGGTCGTCATCGGCTACGGCGAGCGAAAGCGCGAGTACCTGACGGGAAGCGTAGCGCAGGTCTCATCGAAAGAGATCCTCAAAGCCCCTGTGACCAACGCCCAGCAGCTCCTCACCGGGCGCCTCGCCGGCCTGACGAACATCCAGACCACCGGCACCCCGGGTGCCGACGGGACCCGGATGTTCGTGCGCGGCCTCAGCACGTGGGGCGGCAGCGAACCCGTCTGCGTGGTGGACGGCATCAAGCACGACATAGGCATCATCAAGACCCTGAACCCGAACGACATCGAGACTGTCTCCGTCCTGAAAGACGGCGCCAGCACCGCTGTCTACGGCCTCGACGGCTCGAACGGCGTCATCGTCATCACCACCAAGTCCGGCACGCGCAGCAAGAACACCGTCTCCTACGACGGCTCCGTCTCCTTCGACTTCAACACCGCCATGATCGAGCTGATGGACGCCGAGGAGTACATCTACTGGAACAACAAAGTCCGCGAGATGGACGGCCTGCCGCTCTACTGGACCCCGGAGAACATCCAGAAACTCAAGGACATGGGCCTCTATGCCGAGACGAACTGGCTGGACATCATCTACAAGCCTTTCGGCCTCACTCAGCAGCACAACATCTCGGCCTCCGGCGGCAACGACCAGACCAGTTACTACGTCTCCCTGGGCTACATGGGCCAGGACGGAATCCTGCGCAATACGCACTACGAGCGCTATAATTTCCGCACCAACCTCAGCACCAAAGTGGCCAACGGCCTGGACTTCAAGACCACGGTCTTCGGCCAGTACTCCTACCGTCACCTGCCGTGCATCCCGCTGGACGCCCAGAGCGAGTATTCGCCCATCACCCAGGCGCTTTACGCCGCCCCGATCCTCGCCACCGAATATGAAGGTTACCAGCTCGGCATCACGAACGGAACGTACACCTACACCCCTCTGGCCGGCCTTTACAACGGCGGCTACCGCGACCAGAGCTATGCGCTGCTCAATGCCACCTTCCAGCTGGACTACGACTTCTCCGTGCTCGCCCCTTGGCTCAAGGGCCTCAAGGCCGCGGCCTTCGCCGGCTTCAACGGCGACCTCACGATCAGTCAGCAGTACGTGCAACCCTTCAAGCAGGCGCAGTTCAACCCCAAGACCTTCACCGTCAGCATAATCAACTTCATCCCATACACGAAGACCACCTACATCAAGGGCCACTCCTACAGCGCGGACATCGTCGTCCGGCCGCAGATCTCCTACGACCGCACTTTCGGCAAGCACCAGCTGCAGTTGCTCGGCCTCTTTGAGGCGGAACGCTTCTATGTCAGCTATCTCCAGGGCCATGGCTACGGCTTCGCCACCGACGACCCGATAGACCTGAACATGGCCACGGAGAGCGTGATGGGCGCGGCCTCCGGCTCCCACGACCACCGTGGCTACGCCAGCTTCGTCTACCGCGGCTCCTACATCTACGACGGCAAGTACATCTTCGAAGCCTCCGGCCGCTACGACGGCTCCTATGTCTTCGCGCCCGAATCCCGCTGGGGCTTCTTCCCCTCGTTCGCGGCCTCGTGGGTCATGAGCAAGGAAGGTTTCATCAGGGACAACCTCAGCTGGGTGGACCACCTCAAAGTCCGTGCATCTCTGGGCCAGACGGGTTCGGCCGACATCGGCGCCTACTCGTACATGATCAAGTTCAACAACACCGGAGCCAGCGACGCCTACGGAATCGGCCTCTCCCCGGTCAAGGGCTACTACACCAGCGGCTATCCCTACACCGAAGCCACCTGGTCGCGCATGTACGACTACAACGCCGGCCTGGACGCCATCCTTTTCCACGGCAAACTCTCCCTCGGATTCGACTGGTTCTACCAGTATCGCACGCACATCCTTGAGACCATGTCCAGCTCGGCCTATGCCCCCTCGCTGGGCAGCAATTACCCCGTCTATGCCAACACCGGCCGTATGGACAACCGCGGCTTCGAGCTCACCCTCAAGCACGACAACTGGCTGGACAACGACATCCACTACTCCCTCGGCGGTATGGTCATGTTCGCCCGCAACCGCGTCCTCTCCAAGAAGATCACGGACGACCACCCTTCCTACCGCGCCGTGCTCGGCCAGCCTCTCGGAGCCGTCTACGGTTTCAAGTGCCTGGGCCTGTTCCAGACCGAGGACGAGCTGATCGACGCGCCCACCCCGCCCCAGGGCTACATAGACCTCGGCGAGCAGCGCTACCTGGACTATAACGGCGACGGCAAGATCACTGCCCAGTATGACTACATCCGCCTGGGCTACTCGGACGTGCCTGAGATGACATTCTCGCTGAATGCGGACGTCAGCTGGCACGAATGGTCGCTCTCGGCCCTGTTCCAGGGCGCGACCATGGTCACCACCAAGCTCTGCGGCGTCTACAACAACGGCGTCACGGACAACACCGTCTACACCCGCACCTTCTATGGCCTGGACGCCACCAACGGCAACCTCACCCTCGCGAAGAACTCCTGGACCCCTGACCACACCGACGCCTACTATCCGCGCATACACCAAAGCTGGAACGGCAATACCATGTGGATTTCGGACATGTGGCTGGTGGACGGAAGCTACCTCAGGCTCAAGAACCTGCAGCTGACCTACTCCATTCCCGACAAACTCGTCAGGAAGATGAAACTCTCCAGGGCCAGTGTCTACCTCGCCGGAACCAACATCTTCACCCTGTCTCACTACAAATGGATGGACCCGGAAAATCCGGGAGTTAACGACGGCTTTTATCCCCAGCAGCGCACCTTCAGCGCCGGTGTCAATGTAACCTTCTAGAGCCATGAGAGTAAAGAATCTGTTAACAACGGCGCTTGTCGCCCTTGCCGCGGTCTCCTGCAGCTGGATAGACCTCGGACCCACCTCTCAGCTTTCCCCGGACCAGATCTGGCGCGGAGACGAGCAGACTCTGGACGGTTATGTCTACGGCCTCTATGCCGCCATCCGCGACAAGGCCGAGATCTACTCACGAAACAACTTCACGGACGCTTACACCGATCTTATCAAGTCCGGCTCATGGGACCAGTATGGCCACACCTATAACTCTATCTCGATGGAGCCCAACGTCATCACATCCGACAACGCCTCCTCCTTCGAAATCTGGGAAGACAGCTATGTCCGCATCAAGCGCGACAACGAATTCCTGCGCGACGCCGCTGTCTATGCCGGCAACTTCGACTCCGACTTCATGCGCGTGCGCAAGGCGGAAGTGCGCTTCATCCGCTGTGTCAGCTATTTCTACCTCATACGGGTCTATGCCGGAGTGGTCATCAGGGACGAGTCCGACGGAGTGGACGGCCCGGCGCAGAACAACAAAGCGCGCCTCAGCGAGGCGGACAGCTGGACGTGGGTCATGGACGGCCTGCGCAGCGCGGCTGCAGACCTGCCCGAGGCTTGGGACAGCGGCCAGTATGGCCGCGCCACCAAAGCCGCCGCGTTCGGTCTGCTCTCGCGCTGCGCGGTCTACAAGATCTGGTCGCTGAAGAACTCCGGCGCAGCCGCGGGTGCGATCGCGGACGCCTGCAAGGAGGCGATCGCGGCTGCGGACTCCTGCAAGGCCCACGGCGCCGCTCTCGAGGCGAACTACTCCAATGTCTTCAGCAAGCAGGTTAACTCCGAAAACATCTTCACGGTCAGTTTCTTCGGCGGTAACACTTCTTCCAACCTCAGCCACGAAGCGGACCGTTTCTTCCGCCCGAAAGGCGACCAGCAGACCCACGGAGGCGCCACCGTCTCCGCGACCTTCGGCCCCACCGCCGAACTCGCCGACGCCTACGAAATGGCGGACGGAACCGAGTTCAGCTGGGCTGCGCACGGCGCCGATCCATGGACAGGCCGTGAGCCGCGCTTCTACGCCAGCATCCTCTACAACGACGCGAAATGGGAGGGCCGCCGCCTGAAGATGTTCACGGGCGAAGATGAAGACACCGTCTACGACGGTATGGGCACCTTCCGCAAGTCCGGCGCCGCCGAATCGAGCGTCACCGGCTACTACTTCCGCAAATGGATAACCGAAGAGGACAACTCGTGGGCGACCAACGGAAGCTCTCATTTCTGGATATTCCTTCGCTATGCCGAAGTCCTTCTGAACAAGGCCGAGGCCCAGGCGATCGGCGGCGACGTCCCCGGGGCGCTCACGACCCTGAACGAGGTTCGCGCCCGCGTAGGACTTCCCGGCGCCGTTGCCACCAACTTGGACGAGTTCATGGCCGTGCTTGAGCACGAGAGGATAGTGGAACTCGCGGGCGAAGGCTTCCGCTACTGGGATCTGCGCCGCTGGCGCAGGGCTTTTGCCGTGCTGAACGAGAGTTCGGTCCACGGCTGCAAGCCCAATCCCCAGCCCGACGGCTCCTACACCTACTCCGTGATCGATGCCGACGGCGGCTACACCCGCCTCTTCAAGGAGCAGTACTACGCATTTTCAATCCCCGTCTCCGAGCGCAGCGCCAACACCCTGCTCGGCGACAACAATCCCGGATGGTAATGAAAAAGTTCACACTATATATAGCCATGCTTGTCGCGGCGCTGAGCGTTGCCGGCTGCGCTGTGCCGGACGATGAGTTCGACCACGTCGAGTGCGCGATTCGCTCGATCTTCGTCAGCCCTCCCGGCAACTCCTCCGCGCCGCAGGTGGCCGGCCAGATCACCGTGGATCCCTCGACCGGCGACGGCTCGGTCGTCTTCGCCATCCCGCGCGACTACCCCTCGCGCTATGGCTACGACCCTGCCAGCCTGATCGTCCGCGCCAACGTCACCTACGACGTGTTCATCACCCCCGGCCTCGAGGGCCGAAAAGACCTCTCTAACGAATCAAAACCCTATACTGTGACCGTGTCCAACCGGACCACGGGCGAGAGCCATAAGTACACCCTTTTCGCCTATGTCTCCACAGTCGCATCAGGAAGTTAAAAAATGAAGCATATGAAAAAGTACTTTTCGATTATCGCCGCGCTCGCGCTTTTTTTCGCCCCTGTGGGCTGCTCGGACAAGCCTGCGGAGCCGACTGATCCCGACGACAACGGCAACGAGCAGACAGAAGATCTCTCCGGAGCCGACATCCTCAGTTTCAAGATAGTCAATGGAGACGAATCCATCGAAGCCGCGATCTCAAGCTTCGAGAAACGCGTGGTGATAGTCTATCTCCCCGAGCAGGCTCCGCTTCTGCTCGGCGCCGTGGCTGAGGTAACTCTCAGCAAGGGAGCGACCATCTCGCCCGACCCCACCAAACCCATGGACTACGATGTGGACAACGCCTTCACCGTCACCTCCGGCGACGGCAGCACCATCAGGACCTATGTGGTCGGCTCTGAAGAAGCCAAGGTGGTCAACAATGTCGTGAAGGGCTGGAGCAAGACCTACAAATCGCTCGGCATCGCGGACCAGATCTTCGACCAGGGCCAGAGTCAGATCGGCTGGTGCGACCTGGACAAGTTCGTGACCCACGAAGGCAGCGTGTTCGACCTGCAGGGCAACAAGCTCGGCAGCCTTAACACTGAAGGCATCAGCTCCGAATGGGGCCTCATCTCGCTCGCCAACGACGACAAGGGCCGTTTCATCGCCACCTTCGGGACCGGCTCCAAAGACCGCAATATGGTGGACACCAACAACGCCGGCGCCATCTACATCTGGGCGGACGGCTGGAACGCCAAACCCACCATGCTCTATGAGTTCACGGAGGACGAAGTCCCCGGCTATCCGCAGTACTACTGGGGCCCGAGCGACTGCGCGTCCCTGAGCGCCTCCGGCGACTATGCCGGCGACCTGGTCGTCACGACCCTGCATTTTGGCGATGTGGCGATCGAGGGCATCCCCACGGGCCTGCACAACGTGATGCTGTTCAAGAACGGCAAAATCTCCGAGCGCAGGGTATTCGATTCCCGCCAGCGCCTGGGCGACGGCAACTGGATCCAGATGATCAGCCCCGCCTCCGGCTCGCTGGACGGTCCCTTCGTGATCGGCGACTCGAACACGGTGGGCGTGGGCTATGGAGTTTTCGTCCGCATGGAATTCGAAGACCTGGCCGATGATTATGCGCTGATCGGCGGAGTCGAAGATATCCCGGGCTGGGATCCTGAAGCCTCGTATCCGGGCCTCTATGGCTGGGGCAACTACTCCGTAGGCCATGTGAAGGCCTTCAACTGGTTCACCACCCCCGCTGTGATAGTGACCAGCACCTACTGGGAGGGCACTTTCCTCACCATCCTCCCGCTGGATGAGGAACTCGCCCCCATCCACTCCACCGAGGTCGTGTCCAACATCCACGAAGTACGCATCTCCTCCGCCTATGTGTTCAATCCGGCTGATCAGACCGGCTACATCGTGATCAATGTCGGCTTCAACAGCGGCGAAGTCATACTTTACAAACTGTCCAGAACCGCTATCTAGGATTATATGATGTTAAGAACAAGCAAGCAGGGTCAGCAACCCTGGCCACCCGCGGCCAGTGAGCGGGAGGGGCCCACCACAGGTGGGAGGGAAGAGCGAAGCGAAGGTTGTCGGACCCCGCTTGCTTGTTCGCTACTCATCCTGAGTCTTTTTGCCTGCAAGCCGACCCCTTCCCCCGTGCCCGACCCCGTCACGCCCGAACCGGCGGACACCCTCAGTTCATCCTGCGCCATCCTCTCGATGAGCGTGCAGGCGGGGGAGTGGACGCTCGAGTGCGATGTGGACACGGCGGAGGCGAAGATAACTCTGCCTTATTACGAAGAGGACCTCACGGCCCTTAAGACCGCGACCGCGACCGTTACGGTCTCCGATGGCGCGACCATCACCCCCGATCCTTCGCGCGAGAAGGACTTTCGCAAGATGGCCACCTTCATCGTCACGGCCGAAGACGGCACGGAGAGGATCTATCGTGTGACTCCGACGCAACTGGCATCGCCCGAACGGCCGGCCAAGCCCGTGGTGATGTGGGTGGACGCGGAGAACAGCCTGCAGTTCCTGAATTCCCGCTCGAAGGTGGCGGATGTGGTGCAGACTGCGCACCGCAACGGTTTTTCCGGGATAGTGATGGATGTGAAGTCTCCAGCCAACAGCGATGTCTTCTACACCAGCGATTTTCTGGGCTATTGCACCCATATAGGCAAAACCGACGTGCCCCAGGATTGGGACTTGCTCGCCGAGATGGTGGAACAGTGCCACAGGATAGGGATGACGATCAGCGCATCCGTGAGCGTGATGCCCTTCCCGCGCCCCGCGTCAGCCAAGGGTCAGCAGTATTTCGATGAGAATCTCGCTGAAGCGGTCTCGCAGGAGTATCTGCCGTCAGGAATAGTTAGCGCGGCGGACGACGAAGAGATAGGTTATGTGCTCCTGAATCCCGCCCATCCGGCCACGCACGCCTACATGATAAGGATGGTCAGCGAACTCGCCTCCAACTACGATCTGGACGGCATCGCGCTGGACTATTGCCGTTATCTTGATCTCAGGAGCGATTTTTCCGACCTATCCCGCGAGGAGTTCGAAAAATGGTCCGGAACACCGGTGGAAAACTGGCCTGACGACATCCTGACCTACTACGGCTCTTTCCGCGATACCTATTCCTACGGTCCCAGGATCAAGGAATGGGTGAAATGGCGCTCGTCCGTGATCCAGGGCTGCGTTCGCGACTGCAGGGACGCCATAAAGGCGATTAATCCTGCGATAAAGCTCGAATACTGGGCCGAAGGATGGTGGTGGGAATGCTGGAGAAAGGGCCAGAACTGGGCCTCACAATCTGCGAAACTCTCCGCCGGTTACACCTGGGCATCTTCGGACTACATGACCACGGGATTCGCCGACTATCTGGATATCTTCCACCTCGGAGCCTATGTCCATGTGGTCGAGGGCGTCTCGGATCAGTACACGATGCAGTACCTGTGCAACTACGGCAAGCCCAAGATCGGCAACGCCTGCACTCTCTACGGCTCCTTCGGCGCCTATGTGGAGGGTCTGGACTACTCCGGCGCGACCACCTTCACCTATCGCAACTACGACGGCATGATGATATTCGAGCTGGGCTCCGTGCGCAACCGCTGGGGCACCTACTTGAAGGCGATAAGGCGCGCTATGCGCCTGGAAGGGGAGTATGAGGCCTACACCTCGTCCGAGCCGTAGAAATGGGTCAAAACCGCTTTCTGTGTCTCTTCAGGAAGCGAGCGGACGAATGATTTGATGCTCGACGGCGGGAAATCCGACAGGCGCAGGTAGATCATCGCATCCACACAGTCGGAGAAATCGTTGTCCACATTCAGGCACGACACATGCGCTCCGCAGGAGAAATACTTGCGGAAGAGAACCGGCAGCCTGTACTGGCCTTCGGACATAGCGCCTACCAGTCTGTCAAATGCGTCGATATCCCCCTCGGGAACCTGAAGTAATTGCTCCGGATTCACCCTGAGATAATTGGGCTTGAAAGGATTGGTGGGGGTCGCGAATCTCTCCGCGTTTGGCAGAGCAAAATCGCGATGGATAAAGTACCAGGTGAGGCTCTTGTAGAAGTCCGGAAGAGCGGCGCTCATCGTCACGAGACCGAAGCAACTGTCGGCTTTCGCCTGCACGTTTGCGACACAAAGACCAGCCAGAAGGAGTTTAAGCGGAAGGACTTCGCGCTGGTATTTTTCCACTATGAAAGAGCGTCCCAATTCGATTGAATGAGCGAGCATTTTTGGCGCGTCCGGACCGAACTTGACGAGGGTGGAGGTGTAGAATCCGGAGACTCCTCCGTGCTGTTCCATTATTTCAGATCCGTAACCTATACGATAGGCTCCGACCAGTTGACCATCCGGGATATTCCAGAGTAGGAGATGATGATAGTACTTGTCGTATGGGTCGGTGTCCAAGGCTTTCCCGGTACCCTCTCCAGCGGCCCTGAAAGTCACTTCGCGCAGCCTGTAGAGTTCGCGCATCACATCTGGCGCCTGGTCTTCCTTGATAATGTATGCCCGGTAATCTCCGCTTTCAAATATGATACATTTCTTAATGTCTTCGATTTGCGAACGGATGAGTTCGGGATCCACCGGCGGGATGATGTCCTGGTCGTTCGAACTGGTCTGGCGGTGCTCGAAATCGGGCTGGCACTGAGCCTCCAGAGCATAGCAGCGATTGCGCAGATATTTGCCCAGGTCCTGCACATTCATACTGGCAATTTTGTCGGCTGGTATTGGTTGGCCGATGCGTATCTTGATGTGCTTGCCTTTGGATAAAAGGAGTTCCCGTATAAGGCGTAGAGTACGGAATCTTGGATGGATCCGTCCAAGTCTATGGAATCGTTTGCTGTTCTCTCCGTCGAAGTAGACGGGGATTACGGGCAGTCCGGACTTGCGTATCAGTTTGGACATATTGTCCGGCCAGGGTTTGTCTTCCACTATCCTCCCTTTACCAACGGCGGTACGGTTTTTTCTGCACTGCCATGTGCCTACTTCTCCTGCGGGGAAGAGACCGAGCGCGCCACCGTTTGCAATATGGCCCAGCGCGGTGCGTATTCCGTTCACGCTTCTTGCAGTGCCGTTCGAGAAATTATCCACCGGAATAAACCACTCGGTAAGGTTCGGAATAAGCGCGAGGAAGTAGGTCGTTAGTATTTTATAGTCGGGACGAATATCTCCTATTATCTTGTTCAGAAGAAGTCCGTCAATCGCTCCAAAGTGGTGATTGCTGACGGTGATGAAGCCTTCCTCCGCAGGGATATGCTTGAGTTGTTCTTCGGGGATGTCGTAGGTCACCGGAATGTTCTTGAGCATCTCATAAGAGAACTCGGGACCTTCCGTGCCGGTATTTGTAGAGTATAACTTGTTGAGCCCGTCTACGTTCAGGAGATCGTAGACCAGGTTGGATAGGATCCTGCCGAAAAAGCCCTTTAGTCCAAGGGCGCGTTCCTGAAATGCTTTACGGTCTATCAGAATCGGATTCACAGGTTCGGTTTTTAGTATTTGCAGAACAAATATAAGTAATTTGTTTCTTATATTTGTAAAAACCTCGTCAATCGATGTCTTTCAATTTCCTGGCTTTACTCCTCTTTCTGCCGTCTGCTTCGGTTCTCGGTTGGCTCCTGCTTAATTTCCTGGTCGCCCGCCGTACGCCCACATATATGCTAATTCAGTGGCTGCTTTTTGCCATGTTGCTGTTTTTTACGGCAGACGCTATTTATTCGATTCCTGGCATTCCATCAAGTATACTGGTTTATTCTCACCTGGTGACGATCTTTTCGGCTCCGTGCGCTATTCCGTTACTGTGGATGTATTTCGACAGACTTCGCTATGGGCGACGTTTCAAGGGTACTTATTTTTTGTGGATCCTTATTCCGTTCTCGCTCGCACTTACGGCAGTTTCTCTAACAGACACGATAGGCGCAGCTCAATTGACCCCTTTCTTGGATGAGTTGTATGCGAATGGCGCGGTGATTATGAGCAAATACGTGGGCACGACATTCGGACACTATTATCGCTGGTGCCATACGGTTTTCCGTGTGGTTATTGTCGCGGAACTCGTGTTTGCAGTTGTTTACCTGCTGATTTATGTTTTTAAGGAAGGAGTTCGTTTCAAGTCTTTCCACGAATACTATTCAAAGGGTGCCCCAATCAAGGTAATAGACCTGCAGATTTTCGTTCTTATAACTCCCGCCCTCTTTATCCTCGTCAAGGTTCTCTTCACCAAGACCTTCCTTGACACACATCTTTGGCTGCCTGTCGTTCTTAACGTGGTCATTTCTGTGAGTTTGTTTTTCTTCAACCGCGACTCTTGGTTCGGCGCGAGAAAGACAATTACCCGCGTTCAAGCCGGCAACGTTATGATGTACAATTATCATCCTTCTATCGAAGGTCCTATCAAGGAGATCATGGTAGAAGAATTACTGGAGGGAGTGAGTCAGGAGTTCCTTCTCCGGCTTCAGGACAAGGTGGGTGATCGTCTTCAGAACACAGCGGCGATGACTCCCCGCGAGATGAATGCGGTGAAGGACATTCTTTTCGGTGCGGCTTTAAATCCTTGGGACGACAGCCTCTTGACGCGTTTCCAGACGGTTATGCTCAACGAACAGCTATTCCTTCAGCCCAGCCTTAGTTTGCAGGATATAGCGGAGCGCCTGCACACTAACAAGACTTATATTTCGAAGTTGGTCAATAACACCTACAATCTAAGTTTCCCGGAGTTTTTGAATACTCTGCGCGTGGATTACGCAAAGCAGTACATCAAGAATCATCCTAACGCCAAGCAGGAAGAGATAGCGCGCGCCAGCGGATTCCTCAGCGCGTCCACCTTCAACAATATTTTCCGTAAGATAACCGGAATGACGCCCAAAATGTGGGCGCTTAAAATGCCCCTACAGTAGTCTCAAAGCTTGTTTTGAGCCACAAATTCGGAGGGCGTAAGTCCCGTATAATCCTTAAATGCCGTGGTAAAGTACGACGGCGAGCGAAAACCGCACTCTGAAGCGATCTGCGCCATCGGCATTTCGCTCTGGAGTAGAAAGAACTTCGCAACCTCCATTCGCTTGTCGCGAAGAAGAGTAGAAGGGGAGGAGGAACCCTCGGCTTTGAGTTTGCGGTTCACGTGGATGCGGCTTACTCCCGTTAGTTCGGCGATGGCGTCCACATCGAAGTTCGGATCTTTGTAGTGCTGCTCGATGAGCATAAGAATCCGGGTCGTGAACTCCGTGCTCTTCGACTCGGATTTCGTCACAGGCTGAGTCTTCTTGGCAGGCTTTACGACCGGCTGTTCGGGCTCAATTTCGGGCTCTGAAGGAGCCTCTTCAATCCTCGTTTCTTCCAGACCGAAATAGAGTGAACCATCACTTGTCTGCGAGGCGCCGTACTCCTCTTTCGGCTGTTTGTTTAAGCGCTTTTTCCCGAGCACGAGGCCTAGTGCAAGAGCACCACCGAACACAACTGCACATATGATAATGATGATCCAAATATAGCCTCTGGGTGCATTTTCGTCGGTATATGTTTCAAATTCTAAAGGTATCATTTCCGAAACATCGCCCACCCCGGACCATTCGATGACGGTACCATCCTCAGCGAGTCTCGCCACCTTCTTCTCTCCGAAAATCCACACATATGTGGAGTCTGTTGAAAGCTTTAAATTGACTGCCGGGAAGGGCATTTCGCCTTCTGATTCAATCTTCTCGCTTCTTGTGTTGAAGGAGTAAATTTTCGTCACAGAAGCGAGCATCAGTTTCTCCTTTTTCGGAAGATATATTGCGCTCGAAATTTCAGTGTCTTCCAACTCTCTGTTGCGGAATCCGTCCTTGGCAGTATAACTTGTCAGTGATCCGCCTTTACCAAGAACCCAGAGTTTCGCCTCCGAGTCAAAACATATATATAATATAGAGTTGGAACCAAGTTTGCCTTTAGACGCGCCGAAATGAAGCCTGCTTCCTGTCTTGCTAAGTCTGTATAGACCATTATTTGCTGTTCCCATCCACATTGAGCCGTCTTTAGGGTTCTCAGCCATGCAGGTGACCTCTATTTCTTGGCTTTCATCCTGGTTTTGCCCATATATAGGGCTGCTCAGCGCAACATATGCCACTGAGATCACTAGAAGAGCGATATAATGCTTCCTGGTTTTCATTATCCGGTTCATTGGTTCTAGCCAAAGATATTAATTTCCAAACAATCCCCCTCATTTTCAGGCCTATATGCTGTTGATTAAATGTTAATATTAATCATACAAAAAAAGATTTCGATGAATCAAAAACGATATTCACGCCAAATTTGCTTATTCGAATATATATTTTAGCAATCAATTAATCAATCGTGATTACTTTTTGAAACATAAAACGCTATATATGGGGTATTCTGTGGTGTTTAAGTGCTTCTGAGTGGATGTTTCGAAACGTTTCGAAACGTTATACCCCCCCCCCTGAATGCCCTAGAGTGGGGTTAATCACGAATCAAAAATGAATTATTTTCTTCCTTTTACGAAACGACAATAATTTGTGAAAGTATTTCAAAATTCTTTTTGTAAATCAAAAATTTGTATTACCTTTGCGACCATTATAGGTGAAAATCGGACATAATGCTAGCAGTCCTGATTCAACTTAAAAGGAACATATTAAAGCACTATATGCTGACAGGACATACTACAGCGAATGTTTTTGCAACTATCGGAGCCAGGCTCGCGGTGGTTGTCCTGCTCGTCTTCTCAGGTGCTTTTTCTTTACGCGCGCATTATATTGAGGCAGATGCAGATGCTCGCGTTCGTGTGACCTTCCCCTTCGATTCCGCAGATCTTCGTTCGGATTATATGTCCAACGAGCCTGCCCTGTCTGTGATCGACAGTCTCCTTGCTTCTTCGGAAGGAAATCTCGATGTGCAGATCGTTTCCTATTCTTCACCTGAAGGAAACGCCAATTACAACCTTTACCTCTCAAAACTTCGTGCTGCCTCGGTAAAGAATTATATTCTCTCTTCGGTTCCTGGTTCCAACGCAACTATCCGCATTGCTTCATACGCTGAGGCATGGGAGCAGTTCCGCGCCTACATCGTTGCGGACAAGACTTTGACTGAGGATTCCCGTTCTGAACTTCTCCTTATCGTCGATTCAGATAATTCACTCGACGAAAAGGAGGCTCTGATCAAGGCGGATCCTAACTACAAAGCCCTCTACAAGCGTTATTTCCGCTCTCTGCGTTATGCGGATATCTCGCTGAGAATTAAGAATTCGCCTCTGCCCGTTGCGACATCAACGGATTCGGCAATCTCGCAAATCGACACTTTACCTGCCCCGGCAGATTCCGTTCTGGTGGCTAAGGATACTCTTCCCAAGCTCTCCAGGCTCGATAATATTTCCACCAAGGCAACCCTTTCGGGCGAGCGCGCTCCCGCGATTATAACCCGTTCCTGCGAGCCCGCGCGCGAAGAAGCGTCTGCTCAGTACGACACCGTGAGTGTGCCGTTCATCGCCGTCACCAACAACTTCCTCGCAGAGGCGGCCGGTGTGGCGACAGGATTCCACTCCACTCCTATTCAGGTGGGTATCGAAGTTCCCATCGGCGATCAGTGGAGCGTTTACGCTGATTACCTCGGAACAGCGCCTTGGAAGGCTTGGAACAACGACGCGGACTGCGCCCAGCTCCTGCACTGGAGTCTTGGAACAAGATGGTATCCTGGCAGCAGGTTCGCCACTCCGTTCACTCCCGGCGGAACCGAGAGAGTTCTGGACGGATGGTATGCTTCGCTCTCGCTCGGCGGCGGTTACTACGACTTAGAGCGTAATGGCAAGGGATATCAGGGTGAGGAGATCCTCGCTTCGATGGGTCTGGGCTACAGCATGGTCTTCGACAAGCACTGGAGCCTGAACTTCGGAATCGGCTTTGGCCCGTTGCTCACCCAGTGGCGTTACTACCAGCAGAAGGCCAGCAACCAGCACCTCGTTTACCAGTGGAGCGGTAAATCACAATACTTCGGCGTTACCGACGCAAAGGTCACGCTGACTTATCTGTTTTATGTCAACAAGAAGCAAAAGAAGAACTAACTAGATATGAGAAGACGTTTATTCATACTGATCCTTGCTCTCCTTGCAGTCCTGCCGGGCTGCCAGAGGCGTGAGCTGGAGTATGGCAACGTCATAGTGGATCTCTCCCTCAGAATTAACCTCAACATTCGAGTGAACGGAAGGATCCAGAATATGCCCGAGCCCGAAATGATGCGCGTGATGTTCTTCGACCCGAACACCTACGAGTTTGTGACGGAGACCTACCTCCCCGCGAGGGGTGGCCGTGTGAGCATCGCTCCGGGCAAGTACAAGTTCATCGGCTACAACTTCGATACTGAATCCACCCAGATTCGCAACGATAAGAACTACAGCACGATTGAGGCTTACACTAATGAGGTGTCCTCCGCCCTGAAGTCCAATATGCTTAACGCCCTCCGCTACGGCAAACTCGCCAGCACCAAGGCTGACCCTGAGGATGTCTGGGAACTCGCAATCAAGAAGGTCCAGGAAAGCGCAGTCATCTACGAGCCTGACCACCTCTTCGTGAGCCATCAGGACATCGAGGTCAAGAACATCTCCGGCACCCAGACCATCGAGGCGGACGCCGAGACCGTGGTGGAGACCTGGCAGATTTCTGTGCGCATAACGGGTGAGCAGTACATGGCTTCCGCGCGTGCTCTCCTGACCGGTCAGATCGCATCCAACCTCATCGGTTTCCCGAAGGAAGAAGGAAAGACCAACACGGATGTTACGCTCATGTTCGATATGAACGCAGGATTTGATTCCGACACCAACGACATAGTGGTCGGCCAGTTCAACACCTTTGGAAAGAACCCGAGAGAAGAAAGCCGCCTTCTCCTTACCATCATTCTTAAGACAGTCGGCGGAGACACTGTTTCCTGGACTCAAGATATTACGGACGAGTTCATGAAGGAGGAAAATATTGAAGATCAGACTATAGAAATAATTGACACAATAGTGGTTCCCGAGCCCGAACCGGGCACCACCAGCGGAGGCGGATTCCAGCCTGGCGTCGACGACTGGGAAGAAGAAAATATTCCGATAAATATTTAAAAATCAATATGTTAAACCATTTTATAAACAATCAAATCATGAAAAAATCACAATTGATTCTTGCAGCAGCGCTGGTTGCGCTCGCAGCATGCGAAAAGGGAAATCTGGACTTCAGCGGTCCTCAGACCCTTGACAACGAAATCGGCTTCAACGCCGTTACTAAGAAGGCCACCAAGGCCAACGACGCCATCATCACCGGCGCCGTCTATGACACTCTCACCAACAACTCCTTCAAAGTATGGGGTTGGCAGACTGAAAAGGAGGGCAACGACGCCTATTCCGACATCAATGATGCAGATGCGTCCAACTTCATGTCCAACCTCACAATCGAGTGGACCGGAGGTCGTCTGGACAGGAAAAATGCATGGAGAAATGCAGACAATTACTACTACTGGCCTTTCACCGGAAGGATCAGCTTCCTTGCAATCCATCCGTCCACGGTTGCTCCCACCTCCACCGCTTGGGATGCCACCAACACGATGCCTAAGGCTTACATTGAGGATTACACCGTCGTGGCAAAAGATTCTACCGACCTTATGTTCGCTTCCAATGAGGGTGCCCGTATGTCTGCTGCTCTCCCTATGATGTTCAAGCACGCTCTTTCCCAGATTCAGTTCAGGGTCAGGACGAACGAAAACTATGCAGCAGATACGGTGGAATTCAAGGTTGACAGCATCAAGATTAATAGTATCGATTTGACCGGCAATGTTACCTACGAGGCCGACACCGTTGCATGGGCTGCCAATACAAATCAGGTTGATTCCAGCGTGTACTACAACAAAAAATCTCAGGTTGTTAACTACTATGCTACAGATGCCGCAGCCGAACTTTATGGCCGCGCTCTCGTGATGATCCCTCAGCCTGCAAACGTTTTGGATGCCAACGCGGTTCCTGAGGACACTGTCCAGACAACTCTCACCGTGGGTTACACGATGAAGCAGAAGAACTATGCCGCTATCTCCGGTACCGTGACCGTTCCCGCTCCTCAGGAGTGGCTCGCAGGAAAAAGGTATCTCTATACTCTTAACTTCAAGCTCAACGAAATCCTCTTCAATCCTTCCGTTACCGAGTGGGTTGACGTGAATGTTCAGACGATCAATATTCTTGACTAAACACGAAGAAATAAGTTAAACAAATTAATAATCAAAAAGTTATGAAAAAGTATTTCATCATCGCAGTCGCCGTGCTCGTAGCGCTCGCAGCCTGCTCAAAGACTGAAGAAGACAAGACTGCTTACGAGCAGAGCCGTGTCATCAACTTCAACACCGTGGCCGGCAAGGCTACCAAGGCTCCTATTTCCGGAACCACTTATTCTTACAATCTTCCTTCGTTTGGTGTGTTTGCATACTATCTTGCATCGGGCGACTGGAACACTTCCGCTGCAAACTCAAGCGCCGTTTCTTATATGGATGACGTTGAGGTTGAGTTTGATGACAACAAGGACATCTGGGCTCCCACCAGCACTTACTACTGGCCTCTCGAAGGAAAACTCACCTTCATCGCTTATTCTCCTTATGATGCAGCTGACGCAGCATTCTCTAACGCTGGCGTTCTGACACTGACCAATTACACTCTGGATACCACTGTAGCTGATCAGGTTGATCTCCTCTACTCAGCCGTTGCAGCAAACAAGGATCAGAATGAATCTTATTATTTGGATTCAACCAACGGGAAGAACAGCCAGACCGCCCAAAATGACAAGGGTGTCAATATCCAGTTCAAGCACGCTCTCGCGCAGATTATCTTCAAGGCCAAGACCGCTGACTCGGTTTACGATGCGGGTCTGAGCTTCAAGATCGACAGCATCGTCGTCAATGCTGCCAGCACCGCTGCAAGTATGACAGTTACCAACCCCGCAGTTGATGCAGCTCCTGCAGCTATCACCACTTGGAACACCCCTAGCGCCAATGAGGATTTCAATGTCAGAGTTGCGGCATTCCCCGAGACTGCCAATACCTATCTTACAGATAGTCTCTCTGCCGCGATAGGTGACGCTCTTCTCGCTATCCCTGTTACATCCTTTGCGGGAACCGATCCTACTATCACCGTGAAGTACACCCTTTATCGTCTTTCCGACAATCAGTCTCTCGGCTCCAAGAAGGCTACTGTCCATGTTGACGATGTTGATGACATCATCACCAGCTGGCAGGCCGGAAAGAAATATGAATATGATCTCACCATCGATCTGCAGAAGATTTACTTTACTCCTTCCATCATCGACTGGGTCGACAACAGCGCTGCACAGGGCGTAAATATTCCTGACTGAACTCCTTACAACCCTGCTGCTTAATTATTAATGAATAACAACAAAACAAACTCAATAACACAATGAAAAAGTTTTTAGTTATCGCAGCCGCTGCTCTCGCACTTGCAGCTTGCTCCAAGTCCGAGGTTTTCGCTCCTAAGACATCTCCCATCGACTTTGCGCCTAACGCAATGTCTACCAAGGCTCTTGTAGAGGGAACCGTTTTCCCCGATGAGAGCTTCGGCGTTTTCGCTTATGCTGATCTTGAGAATGGCAATGGTATTGACTATGCCAATCCTGTGATGGATAATGTTGAAATCAAAAAGCAAGGTCCGGACTGGAAGGGTGTAACAACGACAGCTCATCCTGATCCCTATATGTGGACTCCTACTGGTTTCATCAATTTCTATGCTTACTACCCTCTTTCTCTCGACGCTAGTTTTGTGGCGACTGAGAATCAGCAGCAGAGCAATAAAGGCCTTCATCTCGACAATGTGGATCTTGGTGTTACTATCAATTCGCAAATAGATCCTATGGTTGCCTGCGCACTGCAGCAGCAATCCAGTTTGAAGCCGCAAGTGCCGATGGTTTTCAAGCACATCACGAGCCAGATTCAGGTTTATGCTTTTGATGCCACTACAATTGAGTCTCTCCGTGGTCACATCATTGTCCAGAAGGTTACCTTTAAGCAAATGAAGAGAGCTGGTAGCTATGTTGAGGGAGAAGTAACTGGTAATGGAACTTGGACTCCCGTTGCAGACTATCAGGAATTTGTCCCTTACCAGACGACTAGCCCGACAGTGCTTCCCAAGGAGAAGGACAGCGAGAACAAACCTGTAGAGAAGAATCTGTCAGAGAACTCTCTCTTCGTGGTTATCCCTACTCACCTTGCAGCAACAGACAACACCGCAATCGAAGTCACCTATATGACTACTGCTTACGACATTAATGGTTTCCATTACCCTGACTCTGAGCCTAAAACAGCAACTATTCCTCTGTTTGATGCCCAGAACCCTAGGATTACCGACAATGCATTCAAGAATGGCAAACGCTATATCTTCCATCTCGGTATAACCCTTGACAAAGCTAACAACGAGATTATGTTCTCGCCTTCTGTTGAGGACTGGAGCACAGAAGATGTTAATGGTCTTACAATAGATGCAGTTAACGCTATTCTGCTGTAGTCTGTGAGAATCGATTGTTTATAATATTTATCTCCATCCGGGCAGGGCAATCCGGTCCTGCCCGGGGAAGAGATAAAAACCGATCGAAGTGAAAGTAAGACTGCAGATAATAGTGCTTGCGGCGATTGCGCTCGCATCCTGTTCCAAGAGCATCCCGGGATCGGCCTATAAGGCAAAGGAACTGATGGTGTTCTCGGCGGTGGCGTCGCATTCGGTCAAGAACATTATTACCACGACGAACTATCCTCTGGATGAGCCGTTCATTGTGGAGGCAGTTCACTATCCCGACGGAAACACCGATTCTGCAGATAGCGTATTTATTGATCACGAAATCGTACGTTACAGTTTTGAACAATCTCTGTGGAAATCTGAAGGCGAGCACTACTGGCCCCAGAAAGGAAAACTGGTATTCTATGCAGGTTCGCCAATTCTTCCGCAGGTGACAATCAACAAAGACACAGGAGTGGAAGCCGACTGGAGCATACCTTCTGAAGCGGAAACCGAGACTGATTTATGCTTTGCACGCACAGTTGAGGACTGTGATATGCATTCTTCGATGGTGCCAATAGTCTTCAACCACGCACTGAGTCAGATTTGTTTAAAGGCCCGCACGGTAAAGAACTACTCTCATCCCTATACTGAAGGGAATTTTGTCCAGTCGAACATAATCAACATCGTATTGGATTCAATTAAGATCCATGGAATAGTTTCCAAAGGACATTTCATCCAGAAACCCCGCGGATGGAGTTATGACCCCGCCGACACTGTCAGTTACACGGTGTTCAACAAAGAGGGCGGTTGCGCTCTCAAAGTGGATCGTTACGACAATCCCGAACTTAACGAGATAGGAAAAGTGCTGCTGATTCCCCAGACTCTCTCGGAGGACGCTACTCTGGAAGAATGGCATCACGCTGAGGTTCGCACTACTCTGACGGACAAAACTACTAAACAGATAGTTTCGGACAATTCCTACACTATCTACAGAACCTCCACGATCCCCCTTGCCAACCATTGCGAAAGGTGGATAATGGACTTCAAATACACCCTTCGCCTTGCGGTCGGCATCGATGACGACAAGACCACCCTTGCGGTGGCCGTCACTGA
>CAJOHV010000013.1 GCA_905234485.1 uncultured Bacteroidales bacterium | reverse complement strand
GGTCAGCGGAGTATCGGAGCCGATCTGGCGGACGGTCTTGATCCTGGAGGGCAGGTCATAATCCCCGTAGGTATAGGTTGTCGTCGTAGTGATTCCGGAAAGCGAATCGACGGCGACGCTCTGCGTCAGACGCGGATTGAGTTTGCCGTAGGTGGTGGTGTGGGAGTCGTAAGTGTTGGTGGTAGTGCCGAACGGTTGACCGTTATTGTTTTTGCTTGTCGTAACGGCCGTCACGACACCGAATGACTCCGGATTCAGGACGGTTATGGTTTCGTCCCCAGAGACATAATCCATTGTCCGGATTTTTCCGTAACCGCAGAATCCAAGACCACAAGTGTGGTAGATGGCATCCCAATATGTGTAATAAGTATTTGTGTATGTCCGGTACGATTCGCTATAATTGAGGGCGCCATAAAGAACAGAAAGTGGAGCCCTAAGCCGAGAAAAGCCGGATGACGCCGAATATGTCCTGTCGCTGTCCATTAAATATGCGCCAGTATATCCTCCGGTTCTGCGGTATGTGTTTGTGTGGATATTTCCGACACTGTCTGTCAATAGAGTAAGGCTCCTTCTGGAAGTATGATCAAGACTGAAGCCGTACAAAGTAGTCCAAGGCCCGGAGATTACAACAATATCCCCAGTTGTCCCGAATAGAGAACAATCTCCCGGAATAATATCAGAAGAGTAGTCCAGTGATACATTGGCGTAATTGTGTTGCGATGTGAACTGTCCGTTAATATTTGGGATGTAGTATAAACGTGAATTCTGCAAGTGCAGCATATCAGGCAAGCCATCCTTGTCCACATCAAGGAAGATAATTGTGTCATCTTTTGTACGAATATAGAGTGACTCTGTGGTTGTTGAAAACTGTTTTCCATTGAAGCGCGCGATGTTCCATGTGGCGGTTTGGTCAAAGATATCACCACCTATATTGACGCTCAACAATGGCGCAGCGGCGATATCCATATAACCATCTCCATTGAGGTCCACCACATAAATCTTAGGCGACACTTCCTGTGGGACGCCGTTTATTACATAATTTGGCTCGACATATAATTGATGTCGAGATATGCCTGAGTAGGTTGTTCTTAATGTAAAAGCGGTAGAGGATGTGCTGGTTAAACTATAGACATCCATTCCTGTTTCGGTGACATGACAAAGGTCTGTTTTGCCGTCATTTTCAAAATCCGCCGCGAGCACAAGATTCTCCTCGCCGTCATCAATTGTGAAGAGAGATCCTTCGCTGAGTTTTGTCCCTTCATTCAAGTCTATAAGAGCAAATTTTGATGAATGTTCGGTCATAATCAGCAACATCGCCTTACCGTCGCCGCGGAAGTTCCCAAACCGAAAATAGCTTTTAGCGGGGTTGTTGTAAGCAATATTGTGCCAACCATCATTAACTTGCACTGTAAAGGAGCGGCTTGTGTAATTGCAGGAAGAATCAAACGAATAGACGGTTATCTTGTATGAAGTGATGTCACGTGAAGGGACAGAAGAATTAATCTTTACGATTTCATCTGTACCGTCGCCGTCTATGTCAATTGCTTCAATCAGCTGAAACCCGGCCTCTGCCGTTATAGTTCTTTGAACCGCCTGATTACAACTAGAGAAGTTACACAGGAACTCCTGACTTGACGCGTACTTGGAGCCGTACTTGAACTTCCACCCGAACCACCACGTACTGTCAATTCTTGCATAAGTGCTTTTCCGTGGAAGAATAATTATACCATCATTGGGATTGGCCGGCATGAGCTTGCCACGGTGGTATTCTATCTTTAAAGCATTAGATTTGGTGAAGCATTTGTTAAAGTATTCCGTTGACAGGGTGGTGAATGCAGGATTTGTGCCGCTGCCTTCTCCGTCTATGCCGTAAGCGAACTCTAGCGGCGGAAGCTCCTCTCCGACCACACGACAGGATATCTCCTTCAGAAGGGATACATCATCTTGAAGCTGATGAGTGAGTCCATACTCGCAGATAACCTCCTCGCCGTCCTGGCTGGTGATAGCGGTAAGCCGCTTTATGGGATAATCATTCGCTCGCCCAAATACGTAACGGCCAAAGGCGGCGGAATCCGGCCTTGACGTATAAGTGAATGCAATGGATGCGTTGCTTCCGTAACTAATTGAACTGATGTAATAAGCATTGCCATCAAGGGAATAGTAAAAAGAAATGGTATTACCGTCCTTGTCTGTGAGCAGTGAAAGAGGGTACGAATCCTGCGGATAGAGACTCCATGGAAAACCGAATCTTGCGGTCGAACCGTCAGGATACATGGCGGTGAAATATTGGGCTACTCCGGAAGGGAAAGAATACTTTCGTACGAGTATATTGCCTCTTGCCGTTTCCAGCGTATAGTTAGAGACCTCTTTCTCGGATGTGACCAGGGGAATGCCGTCAAGAGCATATTTTGTCGTGGCGGAGTCGTAGATGCCCCCCTCATTCAAATTGTCATAGTATGGATTTGCATTTCTGACCGTAATGGAAGAAAGACCGCCTATAGCCCAGCCATATCCGGCGACATTGTTGCCGGACTGGCTATTATAGACCAGTGAGATATTGGGGGTGAGATTCCATCCTTGTGCCGTAGTTATGGGGATGCTGTAGATGCGCGCTCCTGATGGACTCACGGATTCCTGAATTGGGATGGAACCGACAGCATATTGTGAAAGGTCCCTGTTGCTCCCTATCCGCATTTTGAGAACTCTGTTGTTGGCCAACGAGTCCTGAAGTTTAATGATACTTTCAAGAGTTGGATACTCTTTGCGTATTATGGAGTTCCCCCGCTTATAGGTTACTTGTGGGACTATCAATTCCTGTGAATCGAATTTATTCGTTGATTGTTGTGCAACTAGAGTCGGCGCAGACAGCGTCAACAATAGAAAAAACGATGAAAAAAACCTTTTCATAATCAGCCCTCCTTTCCAAAGATAATAATAAAAGCAAAGCTTAAGGCAGAAATTGCCCTAAACTTAAGCTCTTTTTGGGGCTAAGCTTCTGTTTTCTAATTGTAGCGATTAGAATCCTTCACAAGCCCTTCGATCTGCACGCGCAGTTCGGAGGCTTTTTCGGAATTCAGCACGTCGATGGGGAGGTGGAAGCGGAAGCGCCAGTGGTGGTTCGGGTCCGCCGGCTGGTTCACGCGCTCGTTCTCGAAGTCCTTGCGACGCAGACCCTCGTCCAGGCCGACCCAGTCCTGAAGTGGGAAGATGGCCAGCATACAGGCGGAGTTGAGGTGGTCCCAGAGGATTTTCCTGAGGTCCCACGGCGCGAGGTCGCCCTTGCCGGCCTCGGCGTTCTGCATACGCAGGGTGGCCATGTCGTGGCTGGACGTTGCGCAGACGCTGAGGTACGGCCACTCGCGACCTTTGTCCATCTGCACCATTTCCAGCGACAGTATCTTCCAGTGATCCATCACGCCCGGCACACAGTCGGGCACCATACCGAGGTCCTCGCCGCAGGCAAGCATGCCGCTCGCGCTGAGGAGTTCGGGCAGTTTGCGCTCGGCGTTGCGACGCCAGAACTCATCGTGCCTGTGATAGAAGAAATCGATGTATAGTTTATCGAAACGATCCTTCTCCGCATCCGAGAGCCTGCTGGTGTCCGGATTGATCAGCGGCTGATAGCAGCCGGGATGGCGCGGGTCTTCATGGAACAGGCCTTCGCGAGGCAGGCGCATGAAGTAGATATCCTCGGCGCTATAAGGCATAGCCGGGTTGAAGTGGCCCATAAGGCCGCTCTTGAACTCGGTAGGGATTTCCCAGATGCGGAAGAATCCGAGGATATGGTCGATTCGGAAGGCGTCGAAGTACTGGCTCATCTTGCGCAGCCTGCTCTTCCACCAGGCGAAGTCGTCCTTGGCCATCTCCTCCCAGTTATAGGTGGGGAAGCCCCAGTTCTGGCCGTCAGTGCTGAAGAAATCCGGCGGAGCGCCCGCGCTGGAATCGAGATTGAAGAGTTGCGGGTGGAAGTGCGCGTCCGCGCTGTCGCCGCTCACGCCGATGGGGAGGTCGCCCTTGAACGAAATGCCTTTGGAGCGGGCGTACGCCACCTCTTCGCTCAGCTGCTTGTCCAGATGGTACTGGATCCAGCGGTGGTAGTCGGGCTCGTTCTTGTCGCGCTTGGCGCAGAACTCCACATATTCATCCAGCCAGTAGGCGTTCTCCTTGCAGAACTTCTTGAAGGCGGCCGAAGCCATATCTTTGGCGCCACGAGCCTCGAATGCCTTGCGAACGAGCTTCATCTTGGCCTTGAACACGCGCGGATAATCGATTTCCGGCAGGTCGTTGAGGGCCTTCTGCTCCTTCTTGAAGGCGGCGTCCTCTTTAATGCCAAGGTCCTGGAGGTGGATATACAGCGGATGCAGACCGAAGCTGCTCACGGGGCTGTAGGGATATGAATCCTTCCACTCTCCCTTGCGGGTGGTGTCGTTGATTGGAAGAAGCTGGATCAGGCACTGACCGGTAGAAACCGCGAAGTCGACCAGCGGCCTGAGGTCGCGGAAGTCGCCGATGCCGAAGTCGCGCTCCGTGCGGAGCGAGAACACCGGCACGGCAATACCCGCGCCCCTGAAGCCGGGCCTGTCGAACTTCTCCGCGATGTGCTTGCGCGGGAACGGGCAGCCCCACACCGGGCAGTCGATCCACGAATCGCGGATGTCCAAAGTTTTCGCGCCGGCTTTCGGCTTAAAGGAATGATTGACCCACTCCAGGCGTGTGATCAGGCCGTCCTGCATCAGCACGTAGGAATAATCTTCAAGCGCCTTGGCCGTGACGTTCGGCACAGTCACTGTCCACACGTCGCCCTCGCCCCAGGTCATAGGGTATTTCTTGTCGTTAAGAACCAGCGTCAGGCTTTCGCCCCAACGGGTATGGTACTCTATCGAAAAGTTAACTTTCATATTATTGTTCAGGATTGAATTGCAGAATCATAAAGTCTTTCTCGTCCATATTCATCGCATTTGGATAGATCTTCTCGCCTGTGATGACATTGGTCCAGGTTCCTTCGGGCAGCATATCTGTCACTTCTTTGTAGTCCGCCCAGGGAATTTCAACTCCCTCAGAACCATTATTGATATAAACGAACACCACATCCGACATAT
This sequence comes from uncultured Bacteroidales bacterium, assembly GCA_905234485.1. Taxonomy (GTDB): domain Bacteria; phylum Bacteroidota; class Bacteroidia; order Bacteroidales; family UBA932; genus Cryptobacteroides. The sequence goes on along the minus strand of CAJOHV010000013.1, from coordinate 27,075 downwards.
CCGGCAGATAGCGGAAGTAGGCGTAAGTGTTGTCCCTGCGCAGATAGTGCGTCATCAGGCCTTCGGTGACGGCCTTGCAGCCCTTGCGCCAACTGAACAGTGTCTTGAAGTAGTCGTGCATATCGGCTGCAGCCGCATCGGACTGCCAGTCGAGGGGGAAATCGAAGCGCAGTCCGCCGTGGCCCTGGCTGAGGTCTTTGCTCACGCCGAACAGTTCATCGCCATAGAGCACCTGCGGGATGCCGGGCAGCGTCGCGACCAGCGCAAAAGCGGTCTTCACACGGTATTCGTCCTTGCCCACGCAGTCCGCGATGCGGGCCTGGTCGTGGTTGCCGGGGAAAATCAGTATGTTGTCGGGGTCGGCATAGAACTGCCTGTCAGCCATACAGTCGTAAACGCGCACCATACCTTCATTCCAGTCAACCTTGCCATTATAGTTCAGCGCCTCGAGGATAGCGGTCTGAAGCGGGAAGTCCATCACGGCAGGCAGGTTCGAATCGAAGCCGTCGCGGTTGAGCGCGCCCGACTGCCAGTAGGCGAGTTGAGGCACGTTGTTGGTCCAGACTTCGCCCACGATATTGAGGTTCGGGTACTCAGCCCTGACGGCGGCGCACCATTCGCTCATCGGATATTTCTCGTTATACGGATATGTGTCCACGCGCAGACCGTCCAGGTCCGCCCACTCAACCCACCAAATCGCCCACTGCTGGAAGTAGCGCAGCAGGAACGGGTTGTCCAGATTCATATCCACCATCGCGCGGTCGAACCAGCCGCCTTCGAAGTTGTCGCGGTCGATCGCCGCCGCATAGGGGTCGTTCTGAGTGCTGAAAGCGCAGTTGGAGTGCGTGTATTCGGGCCATTGATGCACCCAGTCCTGGAACGGCAGATCTTTCATCCACCAGTGCTTGTCGCCGCAGTGGTTCGGGACCATGTCCATAACCATCTTTATTCCATGCGCGTGCGCATCCTCCACGAGCGCGCGATAGTCGTCGTTCGAGCCGAAGCGGCTGTCGATTTTGTAGTAGTCCGTGCAGGCATAGCCGTGGTAACTCTCGAGCGGCTCATTATCCTCTAGCAGCGGCGTGTTCCACAGCGCGGTCACGCCCAGGTCCTCGAGATAGCCCAGTTGACTGCGGATGCCGGCGATGTCGCCTCCGTGGCGGCCGAAAAACTCTTCGGGCGCGGCCGTTTCGAAGGTGTCGGGCGTGCTGTCGTTCGAAGGGTCGCCGTTGACGAAGCGGTCGGGCATGATCAGGTACATAAGGTCGGCGGTCGAGAAGCTCGAGCGCGCTGCCGATCCGCGCCGGCGGCCGAGCAGTTCATACGGCACGCTGAATTCCTCCGAGCCGTTCGAAAAGCAGAGTTGGTAGGTTCCCGGCTTCGCCGTTTTGTCTATCTGAACGTCGATGAAGAGGTAGTTCGGGCTCTCCACTTCGTGGGCGAGAGTGGCTTTCACTCCCTTGCCGCCCTCGATCCACACGTCGAAATCGCGTATGCTCTCGCCGTTGACCATCAACTGAAGGGGCGTTTTCATCCCGGTCCACCAGCAGAGAGGCTCCACGTGCTGGATGCGGTCGGCCGCGGTCTTTAGCGACCAGTTCCACGGCGCCTGAAGTTCCACGCTCACCGTAACGGCGTCACCGCCCTTCGTGCGCTTGAACACGATGCTGGTGCTGTCGCTCGGGATAATCTCGAAAGCTGCGTCTGAATCCAGCGCCGGATGCGCGTGCTTGAACGCCGTCAGATATTTGTAGAACTCGGTCCATTCGTTATCCTCCCAGGTGGGGGCGATATCCTTCTCAAAGAAGGCGAAACGGCGGTTGTAACCCACTTCCTGGCCGGTGTAGATGAGCGGCTGGGTGTTGGGGAGAGTCCAGCAAAGAATGCTCATGGCCTTCACGGCGTTGCCCATTCTCTCGAACTCCGTTCCGGACCAACTGTTTTCGTCGTGGTTGGAGGTGAAGGCCATCAGGTTGCCCTTGCGGGAGATCAAGGTCTTGTTGATTTCGTCGAGCAGTTCGGCCTTGCCCTTCTTGCCCTGGGCGATGGCGTTCAGCAGATGATGCAGGCTCCATGCATAGTTGGAGTTGAATCCGGCCTCATACATCCAGTCTGTTTCGGCCTCGGCCAGCATGTAGAAAGGCTTGTTCGCAATGATGCGCAGCGAATCGATGCTCGGTTTCCAGAACTTGGCCGGCACCTGGGAGGCTACGTCGCAACGGAAGCCGTCCACTCCGCGGTTCACCCAGAACTTCATGGAGTTGTACATTGCTTCGTGCACATCCGGGTTGTCGTAGTTGAGTTTTGCGATGTCCGTCCAGTCGTATTCCACTATCGTGTGTCCGAGGGAATCGCGATAGTACCAACTCGGATCCTTTTCCGTTACCCACGGATGGTCGGGCGAAGTGTGATTCGCCACCCAGTCGAGAATGACTTTCATGCCAAGTTCGTGGGCCTCCGCCAAGAACTCGTCGAAGTCTTCGAGAGTGCCGAACTCGGGGTTCACGTCGCAGTAGTCCTTAATGGCATAGTAAGAGCCAAGAGAGCCCTTTCTTTCCAGTTCTCCGATGGGGTAAAGCGGCATAATCCACACTACGTCCACTCCGAGTTCCTTCAGTCGGGGGAGTTGCTCCCTTGCGGCGTCGAAGGTGCCTTCCGGGGTGAACTGACGGGTGTTGAGTTCGTAGATTATTCCGTCGGAGACGAAACGGTCGTCTGCCTGGGGGGCCGGCTGAGCGCATCCCGCGAAGAGCGCGAGAGCGGCTATCAGGAATAGGTATCTTTTCATAATCTGTTATTGCTTGAAAACCACGGAAGAGTTGGCTCCGAGGGTCACATCACTTCCGGACACGGAGACGCTACCGAGGGAAACGGCTTTGTCAGTTAGTTTATCGTCCGGCAGGGAGATCGTCTTCTCTGTCGAACCGACATTATGTAGGACCAGCGCCTTTGAACCGTCGGTGGCTGTCATGTACCATGCCGCGATAGTCTTGTCGGTGGTGTTGCTGTCGTTGTATTTGCCGTGTTTGGACATCTTGCCGGTTGCGAGCGCGGGAACGCTGTTCCTGGCTTTGGTCCACTCGTAATATGTGCGCAGAAGCGAGTTTGCGTCGGCGGTCTGGGCGGTAACTGAAATCTCGTCCGTAACGAGGGTGGCATCCACATGGCCGCCGAGATCCTTCACTGCCGCACCCTTTGCATTGTCCCAGACTATGGGCGCGCGGACGAGTTCGTCGCTGCCGCCGTCGTCATAGTCCTTGCCCCAGTAGCCGAGTTCCTCGCCCTGGTAGATGTAGGGCTCACCTTCGGAAGTGAGCAGGAAGGCCGCGGCCTGCTTGAGTTTCGGCAGGTCTTTGCCCAGGGTCGTGGCCGCGCGGGTTTCGTCGTGGTTGGTGAGGATCGTAGCCGCTATGGCGTTGGGGTTCTGTGCGCGGTATTTGTCGCGGTAGCCGATAAGGTCCTTGGCGAAGTAGCAGCCCGTGCGCTCGTTAAGCACCCACTTCAGCCTCTCCCAGTAGTCGAATTCGAAGCAGGCCGGGATGCCCTTGTAGTAAGGAGCGACTGAATTCGCATCCATCCACACTTCTCCGACCATATAGAAATCGTTGTCGTGAGTCTTGCGGTAGGTCTCGTTGCAGCGGTCGTACCACTTCTTGAGGAAAGTGACGTTGTTGGTGTTGTTGAATGAACCCATTCCTCCGCAGATATGCTTGACCGCATCGAGTCTGAGACCGTCGATGCCCAGGCCTATCCATTTGTCCACGGATGCCGCGAGGTCTTTGAAACACTGGTTGTTCTCGGCGCTTGCCACATCTCCATAGTTGAGGTCCGGCATCCAGTCACCGAACGCGCCCATAAAGTACACCGTCTTGGTGGTGACATTGGTAAGATCCAGGCGATAGCGTCCGTTGCCGGTAAAATACAGGTCTGCGCCGTTGGATACAAGATTGACCGGGGTTCCGGCGGTGATGTCCCCTTCTCCTGAGCCGCCGAATTTGGAGCCGGCGTCCCAGTTGGAGGCTTTTCTGACGAGGATACCGGTCCTGCCGTTGATTTCCAGCACCATGTGGTAGGAGCCGTTGCCGTCATCCACGAACTTGACCTCCTTGCCTTCTTTTCCTTCAGCCCAGGTCCAGATGTTCCACGGGCCGCTGCCGGCGACTGCGGCCTCGTCGGTGGCCGTGATGGTCAGCCTGGGTGAACCGGAGACTGAGGTGTGCCAGTCGCCTGCCCCATAAGAGTAGCCGCTGAGCATAGGGAAGTTCCTATATTCAGTCGAGGGAGTCTGGCAGATGAAATAACGGTCTCTGTAAGGACTGGATTCATCTGCGAGGGCATCCAGGAACCAGGAATGTCCTTTTCCTGAGTGGTTCAGGACATAGTCCATATAGATTTTGATACCCTTTGCGTGCGCGGCGTCTATCAGGGCCTTGAAGTCCTGCTCGGTGCCGTATTTCGGATTGATAGCAGCATAATCCTGCACGTCGTAACCGTGATAAGAGTCGGCAGGATGCGCCGGCGAGAGCCAGATTGCAGATACACCGAGTCCATCCAGATAGTCCAAGCGTTGTTTAATTCCGTTGAAATCGCCGATTCCATCTCCGTCGCTGTCGGCGAAACTGTAGATCAGGAGCTGGTAAGTGATATTGCCCTGTTTCTCGCCCGTTGAGTATACGGGTACATCGAAAGGTTCAGGGTTCTGTTCGGGCTGCGGGTCCGGTTTGCAGGCTGCGAACAGCCCAAGCACCGCAAACAGCATCAGACTATAGAAGGATTTTTTCATATCCGGTCATTAGTTGGTTAACCTCCAAAGTTAGCAAAAACCCGTATGAATAGCAACAAAAAAGGCCCCCGGAAATCCGGAGGCCTTGAAATAAAGGTTATTCAGAGAATTAAAGAGTAACCTTGATGCTAGCCTTGCTCAGGCCCTTGTTTCCCCATGAGTAAACAGTGATTTCTGTTGCGGGGACAGCAGGGAGGTCGGCGCGAGGGATGCTGAGCTCGAACTCTGCGTGATCTGCATCTGCAACACCGGCGCAAGCTGCGTTTTCGAGGGTGTAGGTGTCGGGCATGCAAGCATCACCGGGCTTTGCCTTAAAGGTGTTCTCGGCTGCATAAGGATAGAATACGCCGAGGAACTCGTAAGGACCATTACCCCAGAGCTCGACACCAGTCTCCATGTTGTTGTCAGCATCGATTCCGATATAAACATAACCGGCTGCGTTCCAAACCTCAGAGAGTCTGGTTGCATCTCTGTGAGAGTAGAGATAAACGAACTTCTCGTCGGAAGTGACCTTGATGGTGTGGTTGCCTTCTGTTGCAGATGCAATCTCTGCTCAGTCAGCGAAGTCGCCGTCGATAGCGATGGCAGCTGCTGCGCCGCCGATCTTCTCGAACTTGCCGGTGAAGGAAGTCCTGGCATTGCCGTCCCATACAATGGTGAGGGTGACTTTGTAGTCGCCGGTCTGGCCGTCAGAAACCTTCATGTCATCTGTACCCTCGACGGTGAGTCCTTCGATGGTGCAGCCAGCAATGCCGACCCAGTCGCCGCCCTGGCGGAGTTTGAAGGTGCCGCCGTCGGTGATAGGAAGAGACTCGATCTCCCAGACATAGGTGCCTGCGAGTGTAGCATTGTCGGTAACATTCTTAGAGACGAAGGTAGCCTTGGTGGTCACGCCGTCGACATCAACGAACGGGTCGTTCCAACCATAATCGGTGGTGCCGTCCATCCACATGCTGCCGGAAACACCTACAACGAAGGTGGAAGGATCGAGAACGAGATCTCCGAGTTTGGTGAAGTCAGCCTTGAGGCTGGTGAGGCCTTCGCCGTCCCACTCTGCGGTGAACGTTACTTTGAACTGGCCGCCTGCGGTGACATTGAAGTCGGCGCCGTCCGCAGCAGTAGTATCATAATCGAGTCCGGTAACGGTAGCCTGGTTCACACCGATCCAAGCAGCGTTGTAGCGGAGCTTAAGAGTTCCTGTAGGGATGTTGACAGTAGCGATTTCGTATACATAGGTACCTGCCTTCTTGCTCTCATCGGTAGGAGTGTAGCTCTTGAATTCAGCCTTGCTGCTTCCTGAAGGATCATTCCATCCATTCTCGAGTCCGGCGCCGGAAAGACCGACAACGAATGTCGAAGGATCGAGGGCGAGGTCGGCGACCTTCTTGATTTCATAAGAGAAGCTGTTGGCGATGGCGCCTTCCTTGAGGGCGAAGGTAAGGGTGACGTTCATGACGCCGCCTTCCTCAACCTTGATGTTGTCGGCACCGGGGACAAGGCCCTGGCCAAGGCTGGTCTCAGCCTTTACCTTACCGGCGTCGTCGAGGGTGACCTTCCAGTAGTTACCGGTGTTGAATTTAAACTCGGTGCCCTTGGTGATCTCCACGTTCTCCTTGGTGAAGGTTACACCTGCGTTGGAGAAAGCGGATGCAGTCATCTCGGTGTAGTCCCAGCTGCCGATTCCGCGGTAGCCGAAGTGGCTGGCGTCGAGAAGGAGGATCTGTGCTCCGCCTGCTGCATCGAGGTCGCCGGTCTTGTTGAGGTCGAGAACGATGTGATAGAGTCCGGTCTTTGTAACCTTCATTGCGGGAGCATCATTTCCGGTAACGAGCGCGCCCTTAAGGACGGAAGCCGGGTTGTCGCCGTAAGCATCGTTGTCCGTAGGGGTAGTGAACTCTGCGAGATTTGCGCTGTAGCGTGTCTTGACTCCAGCCTCGTTGAGAAGGAGGTAGAAATCCTTGTCAGCCTCGAGGACGATGTACTTCTCGTACATACCCTCGCGGGGTGCCTTAGGGGTGGCAGCCTCGTTGATACCGGTTACCATGACGCAATCGGACTTGATCTCATCAGATCCTGTTGCGGCTCCGGCTACATAGAAACCGTCAACTGTGACATCGTCCCAGTTGATTTCCTCTCCGCCTTTCTTCTCCGGGGTGCATGCACCAACCGTAAGGGCGAGAGCGGCCATGAAAAAGAATAAAACTTTTTTCATAATTGTTGATTAATAAATAAAAATGTTGGGTTGATAATATGTGTTTTAGATTTTAGTTGTCCTAATAACCTTCGTTCTGTGTCCATACAGGGTCGCCGTTGGCATCCCTGACAGACTTCTCGAGCACCGAGAACGGGATGGGGAACCACTTGCGGTAATCGTCCTTTGCGGTGACGAACTGGACGTAGGTGTCGTCGTTGAATTTATCAAAGCGGATAAGGTCGCGGCGGCGCATGTTCTCCCATGCGAACTCGCGTCCGCGCTCGTCGAGGATGCCGTCGAGGGTGAGAACTTCGGGGTATGCCGCGTTGTATGCGGCCTCGCCGTCGGCGCTGTAAGCGAACGCACGCTTGCGAAGGGTCGTGAAGTTGGCGTCGGTGGTCCATCCGGAGGTTCCGGTTCCGCCGCGGAGGATAGCCTCCTCCTTCATCCAGAGTACGTCTGCATAGCGGAAGAGCACGAAGTCGTTTTCGCTGTATTTGTACTTGCCGGCCTTGTCGATCTCATACTTGATGCAGCGGGCGCCGGAGAGGTCGGTGACCTTCGACAGTGTCTCGTCTACGTTTCCGTTGGCATCGAGGATGTCCTTGACGATGATGGCGTCTGACTTCTTCTCGTCCTTGTCGTAGCAAAGATTGCCGGTTGCGTCATAGATGGGTCCTACGAACCAGCCCCAGTCCTTGGTGTTCTTGGTCCCAAGGCCTTCGTTTCCGGGGCCGCGGACATCGGATGCGTTGTAGCGGTCGATGAAGGAAGGACGCGCGCAGAAACCGTTCCAGGGGGTTTCCTGCATCTTGTAAGTCTTCTGGTGGTTGTAGTTGAGCGTAAGGAGGGCGATGCGCAGTTTGTTGAGCATCATGCCGTCTCCGCCCGAGCGTTCATCGACATCTGCGGCTCCGTTCTCGACTATCACGAAGATATTCTCCTTGCTGGCCGAGTTGTCGATCTTGAAGTTGGTAAAGAAACTCGGCTCAATGCTGTACGACTTGGCGTCGATGATGGCATCGCAGCAGCGGACGCAATTGGTGTAGAAGTCCGCGGCGGCGGCAATGTTGGTGGTGTACTCGTTGTCAATCGTAATGTTGTCCGGAGTACATCCGAACGACTCGGCGTTGAGGTAGAGGCGTGCGAGGAGCGCATAAGCGAGACCCTGGGTGGCGCGGCCGTAGTAGAGGGCGCGGGTGTTTTCGTCCTTGACCTTCGGGAGGTTGGGGGCGTTCTTCTCCAGGCAGTTCACGAGGTGCGACCATACGTCGGGAGCCTCCATGAGCGGGTCTTCGGCCCTGTCTACGAATTCCTCGAGATAAGGGATGCGTCCGAAGCAGTCGAACAGCATGTAGTAGTAATAGGAACGCATGACCTCAAGTTCTCCCACGAACTGAGCATAGACGGCGTCGGACATCGACTCCTTGCTGTTTTCGAGGGTCTTTAGAAGTTTGTTGCAGAGGACGGCGCCCTGAATGGTGGTGTTCCATATATTCTTGAAGGCGTTGCCCATTTCGTTCCAGTTATGGGTGTTAAGATTCTTCCAGTAGCCTCCGTCTTCCCAGTCCTTGGCGGGCATACGGGTAGGGTTGAGGCCTTCGTCGGCCGTAAGGGTGACTACGCCCCAGTAGCCCCAGTGATCGTGGAGCCACTTGACGTCGGCATAGCACTGGCCCACGAGAAGAGCGACGTTTTCTTCGTTGGTCATAAGGTCCTTGGTAGTAGGACTGCCGTAGTTGACCTCCTCGAGCATCCTGTCGCACGAAGCGGCGAGAATAACGGTGACAGCAATAAAAGCAAATATCTTTTTCATAACGGTCTCCTTTTAATATTAATACAGGCTGAGGTTAAGACCTACGAGGAAGGTCGCCACCGGGGGATAGAACGAAGGATAGTCGATGCCGCCGTTCCATACTGACGTAGTGTTGACCTCGGGATCCATGCCGCTGTAAGCGGTGAGGGTAAGCAGGTTCTGACCGGTGAAGTAAACCCTCATCGACTGGATGTACTTGTTCTCCTTCATCTTGAAGGTGTAGCCGGCGGTGAGGTTGTCGAGTTTCATGTAGGTGCCGCTCTCCAGGAAGTAGTCGGAGAAGTGGGCCTTCTGGGTAAGCACGGTATTGGCGCCGTCGACGTCCTTCATGAAGACGTTCTTGCTGTTGGCGGACATGGGACCGTAAGCCCAGCGGGTGACGTTGAGGATCTTGTTGCCCACGACGCCGCGCAGGAACATCGTGAAGTCCCAGTTGCCCCAGCGGACGGTGTTGTTCCAGCCGTAAGTGAAGATAGGCTGGGCGTTGCCGATGACCTGCCTCTGCGACTCTACTGCGAGCGCGTCGGAAGTCTGGCCGCCGGAGGGAGTGTAGTAGTACCACTCGCCCGTATCGGGCTTGATGCCGAAGAACTTGTATCCGTAGAAGGAGCCAACAGCCTGACCCTCGACGAGGATCTGGGTGTTGGTGTTCATGATACCGTTCTCACCCACGCCGCCGGACGTCGTCTCAGAGTAGTTGAATCCCTTGGACGGGTCGCTCAGCGAGGTGATCTTGTTGCGGTTGAACGAGATGGTGGGGGTGGTGACCCAGGTCAGGTTCGCAGTCTTGACGGGAACGTAGTTGAGATTGAGTTCCACACCGTAGCTGTCCATCTTACCCGCATTGGCGAGAAGGGTGGTGTACTGGTAAGGAGGGGTCGGAACCTCATAGTCCCAGAGAAGGTCCGCAGTGTGGCGGTAGTAGACATCGAGGCTACCGTAGAGGGTGTCCTTCAGAAGCGCGTAGTCGATACCGAGGTTGTACTCGTATTTCTTTTCCCAGCGGAGGTCGGGATTGACGTTCTGGGTGACGGTGTAGGTGTAGACGTATGCGCCGTTGTACCAGAAGGTTCCGCCGTTGGAAAGGAGTTCCACGCTGCGGAGGTCGCTGCCGAGATCGTTGCCAGTAACACCGAAGCCGAGACGTACCTTGAGATCGTCGACCCATGAGTAGTCTTCCATGAAGTCTTCACCGCTCACACGCCAGCCGGCGCTGAGTGCGGGGAAGAGACCCCATTTGTTGTTGGCTCCGAAACGGGAAGAACCCTCGCGGCGTAGCGAAGCGGAGAGGAGGTATTTCTCCCTGTAGTTGTAGTTGACACGGGCGAACTGGGCGATGAGCGTATGGGAACTGCGCCCGGACGATATGTCGATGTATTTCTTGGAGACGTCGCCGTTGCCCATCTGGTAGTACTTCATGATGTCGGGAGCGGCGAAGCCCTTGTTGGACATGCTGTCTCCGTCGTTGAAGAAGTGCTGGTAGGATACGCCTGCGACGGCGGCTATATTGTGGCCGTCGAAGTTGCGGGTCCAGTCGGCAGTAAGTTCGAACAGTTTGTTGAACGAAGTGTCGCCGCTGCGGCCTGCCTTCCCGGAACCGGCGGCGTCGGTGTTGACCACGCTGTTGTACCAGAAGGAATTGTTGTCGCCCTCTTCCAATGCGGCGAATCCGCTTACCTTGAGGCCCTTGACCGGCTTGATGTTAACCGTGGCCTTGATGCTTCCGCGGAAGTAGTTTCCGTCTCCGTAGGACTCTTTCTGGTTCATGTTCTCGACGGGGTTCACGAAACCCGTCTCCTCACTGCGCCAGAAGTAACCGTTGGGCGAAGTCTCGTCGTAGACGGGGTAGGTCGGGTTCAGCAGGGCCGCGTTCTTGAAGTCGCCGCAGAAGTAGTCGTTGCGGTAGTGCATGTAGCTGAGGTCGTACTGGAGGTCGAGCCATCCGTCGAGGGCTTTCTGGCCGGCGGCCAGTTTAGCCATGATTTCGTTGCGGTTGGTGTTCTTCGCGATACCTTCGGCATTCTTGTAGTTGATGGATGCGCGGTAGTTGAAGTTGCTTGCAGAACCCACGATTGCGAGGTTGTGGTTGTGGGCGAGCGCCGCGGGACGGCAGACCTCGCTCATCCAGTCGGTGCTGTATGTCTCGCCGTTCGGGCCGGTGTAGACGTTGCCTACGGCCTTGCCGCCCGAAAGTTCGGCGAGATTGCGGAACTCTTCGGCGGTGGCCATGCCGGTGCCGTGGTTGCGGACCGACAGGGAAGCATATCCTGAGTATTCGACTCTGGTCTGCGCCACATCGGAGAAGGCGTCGCCCCTCTTGGTGGTGATGATGATAACGCCGTTCGTACCGCGGGTACCGTAGATAGCTGCGGCGGAACCGTCCTTGAGGACGTCCATGGAGGCGATCTCATCGCTGGAGATATTGTCGATGTTGCTCACCGGCACTCCGTCCACGATGAAGAGCGGGCTGGTTCCCGTTCCCTTGTCCAGGGTTGAAAAGCCGCGGATCTGGATGTTATATCCCGTGCTGGTAGGGTCGGAGGTGGTCTTGATTACGTTGAGACCGGCCACTTTACCCTGAAGCAGTCCCATAGGATTGGTTTTCACGCCGGCGTTGAAGTCCTCGCTCTTGATGGAGGCCACCGATCCGGTCACTTCCTTCTTCTTCTGGGAGCCGTAGCCGATCACGACTACGTCGTCGAGGAAGATGGCGTCAGTTCCGAGGAAGATCTCGGCGGGTACTTCAGAAGCTTTGTAGGTAAGAGTAGTGTATCCGATGCAGGAGATTTCAATGACTGCATCTTCAGACGATACCTTGAGGGTGAAGGCTCCGTCGAAATCGGTTGTCACGCCGTTCGTGGTTCCCTGTTCGAGGACCGCGGCTCCGATGACGGGGCCGAACTCGTCTACGACTACACCCTTTACCTGGTAGCTGCCCTGGGCGAACACTGCGGTGCATGCCATAAACAGCATGGCTGCCAAGGTTAGCAATTTTTTCATAAAAGGTTGATGTTGGTTATCTGTTTTATTCAACAATTGTCCTTATGTGTGTAAGTCGCGCAAAGATAGAAAAATTTTCGCAAATATGTGCGTTTTTTGACGACCGCCCCGTCCGGGTTCCTCTCTTCCAAAAAATATTGCTATTTTAGCAAGACAATAACACGAACCAGTTTTAACCATTATGAAAATAGCTCTTAAAAAGATTTTTCCCATCTTGTTTGCGCTGGCTCTGAGCCTGACGGCGATGGGACAGGGACGCTCCGTATCCGGAACGGTCACCGATGAACTGGGCTATCCGGTTATCGGAATGAGCGTTAAGGAGGTCGGGACGGGCAATTATGCCATCACCGATTTCGAAGGGCGCTTCAACGTGAAGGTAAGCGGCAGCGAGTCGGTTCTCGAATTCCAGGCCCTGGGCTACACAGTCGAACCCGTGAAGGTCGGGAACCGAACCGTAATCGATGTCGTCGCGAAGGAAGATGCGATCATGCTTGACGCCGTGGTTGCCATCGGCTATGGATCAGTCAAGAAGCGCGACCTGACTACGGCCGTTTCTACGGTCTCTACGGAGGATGTCCAGCTCCGCCCCATTACCGATGCTTCCGGCCTCATCCAGGGCAAGGTTGCGGGCGTCCAGGTCCAGCAGACCAGCGGACTTCCCGGTGCGGGTATGACCGTCCGCATCCGCGGCAACAGTTCGATTGCCTCATCCAACGACCCTCTCTACGTCGTCGACGGCGTGCCGGTCGGTGAAGGCGGATATGCGATCGCATACCTCTCCCCGAACGATATCGAATCGATGCAGATCCTCAAGGACGCATCTTCCGCGGCAATTTACGGTTCCAGGGCGGCCAACGGCGTCGTCCTCATCACCACGAAACAGGGCGGGCGCAATGCGGCCCCGAAGGTGAATTTCTCCGCTTATGCCGGACTCTCGAACGTCACCCGCACTTTCGAGGTGCTGAACACGGAAGAGTACCGCGAATATGCCGCGGAATTCAACACCCACGTCCCCGAAGGCCTTACCGACCAGACCGACTGGTTCGACTATACCTACAAGACCGGCATCAGCCAGAACTACCAGATCGGCGTCTCCGGCGGCGGAGACAGGTTCCGCTATTACCTGGGCGGCGGCTATACCGACGAAGAGGGTATCATCAAGGTCGCGTACGCGAAGAGATATAATGTACGCGCGAGTTTCGACGTGGACATGTATAAGTGGCTCACGGTCGGCACCAACGCCGCATACTCTCATTACCGCAACAACGGCATTATCTCCGGAACGGGGTCCAACCGTGCGGGAGTGGTCCTTTCGGTAATCAACACTCCGACTTACGCCCCGGTGTGGGATGAGACCAACCCCAACCAGTATTACAACAGTTTCTACGGCCTCAGCGGAATAACGTCCCCCGCGGAGAACATGGCCCGAAGCGAAAACAACTACGACACGACTGACCGTGCGATCCTGACGGGATACGCCCAGATCAACTTCTCTCCGAAGTTCAATTTCAAGAGCACCGTCTCGATGGACCGCAGGTGGACACACAGCTATTCCTTCCTGGATCCGGTTTCCACTTCTTACGGACGTACCCAGCACGGCGAAGTTTCGGATTCCCGTTCGGACGACTGCCGTATGATTTACGACAACATTTTTACCTATAAGGACACCTTCTCCGGGAAGCATAACCTGGAGTTGATGGGCGGTTCCTCCTCCACCACATCCAACTGGATGCAGCTCTGGGGCTCCCGCTCCAACGTCTCGCCGGACTACTACAAGTCCATCTGGGGTCTCGATCTTGGAAATAAGGGTGGCCTCAGGGGACAGGGGACCGGCTGGGCCCAGTGGACCATTCTTTCCTTCCTCGGACGCGCGGCCTATAATTACGACAGTCGTTACTACCTGACCTTCAACATCCGCGCAGACGGTTCTTCGAAGCTCGCTCCCGGCCACCGCTGGGGTATCTTCCCTTCGGCCTCGGCGGCCTGGCGCCTGACGGGCGAGCCCTGGCTCAAGGATGTCGCCTGGCTGGAGGACCTTAAAGTCCGCGCCGGCTGGGGCCAGCAGGGAAACCAGTCCGGACTTGGCGACTATGCATGGGTCCAGACCTACGGGACAAACTACTACGACTGGACTAAAGACGAATACGCCTACGCGACTCCGTCGATCGGCTCCCGTTCCAACTTCGGGAACAAATATCTGACATGGGAGACCACCACCCAGACCAACGTCGGTGTGGACGCCAGCCTCTTCAAGGGCCGGCTTACCCTCACCCTCGATGCTTACTATAAGTTCACGGACGGGCTTCTTATGAACGTCAGCCTGCCCTCGCCCTACCCGAGCATGTTCCGCAACGAGGGCTCGATGTCCAACTGGGGACTTGAGTTCGCGGCCAGTTCGGTAAACTTCTCAAAGGGAGACCTTGAATGGAAAACCGACTTCAACATTTCGATGAACAGGGGACGCCTCGAGAGCCTCGAACTCCAGCAGGTCTACTACTATGTCAACCCCGAAACGATAGGTGAAAACATCGTCAGGATGACCCCCGGCGAGCCCCTTTCAAAGTTCTGGGGATACAAGTGCCTGGGCGTCGATCCTGAGACCGGACTTTACATTTACGAAGACCTCAACCACGACAACGACATTACGGATGCCGACAAACAGTACATCGGAGATGCCAATCCGGACTTCATATTCGGCATGACAAACACTCTGAGTTATAAGGGCTTCAACCTGAATGTCCTCATTACCGGCAGCGTCGGCAACGACATCTTCAATGTCTCCAGGCTCGATATGATCGGAATGCAGAATGCCTCCAACCAGCTCAAGGACGCCACCCGCCGCTGGAGGATTCCCGGGCAGATAACCGATATTCCCAAGTCCGGAGAGACATGGAACGCCAAGGCTTCCACCGCCTGGGTTGAAGACGGAAGCTACCTGAAGGTCAAGAACGTCACCCTCTCATACGACGTCAAGGGAGGAATCCTCAAGCGCCTGAACATCGCCAGGATCCAGCCTTACGTAACACTTTCCAACTTTTTTACCCTCACGGGCTACAGAGGCTATGACCCCGAAATGAGCCAGTATTCGAGCGCGACCAATATGGGTATCGACTACGGAACCTATCCCAATGTCAAGACCATTTTGCTCGGAGTCAATGTCGATTTTTAATCCGATGGAGTTATGAAAAAGACAGCAATCATAGCAGCGATTCTCTCGCTTTTTGCATTTACGGCCTGCGAACTCGACCTGTACTCTCCGACCTCCTTCAACAAAGGAAACGTTGAGACTGTAGGCGAGGGAGACAGTGAAAGCCAATATACCTCGAAGGCCGACATGGAGGCCCTCAGGAACTCGCTCTACAACTCCTGGGTGAAGGACATCCAGGAAAAGGGCCTGTTGGACTGGCTGATTTATTCCGAAGTACGCGCGGACAACGCCTATTGCGGAACGAACACCGCGGAAATCATGGCGCTTGAAGCCAACAAGCAGGACGGTTCCAACAAAAATGTGACGCGCGACTGGGACTGGTATCAGACCCAGGTGTCCAATGCCAACCAGACAATCTGCAATATCGACAGGATCTGCGAATCCGACCCTGAGATGACGGAAGCCCAGCGCGACCAGTGGAAGGCCGAGGCCATAATCTGGCGCGCGTTCAACTTCTTCCGCCTGACCCAGCTCTGGGGTGATGCCCCAATGGTGCTCCAGATTCCCCCGGCAATCACGATCGAGAATGTCCAGGAGGTTTACCCCCTCTATTATCCCGACCGCACCCCGATGAACAAGGTCTACGCCCAGCTCGTCGAGGATTTGACCTGGGCCGCAGATCACGCACCTGCTCTGGACCCTGCTAACAAGCAGCTTATGTCCCAGGCGTTTGCGTGGTCCATCCTTGCCCACGTCTATGCCGAGAAACCAATCCGCGACTGGGGCAAGGTCATCGATTACTGTACCCTTCTCGAAGGATGCGGTCTCTCCCTCGAGCCCAACTACGGCGACCTGTGGGGCTACGACGCAACCGACGCGAAGCGCAACTCGGTGGAATCTATCTTCGAGGTTCAGTGGGTTAACCAGTCCCAGGGCAACTGGGTGTTCATGATGTTCCACCGCAACGCCTACGATCCCGGCGCAAGCTACGACTGGGCCAAATGGGTGACCCCTTCAAGGGACCTCCTCCAGGCATACGATGACGAAGGAGACGCCGTCCGCAAGGCCGCTTCCATCGTCTGGGATTCCTGCGGATGGAGCAACTACTACCCCGAAGACAATTACGCATTCATGCACAAATGCCCGACCAATGTTTCCAGCATCATCGTCTATCGTCTTGCAGACATTCTCCTGCTCCATGCCGAGGCGCTCTGCTGCTCGGATGATGTGGACGGCGCCGCGGCCCTTGTGAACCAGGTTCGTTCGAGGGTCAGTCTCGGACCGCTTCCCGCTTCCGCCAAGGCCAGCAAGGATGCCATGCTGAACGCAATCCTGAAGGAGCGCCGTCTCGAGCTCTCATTCGAGGGCTACCGTTTCTTCGACCTCAGGCGCCACGACAAGATCATCGAGGTCCACAATGCGATGAACGCGAAGGACTCGTATTGGCAGGACAGGAAGCCGCTTGCCGAGACTCGCTACTACCTGCCGGTGCCTACGACGGCCCTGGACAACAACCCCAACATGAAACAGAACCCCGGTTATTAGTATGAATAAATTGATAATGCTTCCCCTGGTGGCGGGCGCGATGTTCTGGTCGTGCGGCTGCTCCATGCCAGAGGAGAACAAAAAGGACGACGGAAAGCCATCTGAGGAACAGACCCCTCCCGTAGAGGACAAGGACCTTGCGAAGACATGGACGACCTCCTTCGACAAGTCGTACGACCTGAAGACTGCATCTTTGGAATACGGAAAGGCGGCGAGCATGTCCCCGAAGATAGTCCGCTTCACCGACGAGACCTATCAGACGGTCGACGGCTTCGGTCTTGCGGTAACCCAGGCTTCCTGCTACAACCTCCTGAAGATGTCGGCTGATGACAGGACGAAGGTCCTGAAAGAACTTTTCAGCCCGACCGAAGGGGCCGGCTCATCCCTTATCAGGGTGTGTATCGGAGGCTCCGATTTCTCTATGGACGAGTTTACCTGCTGTGATACGAAGGGAATAGAAAACTTCGCCATCCATCAGTTGGACAAGGATTATTTATTCCCCGTCCTGGATGAGATTTATGCCATCAATCCGGACGTGCAGATAATCGGCTCGCCGTGGAGTTGCCCGAGATGGATGAAGATGAATGTGGACGGAACCGGGGCCTACAACAGTTGGACTTCCGGGAGGCTCAACCCTCTCTATTACGACGATTATGCAACCTATTTCGTCAAGTGGATCCAGGCGATGGAGGCGCGAGGCTACAAAATAAAGGCCGTCACCCTCCAGAACGAGCCCCTCAACCACGGAAACAGCATGTCGCTGTATATGCCCTGGCAGGATCAGAGGGATTTCCTCGCTGTTATCGGGCCGGCCTTCGAAAAGGCTGGGATCACAACCGAGATCATCCTGTTCGACCACAACTATAACTACGACGGCCAGGGTGATCAATACCGTTATCCTGTCCAGATTTACGGCACACCTGCCGGAAAGTACGCTGCGGGCAGCGGATGGCACAACTACGGAGGGTCCGTCTCGGAACTCGATGCAATCTACTCCGCGTATCCAGACAAGGGCATCTGGTTCACCGAGGCATCGATCGGAACCTGGAATTACGACTACAATAAGTTCGGTGGCCAGTTCGACGAGGACATGAGGGAGATTTTCTTCGGAACCCTCAAGAGAGGAGGCAAAGGCGTAACCCTATGGAATATGATGCTCGATGTGGACCGCAAGCCATACCGCCCCGGCGGATGTTCCACTTGTTACGGCGCCCTGAACATAGGCAAGAGCTACACTTACGGCTCTGTCGAAAAGTACTCCCACTGGTACGACGTGGTCCACTGCTCGCTTGTGGTAAAACCCGGCGCTGTAAGGATAGGCACCTCGGGATACACCGCCAAAGGCGTAACTTATCTTGCATTCCGCAACCCGGACGGCTCTTACGGAGTATTGCTCCTGAATGAGGGATCTTCGGAAGAACAGTTCGTGTTCGCCGGGAGTGCCCGCTCAGTAACGCTTTCCGTTCCGGCGAAGTCTGTGGTTTCGCTTTTATGGACAGACAAATAAAAATCATAAACCATATGAAAAAGTATTTATTTATTGCAGTCGCGGCGCTTCTTGCTTTCGCCGCCTGTAAAAACGAAGAAGTCCCTACAGGAGAAGGTCCCGAGATGACCGTCGTCTGCGACGAATCCGCCCTGATGGGAGACCTTTTCAAGTTCAAGGTAACTCTTCAGGACAATGTTCCCCTTTCAACCCTGAAGGCTGAACTCCTTTTCGACCAGACCGTTGTCTCTGAAATTACCAAGAGAACGACCACAAACGGAACATATGAGGACGGCCTCGAAATCCCTTTCTACAAGGACATTCCCGACGGAGTGGCGACTGTGCGCTTCACCGCCCAGAACACCAATTTCGCCAAGACAATTCAGAACAAGGATGTCAGCGTTTCCCGCCCGGACTTCGAGTATCTGAGTCTTAAGACCGCAACCGGACTCACTTACGATATGACCAGGGAATCCCGTAATGTCTATTCTATAGAGGGTTCCTTCGGTGCTTCCTTTGAGGCCAAGATCGTGACCCCTATGTTTGGGGAGAGTAAAAGAAAAATAGAATTCGGATACGGAGCGACCGGCGTCGAGGTCGGAGCGGAGGGCTATCTTCCTTTTGCCAGCACCCAGACCGATTACAAAATCACTTTCAACACCCTTACCTTCGAGGCATCTCCGTTTACTACTATTACAGTTAACGGAACGGCAGCGACTATGGTCAACAAGACGACCTTTGCGGCTGTAGTCGACCTGACCAAGGGCCAGACGGTCACTATTGAGGGTTTGAGCGACATCGCAGACTGGACGGCCGACCCCGACTTCCTTGAGAAACAGAGCGCCGGCTCCTACAAGTTCCTCCCTCTCGACGGGAAGTACAAGATAAACATCTCCCTTTCAGACAAGTATTTCCTCGTGGAGCGCATGGCGAACGATACCGACTATGCTACCCTGAATGCCGACGGAAGCGGCGCGGTCTGGATGATCGGCGGACCCTGCTACGGAAAACCTGCCATTTTCTCTGCCAGCTGGAAAACCGACAAGGGACTTTGTCTTGCCGAAGTCGAGCCTCAGATTCACCAAATTACTTTTGTTGCCGGCGACCAGCTCGCTACGAGTTCGATCGACGTCAAACTGTTCCACCAGAAAGACTGGGGCGGAGAGTTCGGCAGCAGCGCCGTAATCTCGACGGACAGCGAACTGATTACTGTCGGAGAGAGTGATGGAAATATCCACCTTGCCCCCGGCGTGCTCCTCGATATGGGTGGACTGTATCGCTTTACGCTTGACCTGACGGGAGGCAACGACCACGCGGTTCTCCATTTTGCAAAAGTGGGCCAGAACGAGATCGTTTCCGACAAGATCTCCTTTGCCGGAACGGAGATGACTATGACTTCCGCCACAACATACCAGGCGGTCCTGAACCTTGCCCAGGGCCAGAATCTCGAAGTGTCCGGTATTGCCGACATCTCCGACTGGACCATCGATCCCGACTTCTTCGAAGTTGTCTCGGCTGGCTCATACAAATTCCTGCCGATTTCCGGATACTATAAGATTGTCGCTAACACCGAAACGAAATTCTTCCTTGTAGAAAGCTGTCTGGAGAACGGTGCGCCCGCTACGCTTGCCGACGACGGCAGCGGCGCGGTCTGGATGATCGGCGGTGCATGTTACGGGAAACCTGAAATTTTTGAAGGCAGTTGGAATACAGACCTCGGTCTCTGCCTGTCACAGATTACCCCCAAGGTCCATCAGATTACCCTCATCGCCGGGAAGCAGATTTCCGCCGACAAGGTGGGCGTCAAATTCTTCCACCAGAAAGGCTGGGGCGAGGAATTCGGGGAGAACGCGTATGCCACTGTCGACGACGGCGGCCTTATTGCGGTAGACGCAGATAAGGGAGATATCTCCCTCAAGGGTGGCGTTACCCTTGAATACGGCGCTCCTTACCGCTTTACCATCGATCTTACCGAAGGTGTTGCCGCTGCGAAACTGAAGTTCGAAAAGGCCGGTGAAAGCCAGGCTAGCGGGGCGAAGGTTGCCGTCAACGGAACCGAGCTTGCGCAGACTTCCGAGGGTGTTTACGGCGGATATGTAACCCTCGAGAAGGGAGTCGCGCTCAGCCTTACCGGCGTCGACGGCCTGCAGTCTTACTGGATCAACCCCGACCTTGTAGTCGGCGGCGCGTTCAATGCCGTCAGCGGAAAATACAAGGTCACGGTCGATACCGTCCGCAAGTATATTACCGGCGCCCGGGTGACCGATGAGGGCGGCGTCCCGACGATGGAACAGGGAGGCCTCTATTTCGTCGGTTACGGCATCGCCGCCGTAAGCCTCGACAGCCAGCCCGGCTGGGAGGCTTCCAACGGAGCGCAGCTTGTTGAGGTCAACGACAAAGTCTTCCAGCTCACAGGCGTGGCCGGTGAGGATAAAGACAGTACACCAGGCGTCCGCATTCGCTACGACTACTGGGGATTGAAATATCTCCAGCAGCCCGACTGGGGCAACGAAACCTCCAAGGGCCTTGAGTTCAAGGGTAATGCCGCAGGTTGTCTGACTCAGGTCGATGCCGGTGATATCGGCCTCTCCTCCAACCTCGAGAAAGGCGCAACCTACCGCATCACCATCGACTACTCCGCCGGAGCCTCCGAAGTCTTCACGATAGACAAGCTTTAAAAGTTGGAGCTAACCTGCAGAATCTCCCGCAGGTTAGCTCCAACTTTTTTTGCGTAGCCGGCTACTTTTTGATCAGCCGGACGCAGACGGAGCCGAGGACGAGGAAGCCGGCGGCGACCAGGAACATTGCGGGCTGGCTGGAGCCGACGAGGCCGATGACCAGACCGCCGGTGGCGGCGGCGACGATCTGCGGGAGGCAGATGGTGCAGTTGAACAGTCCGAGGTAACTGCCCATATAAGGGCTGCCTTCGAGCGCGTTCGTCAGAAGCGTGAACGGGAGCGCGAGCATCGCGGCCCAGGCGGCGCCGATCAGCAGGAAGCTGCCGAAGAGCACGTACTGGTTCGTGACGAAGAACACCGAAGCGAAGCCCACGGCGCCGATAAGCAGCGACACCGTGTACGCAACCTTAACATTCTTGAAGCGCGGCAGAACGAGAGCCCAAAGCATCGAACCAATAGCCTGGACGGCGAAGATGACGCCGACCCAGTTGCCGGCCGCCTGATAGTCGGCGGAAGCGGCGTCGGTGGTGCCCCATACATTGCGGGCGATGGCGCCGTTCGTGTAAGTCCACATATAGAGGAACGCAGCCCAGCAGAAGAACTGCACGAGACCGACGGTCCAGAAGGTCTTCGGGGCCTTGGCAAGAAGTTTAATGAATCCGGGATTCGAAGCGGACTTCTCGGGCTGGGCATTAACATCGATTCCGTGGAACTCCGCATACTCCTGCGGGTTCAGTTCCTTGACCTTGAAGAAGGTGAAGAGCACGCAGAGGATCAGAATCGCGGCGCCGATGTAGAAACTCCAGATCACGGAGTCCGGAACCACTCCTTCGGGGGCGGTGTTGGCCAGACCAATCCAGGTGAAGAAAATGGGGAACAGATAGCCGAAGAGACTGCCGGCGTTGCAGAGGAAACTCTGGGTGCTGTACGCCAGGGTCTTCTGCTCCTCGCTCACCATATCGCCGACCATCATCTTGAACGGCTGCATGGCGATATTGATCGAAGTGTCCAGGAAAATAAGGCTGAACAGACCGAACCACATCGCGGCGTTAAGCCCGAGGAACAGCCATGCCTTGCTCAAATTCAAACTACCGGCGTTCGGGAGCATCATCATAACCAGCACGGCGATGATGGCGCCCACCAGCAAGTAAGGTTTGCGGCGGCCGAGGCGGCACCAGGTCCGGTCGGACCATTTGCCGATGAGCGGCTGCACTATCATGCCCATAAGGGGCGGGAGTATCCAGAAAAAGCTTAACTGATGAGGATCCGCGCCGAGGGTGGCGAAGATGCGGGAAATGTTCGCGCTCTGAAGAGCATAAGCAATCTGAACCCCGAAAAATCCGAAGTTCAGATTGAATATTTCCCCAAATGAGAGTTGTTTTTTGATGGCCATAATTCAGTGTTAAAAGCCATCAAAGATAAGCATTTTTTAGAGTTTGTAGTACACGCTCATCACCCATGCGAACCAGCGCGGAGGGAGGATCGTGCGTGCGAAGACCGAGAGTTTCTGCAGGAAGGTGGATATGATATAATGGTATCCGGGGCGCTTCTTGCGTATAATCTTACTGATTTTCTTCGCCAGGAATTCGGGCTTCAGGCCGCTGTTCTCGTCGTGCTCGATTGAAGCGAGCGAACGGGCGTAGCCGGGGTAGGCTTCATGCACGGCCGGATTGTCCACGCTCTTGCGCTGGGCCGTGAAGGCGGTGGCGAAATCGCCGGGCTCGATCGTGGTCACATTGATGCCGAAGCCGCGGATCTCGAGCCGCAGCGCCTCGCAGTAGCCCTCGATCGCGAACTTGGACGCGCTGTACATGCCCTGATACGGCAGGCCCACCAGACCTCCGATGGAACAGATGATATGGCCATGGCCCTGCTTGCGCATGACGGGCACCACCTCGCGGATGTAGCGGACCATGCCCATAAAGTTCACGTCCATCTGCCGCTGGCAGTCTTCGATCGAGCAGAACTCGAGCGGGCCGCCTATGCCCATACCGGCATTGTTGATGAAAACGTCTATGACGCCTTCAGCGTCCACGACCTGCTTCACCGCCGCTTCGACCTCCTCCTGGACGGTGGATTCCGCCTTGATGTAGGTCACGCCGGGGATGAACTCCTTTGCTTTGCGGTGAGTGCCGTAGACTTTGTGGCCTTCGGATGCCAGCCTTTCGGCCATAGCCTTTCCGAAGCCCGAGGTAATGCCGGTGATGAGGATAACCATAGACTTATGCGATTATACCGTACTCCTTGAAGATCTTGGTGAGGACCTCGACCGCCTGATCCACGTGCGAACGGTTGTGAGTGGCCATCAGCGCGAAGCGGATGAGCACGTCCTTCTCAGGCACTGCCGGCGCGATGACCGGAGTGATGAACACGCCCTTACGATAGGCCTCCTCCACGAGGGAGAGCGCCTTGATGGTGTCGCGCACCATCAGAGGGATGATCGGGGACTCGGTGAGGTTGATGTCGAAGCCGTTCTCCCTGAAGCACTTCCACGCGTAGCGTGTGGTGTCCCAGAGATGCTCGCGGCGCTCGGGCTCTTCGATCATGATGTCCAGGGCCTTGGAGGCGGCGGCTGTTGCGGCCGGCGTCATGGACGCGCTGAAGATAAGCGAGCGGCTGTTGTGCTTGATGAAGTTCAGCACGTCGTGGTCGCCGGCGATAAAGCCGCCGAGGGAGCCGAAACTCTTCGAGAAGGTGCCCATGATGAGGTCCACCTTGTCGGTGAGTCCGAAATGGCTCGCGGTGCCGCTGCCGTTCTCGCCGAACACGCCGAGTCCGTGCGCATCGTCGATCATCACGGATGCGCCGTACTTGTCGCAGAGGTCGCAGATCTCCGGAAGTTTGGCGAGGTCGCCGAGCATGGAGTACACGCCGTCGATGACGATGAGTTTGTAGGCATCCGGCTCGCAGACCTTGAGTTTCTTCTCAAGGGCCTCCATGTCGTTGTGCTTGAACTTGTAGACGGTGCTCCAGCCGAGGCGGCTGCCGTCGATGATGCATGCGTGGTCCGTGTCGTCCAGGAGGATGTAGCCGTTCTTGAAACCAAGGCAGCTGACCACTCCGAGATTGACCTGGAAACCGGTGCTGTAGGTGACGGCCTCTTCCTTGCCCACGAACTTCGCGAGTTTCTCTTCGAGTTCCTGGTGGATGTCGAGGGTACCGTTGAGGAAACGGCTGCCTGAGCAGCTTGTGCCGTATTTCTTAACCGCTGCGATGGCGGCTTCTTTAAGTCTGGGGTCATCGGAAAGTCCGAGATAGGAGTTGGATCCGAACATCAGGACCTTATGGCCGTCGGCCATGGTCACCACGGGGTCTTGTCCGGAACTGATAGGCTTGTAGTAAGGGTAGATACCCTTTGCCTTAACCTCCTGCGGTACTGTGTACCTCGCGCATATTTCATTTAATTGACGCTTCATAACTATAGGTTTTTAGTACGTATTCACTAACTAATCGGCTGCAAATATACGTACTTTTTTTTATATGGGTCATTCCGGGAAAGTTGCTACCTTTGCAAAGGTAGAATAATGGAAAACAACAGACTTAAATCGCTGGATGCCCTGAGGGGCTTCGACATGTTATGGATAATGGGCCTTGGCGCGCTTGTTTTTGAAGCGTGCCAATTGTGGCCGGACGGCGGGAATTGTTGGCTTGCGAGGCAGATGGAACATGCCTCATGGAACGGTTTGACTATTTTCGACACAATTTTTCCCCTGTTCCTTTTCATATCGGGAATGACCTTCCCGTTTTCTCTGGCGAAAAGAAGGGAGAAGGGGCTCAGTGACGGAAGCACGGTTAAGAAAGTACTGATCCGTGCGCTGATTATGGTGGCGCTGGGCGTCGTGTACAACGGCTTTTTCGAGTTGAACTTCGCCACGATGCGCTTCTACAGCGTGCTGGGCCGCATCGGAGTGGCATGGGCGCTGGCGGCGCTGCTCTATATGCGGCTGTCGTGGAAGCCCAGAGCCGTTATCGCCGCGGTGATTTTGGTGGGCTACAATCTTCTGCTCTTGATTGGCGCGCCCGACCGCCCGGGCACGGACCCGCTGTCGCTCGAGGGAAATCTTGTCGGCTATATCGACCGGCTGATTATGCCCAACCATCTGCTTTATTCTGCCGGCTTCGATCCTGAGGGCTTGCTGAGCACGCTTCCCGCCATCGTCACGGCGATGCTTGGGCAGTTTACCGGTGAATTCGTCCGCGGAGGCAAGGCAAAGCAGAAGACTCTCTGGCTGTTTGCGGGCGCGGCTGTTCTTCTGGGGCTTGGACTTATCTGGAATCAGTGGCTCCCATTGAACAAGAAACTCTGGACCAGCAGTTTTGTCCTGGTGGTGGCGGCGTACTCTGTTGCGATGTTTGCGCTGTTCTACTATCTGATAGATGTCCGTGGATGGAAGAAATGGGCTTTCCCGCTGGAGGTTATCGGCCTGAATTCCATCACCATATATATGGTTCAGAGAATAATATCCATAGCATCGGCCAACCGCTTTTTCCTCGATGGAGTCGCAGGAATGGTGTCCGAGCCGGTCGCATCGGTCATCTACGCCACGGGCTATGTACTCCTCTGCTGGCTGCTGCTCTACTTCCTTTACCGCAAAAAGGTCTTCCTGAAAATCTAAAGTGTCGGAGATGTCCCATTTTCGGGGACACCACCAGCGAAAACAGGGGTAAAATGAAGGAGATGTCCCAAAATCCGGGACATCTCCTACACTTTTTCAATTGTTAGCTTAAAACTAGAACAGATAAGCTACGCCAACATACCAACCGGCTTCATTGACTTTGTAGTCATCCCTGCCGTCGCGGTCGAGGAGGCCGATGTCGTAGCCAGCCTTGATGCGGATGGTGTTCATAACGTCCACGCCGACACCTGCGCCAAGGAGAATATTGAACTTGCCATAGTCGCTACCGTCGCCATAGTTGTCGGTGATGGTCACATCGTCGGTAACGGTCTGGGTGAACTTGCTCTTGGAAGAAAGACCAATGTTGAAGGTGGGACCTGCATAAGCGAAGAGCTTGAGGTCGTTGCTCAGAACATAGGAGTAGTTGCACTGCACAGGAACTCCGAGATAGAGTTCTTTAAGATTCGTGGTTCCGGAAACACCGAGGAGGGTGGTGGTGTGAGTGTAGGTCAGGAAAGAACCCTTAAGTCCTGCCACGAGGCCGAGGCCCTGACCCATATCGATGGTGTAGTCAGCACCGATGTATGCGCCATTCAGAGGGGTGGCGGTGGTAGTGGTGGTGCTACCTGAAGTGTAACTGCTCTTCTGGGTGTTTGCAAGATAACCTGCTCCGACCGAGATCTGAGCGAATGCGCTGGTAGCTGCTACAGCCACGAGTGCAAGAGTCATAAGAACTTTTTTCATATTTAAATGATAGTTAGTTGCGTTTTAGCGGTGCAAATATAGCAAATTTATTTGATACGGAGTGTTTCGCCGTTGTCGCGGACGATTGCCCTCTTGAAACGCTCGGTGTAGCCGGGCTGGGTCAGACCTTCCGGAGTGCCGTCGTTGTACTTGGTGTGCAGGAAGTTGCCCTTGGCGTCCTGAGCCTTCACATTGCCGTCGATGAACTTCACGAGCAGGGTTTCTTCGAGTTTAACCCATGCCTTGAACTGCTTCTGAGCGGTCTTGACTGAGAAATCTGTCATCTGCTTGATGGCTTTGTCCGCTTTGCCTGCGATGACGAGATCTGCGAGTTTCTTGTCCATCTCGGGGACGGCCTTGTTCAACTGCTCGTTCTCGAAGGCGTCAATCCTTTCGCGTACATAAGGCTCCATCAGGTTGTACATCCTGTAGCAGGAGTTGGACACGCGGTTGTTGATCCAGAAAGCGGACTTTGCGGAATAATGCAGGAGGTCGCCGTTGCCCACCTTGAAGCACTCAGGCACTTCGGTGGAACTGACATAGATAGGGGTGAGCCACGAGGTGGCGGTGTCGTCCACGCCGAACCACACAAGCGCTCCCACCGCATCCGGCAGGCTGGCGCGGGCCTGGGCCACGAACCAGAATCCGGTCTGCTGGGTCGCTATCGCGCGCTCGTTGACATAGGTGACTCCGTCCACGGTGAAGTTCATCGGCCTCCAGCGGTAGGGGCAGGCATTTCCGCCCGCGCCGGCATCCACCCTCATATCCATGGGCGTGCCCTCGAAATGGTCGCGCATAGCGTCGGCCACATCCTTGACGGAGAGTTTGCGCGTCGGCTTCACGAACAGCGGCATCTCGCCGGTGAGGTCGTAGCCCATAGCGTAGTTGAGGTAGTCGTCGGCTGAAGCGCCGCGCTCGTTGCCGTATTTGTCCACGTAGGTGAAGTGGCCGCCGCACAGGATGTTGAAGGCCGACCACACGCGGGACTCGCAGCCGCGGGCGCCGCCGAAATCGAGCGGGTTGTAGGCCTCGCGGAAACTGAATTCTTCGTCGCTGCCGTCGTAC
>CAJOHV010000012.1:24930-36420 GCA_905234485.1 uncultured Bacteroidales bacterium | reverse complement strand
AGAAAAAGCATTTTTTTAAGCATATCAGTAATGAGCGCTGCAAATATATGGATTTCAATCCATTACAGCGATTTCATCACCCAAAATGTCTAATAACCCCCTTGTGCAAAAACAGCGGGGACCTTCCGCAAACATAACACGCCAAAAACAAGTCAGAAACAAAACAAAAAAGGCAACTGACCTAAATCAATTGCCTTCTTTTGTACTGGGTAGGAGAATCGAACTCCTATTGCGAGATTGAGAATCTCGAGTACTAACCGTTATACGAACCCAGCAGTTAGTCCCGATTGGGACTGCAAAGATAGATAAAAAATTTAACGCTCCAAATATTTTTGCTCCGGGAGGCGAAAAATTACAGCGGATCTACGTCAAAAGTATAGAGAGCGCCGTACTGCAGCTTGAGCTCTTTTTTGCGCTCGGCGAGGCTGGAGTCGCGAGAAAGGACCTCACGGCGGGCTATGGAGACTTTGTCTCGCAAATCTACCAGTCTGGTGTAAGGCGGAAGCTTATACTTCTTTCGCTCAGCGAGCAACTCTGCGATAGCGGCATCCTGAGCAGCGCGGTTTCCGGCCAGGGCGCGGTATACCGGATGAGAAGCGGCGCCGCACTGGACTATCAACTTATCGGTATGATTGCGTATGGAACTGAGCATCTGCAGCGCCTTTTCATCGGCCCTGAAATCAGTCCTGTCGAACAGGGAGTCAGCCTGGAGCACAAGGGTCAGGTCGCTGTGGCAACCGCTCTTTCTGGCGGCGGGAGCGCTCAGAAGCTGGGGATCGCGTCCGGGCAGCACCTCGCGAAGCTCGGCCAGAGCGGCGCCTTCGGTCTGATAGCAGCGCACTATGGTCACCAGCGCGCCATCCGGCAGCGCCGCGATCTCTTCCAGCGCCTTGCGCGAGTAGTTTCCTACCATTCCGCGCTTATGCCTCTCGGACGGGATGTCTATTATCTCCACCGCGGGCAGGGTCTCGCTTACGGTAACCAACTCATACTTACCGCTCAGGCAGTTGCTGAGGCTTTCGAGCGAAGGGCAGGCTGACCCGAGGATGAGTCGGGCGCCATGGATACGGGCGAGCATGGCGGCCACATCACGTCCGTTGTACAGCGGCGCCGTCTCGTTCTGCTTCAGCGAGGAGTCCTGCTCTTCGTCCACTATCACCAGTCCGAGCTTGCGCCATGGCAGAAAAACCGACGAACGAACGCCGATTACCGCTACCGGCCGTGAAGCGTCACGCACGGCCGCAAGCACTTCCCTCTTCTCACTTGGGCTGGTGGTGGACCCGCAAAACAGCAGGCTCTCCTTAAGCGGGCGTCCAAGCATATCGCGAAGGTTGAAGCCGAAATCGGTCTCCGGCTCGAGGATTAAGACGTCGCGACCCGAAGCGAGGGTACGGCGTATTTCGTCCAGATAATACGGGACACGGTCCGTCCCACGCAACAGGATTGGTTTTTCGCCGAAGTCTATCGCCTCCTGGAAGGCCTTGGGCGAAGGAGCAACTGTCAGTTCGGCAAGATCCCGACGTAGCAGCTCGAGCTGCCCGGCGATTCGGTCACGCTCCTCTTGCAGCCGCTCGGTAATGTCCTGGCGATGCTTGCGCGAGAGCGCGGCCTGCTTGGCAGCAAGGCGGGACTCCAGCATAGATATCTTGGTTTCAAGGGCAAGGCGCTGCCTTTCAATGCTTTGGGTAGCGCGGGCCCCGAGTTTGGACGCGAGTTTTTCAGAGCGAACTTTACTAACGGGGTACGCAGCCTTGTAGACTTCGCCTATGGTACACATATAATAAGAGGCGACGAACTCCCAGAGCTTCAATTCCTCGGGGGTGATGTCAGCCAAGCCGGTTTCGGCAGAATCTATAGCGATAATCGTGGCCACATCCGGCTCTCCGCCTATGCTCATCACCACTCCCACATAGGGCTTGCGCGCAAAATGCACGGCGACCCTCTGACCCACATGGACCTCCTCCGTGGTCGTGTACCACGGATTCCAATCCAACTTCAGCGGGAGACATACCTGGATGTAAGACATAAAGCAAAGATAATGATTTTCGAGGCAGAATTCATATATTTGTGTAATATGATACTGACCATTCTTATCGCCCTTGCGCTGGGCTCTGTAATCGAGATAAAACCGGAATCCAATCCGGACGGCAAGATTCTCACAATGACCGAGGCAACCATAGACCGCAGTGTCTATCCAGTATTCCCCAGGCTGGATATGCCTGACTACCAGGAGCCATTTTACAAACTTGCTGAAAAAGGCATTTATTATATGGAAGAAGGAGACACTGTCTGGGTAGCCCTGAATCTGCCTCCGAATATCCATTGCGGAGTCAGCGTGAGCCGCAATGAATTCGGAATCAACGGCGGGCTCTTCCCCTCTCCCGACGGAGAGCGCCTTGCCTTCTACTCCATAGACGAATCTCTGGTCCCCGAATTTCCCCTTCTGGACATCAAAACAGCCGGCCTGCGTCCTCTGAAGTACCCCATGAACGGAACGGCTTCCGAAAGGGTAAGACTAGTGGTTTTTGACAAGGCGCTGTACAAGAATACCACCCTGAAAATCAACGACTTCGGTCCGGATAGATATATTACCGCCGTAAGTTGGATGGGCTCGGACAAAGTGCTTACGCAGGTGCTCGACCGCAGCCAGCACGATATGCATCTGAACCTCTACGACGCGAAGAGCGGAGAGTTAATCAAGACCATACTCAAAGAGCACAACGACGCCTGGGTGGAGCCCTACGATCCGCAGTACCAGATCAGCGACGAGCTCTTCCTCTATTTCACCGACAACCGCGACGGCTACAAAAGCATCTACCTGGTAGACCTGGACGGAGGCATCAAACGCCTCACCCCGGCCCCGGCTGACGCCCAGTTCATAAAATATCAGGCCGGTTACATTTATTATTACTCAGCCGAAGTCTCCCCCGCCGAGCGCCACCTGTTCAGGGTTAAACTCACTCCCGGCAAGACCGCCCTTAAATCAAAAATCGGGAAGCCCGAGCGCATTACCAAACAGCGCGGCTGGCATACTGTACTGATCAAGGAAGACCGCATCACAGACCACTACAGCAGTTTTTCCCAACCGGGATTCGTGCAGAATTATAACTCAAAATGCAAGCCTGTCGGCGCTCCTCAGGCAGTCGACGATCCCCTCACGGACTACGCCGTGCCCGCAATCGAATTCGGCACCGTCCCTTCGGCCGACGGGCAGTTCGAGAACCACTACCGCCTCTACAAACCGCTGGGCTTCGACCCCTCGAAGAAATACCCGCTGATAGTCTATGTCTACGGCGGGCCGCACTCGCAGATGGTCAAAGACAGTTGGCTGGGCGACGTCCGTATGTGGGAACTGCTGATGGCCCAGAAGGGCTATGTGGTCTATGTGCAGGACAACCGCGGCACCAGCAACCACGGCGTGGCCTACGAAAAGGCGATCAACCGCCAGTGCGGGCAGGCCGAAATGGCCGACCAGATGGTCGGCATCAACGCGCTGCTGGAGCAGCCGTGGATCGACCGTGAGCGAGTGGGAGTGCACGGCTGGAGTTACGGCGGCTTTATGACCATTTCGCTCGCTCTGACCTATCCCGACGTCTTCAAGGTCGCAGTCGCGGGCGGACCCGTGATCGACTGGAGTTGGTATGAAGTGATGTACGGAGAGCGCTATATGGACACTGAAGCGACTAATCCCGACGGCTTCGCCCTCACCCGCCTTCAAGACAAAGCCGATAAACTACAGGCTAAACTCCTCATTTGCCAGGGTGCCAACGACGTCACGGTCGTCTGGCAGCACTCCCTGAGTTTCGTGCAGGCATGCATCAACGCCGACAAACAAGTCGACTATTTCCCCTTCCCCACAGCCGACCACAACATGCACGAACAAGAGCGCGTGTATCTATACCAGAAAATAACAGACTATTTCGATACCAATCTATGAAACAGTACATCCAGGACAACAAAGAGCGTTTCTTCGAGGAACTCTTCAGCCTTCTGAGAATCCCCTCGATCAGCGCCAAGGCAGAGAATAAACCGGATATGAAGCGCTGTGCCGAAATGCTGGCGGAACTCCTGCTCGAGGCAGGAGCCGACGAGGCTGCCGTCTACCCCAGCAAGGGCAATCCGGTGGTCTATGGCCAGAAAATAATCGCCCCCGAAGCCAAGACCGTGCTGGTCTACGGTCACTACGACGTGCAGCCGCCGGAGCCGCTTGAGAAGTGGCATACAGACCCTTTCGAGCCCGTAATCCACGACGACGCCATCTGGGCGCGCGGAGCCAACGACGACAAGGGCCAACTCTTCATGCACATCAAGGCCTTCGAATACCAGGTCCGCACGGGCAAACTGCACCACAACGTGAAGTTCATCTTCGAAGGAGAAGAGGAAATCGGCAGTCCCAGCCTTCCCGACTGGATGCGCGAACATAAAGACCTCCTGAAGGCAGACATCTGCCTTGTCTCGGACACCACGATGATCAGCGAGAAGGTTCCCAGCATCAACTGCGGAATGCGCGGCCTCAGTTACCTTGAAGTCAAGGTCACCGGCCCCAATAAAGACCTGCACAGCGGCCACTACGGCGGCGCGGTCGCCAACCCGATCACCGTTCTCTGCGAGATGATTGCGAAACTCCACGACGCCGACCAGCGCGTCGCCGTCCCCGGCTTCTACGACAAGGTGGTTGAACTCTCCGCCGAAGACCGCGCTCTCCTCTCGAAAGCCCCCTTCGACCTGGACGAATACAAGCAGTTCCTCGGAATCGATGAAGTCCGCGGAGAAAAAGGCTACACCACCCTCGAACGCACCGGCATCAGGCCCTGCCTGGACGTCTGCGGAATCTGGGGCGGTTACACTGGCGAAGGCGCGAAGACCGTCCTCCCCAGCGAAGCGCACGCGAAGATCTCCATGCGCCTGGTACCCAACCAGTTAAGCCGCGAGATTACGCCGCTTTTCAAGAAATATTTCGAAAGCATCGCCCCGAAAGACGTGCATGTGGAAGTCAAAGAATGTGAAGGCGGCGACGGATTCCTCATCCCCATCAGCTCGGACGCCTACAAAGCCGCCGCGCGCGCCATCGGAGAGGTCTACGGAATCGAACCCGTCCCCAGCCGCGGCGGCGGCTCCATCGCCGTCCTCGCCGACATGCAGCAAATCCTCGGCATCGACCCTCTCCTCATGGGCTTCGGTCTCGAACGCGACACCATCCACTCCCCCAACGAAAGTTACCTCCTGAAGCAACTCTTCGGAGGCATGGAATCTATCGCACTATTTTACAAGTATTATTAACGTAAAATAGTTTTATTAGCCAGATTGATTCGAATTTTCGTCATCGAACTGCCCTTGTAATAAATCATTGCAAGGGTAGTTTCATTTTCGAAGTAGAAGTTTTTCAGGTACCACTGAGTCTGACGGTTGGTGCAGACAGGAAGGGCCCAGGCGAGGATGTGGTTTCCGTTTGAGGTATTACGAATAACAAGGCAGGTGTAGCCACGTGCGTCGATGGCGGCGCACTGGTATTTGCCTTTGGCTTCTTTGCGGGCTTTGCCGAACGCAGCCGCAAGCGAACTTTCGGCGGGAATGCTGCCTATCTCGAACTTCTTAGCGCTGCTCATCGCCTTCGGATTGCGCTCCACCCACCATTCTATGGCTTTATCGGTCAGATACACATCCTCCGGGAGCACGACCAGACGCTCGTCGGCAGCGATGAGAGCCGCCAGATATTCGGTCGCGGGCGACGGATTCTCCACGAAAGCGAGATTAGAGATGCCTTCGATCTTGAAAATCGGCAACGCTGAAGGCTTCATCAGATTACGCCCGCTGAAACTGACAGTCTCAGTCGCGCCGTCGGCAAGAGCCACCAGCGACACGGCATAATCTAACTCTTTTCCCCCGTTATAACTGTTCAGGTAGGACAGTTGAGCGTACTGAACGCCTTGAATCTCCACCATCCTGAGCGTATCCAGCACTGTGGTAACAGCGCCATCCTGCCGCTCGAATGTGAGAGTGATAGGTTGACCGACCGGTTTCCAATTCTTGCCGTTCAGCACCATGGGGCTGATAACCGCCGTAGAATCATTGTGCTCAAAGCCGGCCGAATAGACTTTCGGGCCGGATTTAGCCGCGCCGCATCCGCAGAGGAGCAGCGCGACCAAACCCAAAGCCGGAATAAGTCTTTTAAGCATTACTTGAGTTCGCGGAATTTCTCGGAAGTAATCTTCTTAGCCTTGAGAGTGATGGTCTCCTTGATCTTAGCGATGACCTTCTGATCCTCCACCTGCTCGGCGAGACGGTCGATCTGCTTCTGGTCGTTAAGAACGTTCTTCACTGCCTCTGCAATCATATCCTCAGGAACATTGCCGATTCCGTACATAGCGTACTGATAGGTCACGAAAGCCTTTGCGGCCTCCTCGATGTCCTGCTTGGTGATCTCGAAGCCAAACTTCTTCATGAGGTAACCCCTGACCATCTGCCACTTGAAGTCCTCCAGGAAGGCCGGGAACTCCTTGTCCAACTGCTCCTCGGTCACTTTGCCCTCATTGGCGTGCAAAAGCCACCTGCGAAGGAAAGCCTCCGGAAGTTCGAGGCCCGCTTTCTGGACATAGAAATCGCGGATATCTTTGTTCAGACGCCATGCAGCCTCATCCTTATTGGATGCCTCGAGACGCTCCTCCACTTCCTTCTCGATGTCCGCATCGGTCTTCTCTTCCTTGCGGCCTTCATAGTACTTCTTCATCGAAGCCACCATATCCTGTTTCTCCTTTGCGGAAGAAGTGATAGCGTAGTTCACGATGCTGTCTGCCTTCTCAACATCCACATTCACCTCGGGCGAAAGGGCGAGGTCGAACACGAAATCGAAATCGTTACCGCTGGTCCACTCGATCTCCGGCTGGTTCTCGCTGCCGAGAGGCTCGCCGAGGATGTGGAGTTTCTCGTCGTCGATATACTTGCCGAGCGACTCTCCCACTACCTGGTTCACTGCGTCTGCCAGCACCTGTCCGCCATAGACCTTCTGGATGAGGGACATAGGGACATTCCCTTTACGGAAGCCTTTGAAATCGGCATTACGCCTGACTTCGGCGAGTTTTTTCCTTTCAATTTCGGCGTAGTCCGCCGCTTCGATGTGCATTGTAAGCTCGATATTGAGCTTGTCTACCTGTTTCTTTGTGATTTTCATATATAACTGTTGTTATTTCTTTCTTCTTGTGGGATACTTGATCCTTTCGTGGTGGATCTGGGCGATATAAGTCTTAACGACCTGCTTCGCAGTGGTGAGTTCCTTCACCGTGATGTCCGACTCCTCGAGTTGCCCGTCGTCGATTCTATCCTGGATTAGCCTGTCCACAAGGTTCGAGATAGCCTCCGGCGAGTAGTCTTTGAGGGTACGGGAAGCCGCCTCCAGCACGTCGCAGATCATCAGAATGACCTGCTCCTTGGTCTGTGGCTTGCGGCCCTGATAGCAGAAATCAGCCTCTTTCTGGGCCGGATCTCCGCCCTCTTTCAGGAACTTGTCGTAGAAATACGACACGCAACTTGTGCCGTGGTGAGTCAGGATGAAATCCGAGACCACCGTGGGCAGATGATGCTCTTTTGCCAGATCCATTCCGTCCGAGACGTGTTTGATGATGTCCTGAGCGCTCTGGACGGGAGTAAGTTCAGCGTGATACTTGATATCTTCGGATGTGATGAGCGATTCGTTCTCCACGAAGCAGAGAGGATTGTTCATCTTGCCTATGTCGTGGTAAAGGGCGCCCACCTTCACCAGCGACTCGTCCGCGCCTATCGCGCGTGCAATGCACTGGGCAAGGGCGGAAACCTGAAGCGAATGCTGGAAGGTTCCGGGAGCCTTCTTCTCAAGATCGCGCAGCAGTTCGTTGGAATTCTCCGCAAGTTCGTCGAGCCTTGAGGTGCTGACCAGGTTGAAGATTCTCTCCATCAGATAGATGAAGGGATATGCCGCAATCTGGAGGAAAGCCGCTATGAAAAGGAAGACCAGATCCTTCGGGAAGTTCATACTCACCATGCCCGTGAGGTCGCAGGCCAGATAGACCAGCGCGCTGACCGCAAACGTTACCAGGGCGAGGACGAACTGCTTTACTCCGCGTGAGAAATTGTTGAATACGTAGAGGGTCACAGTGCCGGAAGTCACATACATCAGGAACAGCGCCGGCCCGTTGGATGCGAAAAGCAGCAGCGGGAGGAGCGAAATGATGTAGACCGGATAGATGACTCTGGTCCTGAAGAACGCCTTCAGATAAAGGGCGAACACCGGGAAAGGCACCAGGAGCAGCCACCTGGGCCAGAACCTGATGAAAGACATCTGCAGCGCCGCGACCACGGCGAACATAGTCAGGATGTAGAGATAGCGGTTATAATCCTTGAACACCAGCGGGTTCGAGAAATGAATCGCGAAATAGAAGCAGACAAGGATGGCTAGGCAGATCAGCACATTGGCCAACCAGAGTTGCCAGTCCTTTCCGCCGGAAAGCACGCTATGTTCGTATTCTGCCTTGTAAGAATCCAGTACCTGCGCCAGTTCTTCAGTGACTATGTCCCCCTTCGAGATTATGAGATCTCCGGCGCGGACAAAGCCCACGGTCTCAGAAACCGAATTATCGGCCTGACTGCCTACCAACGAAGTCAGTTGCTCGTCGAAAACGAGGTTCGGGACCACCAGGTCGTATACTCCGCTGGCGCGGAGCAACGAATCCACCCTGACATCCGGGAAATCCCCAGACACCTTTGCCAGCAGCGCCGAACGCGCGGCTGTGTGGCCGTATACCTCGGTCGAAGGCACCTTCCGGGCATTTTTTCCTTTCTGGAGATAGATTATATCGTGGCCTTCAAGTTCGGGCAGACCGGCATCGGACACGACTCCCTTGGAATAGATGCTCCTAAGCGAGGCAACCACTGCCGGTTCCAGTTCGGGATGGGACAGATAGTCCAGCCCCGTGGCCTTCGCAATGTTCTCCGCAGCGAGCTCCTCCGAAAACTTGAAATAAGGGGTGTTGGTAGAAGAACTCTTACCTGCCTCCTC
Organism: uncultured Bacteroidales bacterium; assembly: GCA_905234485.1. Classification (GTDB taxonomy): domain Bacteria; phylum Bacteroidota; class Bacteroidia; order Bacteroidales; family UBA932; genus Cryptobacteroides. The sequence continues at coordinate 27,392 of CAJOHV010000012.1, read as the reverse complement.
CGCTTTTTGGGCGGCGGTCTTCAGGATGGGAAAATCGAGCCTGGCGCGGCAGGTTTCGTACTGCCACACCGAGCCCTTCCTGTACTCATAACTCCATTTCGCAGTCCTGGGCGTGAAGGCCAGAAGGACGGCGAAGAGGAAAATGAGAGGCGAGAAAACCTTGAGTCTGAAAGGTATTTTCATCCGGCTATGCGTCGATGTTTGCGTAGTGCGCGTTCTCCTCGATGAATTGACGGCGAGGCGGGACATCGTCACCCATCAGCATCGAGAAAGTACGCTCGGCCTGAGCCGCGTTCTCGATCGTGATCTGGCGCAGACGCCTCTTCTCCGGGTTCATGGTAGTCTCCCAGAGTTGCTCGTCGGACATTTCACCAAGACCTTTGTAGCGCTGAACCGTGTAACCTTTGTCAGAGCCCTTGCCGAGGCTGAGAGCGGCCTGTTCGCGCTGCTCTTCAGTCCAGCAGTAGATCTCCTCCTTGCCCTTCTTCACGAGGTAAAGCGGCGGAGTGGCGAGATACACGTAACCGTTCTTGATAAGGTCGAACATATAGCGGAAGAAGAAGGTCAGGATAAGGCAAGCAATATGCGAACCGTCCACATCAGCATCCGTCATGATGATGACTTTGTGGTAGCGGAGTTTGCTGAGGTCCATATGCTTCTCTCCGGTTTCGTCTTCCTGCGCCACGGTCACACCGAGGGCGGTGTAAATATTCTGAATCTCCTGGCTGTCGAAAGCGCGGTCCACAGCCGCTTTCTCCACATTGAGGATCTTACCGCGCAGAGGCAGGATAGCCTGGGTCTTGCGGTCGCGGCCCTGCTTGGCGGTGCCGCCTGCGGAATCTCCCTCCACGAGGAAGAGTTCGCACTTCTCGGGATCCCTCTCGGAACAGTCGGCAAGCTTGCCGGGCATTCCGGCGCCGCCGAGGTAAGTCTTTCTCTGCACCATCTCACGGGCTTTGCGGGCTGCATTACGCGCAGTGGCGGCGAGAACTATCTTTTCGATTATGACCCTTGCGATCTTCGGATTCTCCTCGAGGAAGTTGCTCATCGCCGCATCGGTAGCCTGAGAAACGGCCGAAGTCACTTCGGGGTTTCCGAGTTTGGTCTTGGTCTGACCCTCGAACTGAGGCTCGGCCACCTTCACTGAAATAACGGCGGTGAGACCCTCGCGGAAATCTTCCGGAGCGAGCGGATCCTTGAGTTTGGAGAGGAGGTTGTTCTTCTCGGCGTAGTTCTTCAAGGAGCGCGAAAGGCCCATCTTGAAGCCCTGGAGGTGAGTTCCTCCCTCGATGGTGTTGATGTTGTTCACATACGAGTAAATCTTCTCGCTGTAGCCGGTGTTGTACTGAAGGGCTATGTCGATGGGGATGATCTTGTCCGAAGCGATACCCACGGGCTCGGGCATAAGAGTGTCCGCGCCGGCGTCCAGATAACCGATGAACTGCTTGAGTCCCTGCTCGGAATAGAACGCTTCGGTCCTGTAAATCTGCTTGCCCGTCGGCTTCGAGTTGCCGTTTTCATCCGTGACGTACTCGTCGATGAGTTCGCGCTCATCAGTGAGGGTGATCGTGATGCCCTTGTTCAGGTACGACAGTTCGCGCAGACGCGCTGCGAGGGTGTCGTACTTGTACACTATCGTCTGGGTGAAAATGGTGGAGTCCGGATGGAAGGTGATGGTGGTGCCGGTGTCTTCGGCTGTGCCGACCACTTCCACCTCGGAGGTGGGCTTACCCTTGCTGTAGGTCTGCCTGAATATCTTTCCCTCGCGGTGAACTTCCGCCACGAGCAGGTCGGACAGAGCATTGACGCAACTCACGCCCACGCCGTGCAGACCGCCGGAAACCTTGTAACTGTTTTTATTGAACTTACCGCCGGCGTGGAGCACGGTGAGAACGACCTCGAGAGCCGAGCGTCCTTCTTTTTCGTGCATACCTGTGGGGATACCACGGCCGTTGTCCACTACCTTAATCGAGTTGTCCGGGAGGATAGTCACCGCTATCGTGTCGCAGAATCCGGCCATCGCCTCGTCGATACAGTTGTCCACGACTTCGTAGACAAGGTGATGCAGTCCCCTCTCGGAAACGTCTCCGATGTACATGGACGGTCTCTTGCGCACTGCTTCGAGACCTTCGAGGACCTGGATACTGTTCGCGGAATACTGTTCTTCCGCTTTCTTCATCTCTTCTGAATCTACCATCTTGTATTGCTTGTTTGATTATTATTATCTGAAATTGAGGCACAGTCCGGCGGTGACGTGAACTCCGTCTTCCGCAATGAACGGAACCTTTTCGATTGTCTGGTTAAGGAGGTTACCCCCGCGCGCCCACAACGAGAGCACGGAGTTGAATTTATACTCTGCATAGAGGCCCAGATCATACCACGCCGGAAGGGTGTAGGTCACCGGAGTCGCGGCGGAGGATGTCATCGTGCGGGCCAGGGCCATATCGAGCGAAGCGCCAAGG
>CAJOHV010000012.1:0-24890 GCA_905234485.1 uncultured Bacteroidales bacterium | reverse complement strand
AGGTCGAAGACGTCCGTAAGAAGGGCTATGTCGGTCTTCCTATAGTGCAGTCCGGCCTCAAATTCGAACGAACGAAGGTCCAGCACGGCGCTGAAATCGCCGTAGGTCATGCCATAGTCCTTGAACTTCACGACCGCCGAATTCGCAGCGGTGGAGATGCCGTCCAGCGGCGCGTTCGCGAGCGACGAATGGCCGAAACGGAGGTCATACTCGAACAGCGAACTGATGCTGCCGGTAAGGCCCACGAAAGCGTTGTATTTCTCGCGCGAGAACTCGAGGTCGTCATAGGCCTCGGCCGCATCGTAGTGGAAGTGGTGGTTACGCCTCTTAAGCCTGGAATAGGAGTTCAGTTCGTCCCCTCCCGTCAATCCGGCGAACAGATCCAGTTTGTCGCCTATCATCTTGATGTCCACCTTCACGTGTGGATAGATATGCAACTGGTTATTGGCCATTCTGTTTATGAAGGAGAACTTCGCTCCCGTGGTAAAATGGAATTTCCACAGGTCGTACTCCACTCTCGGGGTCACAGCGATATTGTAAACGGCCGAACTCAGGGCACCGTAGTATCCGGTATAGCCGGTGTTGAAGTCCATGGCGAAGCCCACGGGCATATCGGAAACCGGCGCGAGCGTACCCCTGATGAGGAACTTGCTCTCCTTGAGCGGGGCGACTGCGTTCTCGACCGCCATATTGTAGCGCGCTTCCACATCGTAGGCCATAAAGTTCTCAGCCCACTCGGCCGAAGCGATCCTGATCTGGCCGCCAAAGTCGTGGTAGGCGCCTGCCGTGATGATATTATCCCTTACGTACAGGCCGTTGTAGGCCACATTGAACATAAGGTCAGTCTTCGCAAGCCTGAGGGTTCCCTGAATGCCGGCTGTCTCCGAAAGATCCATACCGTTGTAGGTTGTGTTCCATTTCAGGGTGTTGTCGAACTGCCTGTAGGGACCGTAGTAACCCTGGAAGTCCTGATATGCGGTAATCGCGAACTTGCCCTTTGTGCGGGGAGAGAACACCGCCGTGGCAACCGGATGGAGCGTGTAACCGGCTCCGAGGTTCATGAAGAAGACCGAGCGTTTCTCACGCGTGGTCTGCGGTATGAACATGATGTTGTACGGGGTGAAGTCGTAGGAGCCTTTGTAGGGCTTCGCGAACACGTCGTAATCGAAATTGAGGTCGAACCTCACCACCGAATCCGGCACGGCGGGATCCACGCTCACTTTGTTGTAGTCGTCCACCGAAGACAGGAAGTCGTTCGTGACTTCCACGCTGGGGTTGATAGTCTGGGCGAACGCCGCGCTGCAGGCAAATGCGAAAACTGCGCTTAGTATGATATGTGTGGTTTTCATCATCAGAGAGTGGCTAGTTTGTGTTCGACTGTGTCGAGGACGTCATCGCCCTCTTCGGTAGGTGTATAACCGTCGCGTACGCTTTCGTAGGTCACGACAGCCTGCTCGATGTTGCCCCTTTCCACGAAGGAGTCGCCGAGCACGATGAAGGCCTTGGCGAGCCAGTACGACTGGTCCACTGCCTTGGCCGCGAAATCGTAGACCATGTTCTCGACCTCGGTGAAGTTACCGGCATCGAAACTGGACTGGATTATGAGGTAACGGGCCTCGGCGCCTTCCGCGGTCGCGGGCTCGTTAGCAAGTTTCTTGAGAATCCTGAAGGCTTCGTCGCGCTGGCTCATCACCAGATTCGACTTCGCCTGGATGTAAAGCGCCTCCCTGCGGAGCGCCGGCGTGTCTGCGCTGGCGTCCACCGCCTTGGCGGATGTGATGGCTTCGCCATACATCCTCGCCCGGTACGCCGAGCGCATCTTGCCGGCGAGAGCGTCCACCTTGCTGGAGAGCATATCTTTCTGGGCGAGCAGACTCGAATACGCCGTGTACGCATCCTCGAAGTGTTCGAGTGAATACGACAGGGCGGCGTAGTTGACCATCGCGAGTTCTGCGTAGGAACCGCTCAGGCCTTCGTCTATGCTCTTGCGGTAGTGCTCGCAAGCCTTTTCTTTCTGGCCTATGTTCTTATATGACTCCGCCAGGTAGTAGTACGCCGTGGGCACATTCTTCGCGTCAGGATACTGGCTGATGTAGCGTACGAAGGATGTGACCGCTCCGGAGTAATTACCCGCGAGGAAGACCTGCTCTGCAGTGTTGTAGTAGAGTTGCATCCTGTCCGCATCGCTGGTTCCGGCGCTGAGGTTGTTCTCTTCGAGATAAGCGATATACTCCTCGGGGTGGCCCTTGGCGGTGTAAATGGACTGGATCGAAAGCAGAGCGTCGTTCGAATACTCAGTCCCTGGCATCTCGGAAACTACCTGCTTGTAACAGGCAAGCGCTTCGTCGAACTTCGAGGAGTTTCTCAGGACCATACCCTTTCCCATACGAGCCTTCGCGATGAACTCCTTGTCTATGGTATTCTCCTCCAGAGTCTCGAAGGCGTTGATGGCGAGGGCGGGATCCCCCACCTCGTTATATGCCCTGCCGAGTTCGTAGAGAGCCTGGTTGTAATACTTGGAACCAGGGATGGCGCTCTTCACCATCGATAGAGCCTTTACCTTGCGGGCTTTGTCGCCGACAAGGCCGTAGGCCACACCCTGATGATAGTAAGGATAAATATCTGTGGACGAAGGGAATTCGTTGATGTAGGCCTGATAATTCGCAGCCGCTCCTGAATAGTCCTTGCGGGCGAAATCGCAGTCTGCGCGCCTGAGCATCGCATCCGCCCTGGCGAAGGTGTCCTTGCTCTTGATATAGTTGTCGAACCATTTCGCCGCATTGGGATAATCCCCCTGCTTGAAGTAGGCGTAGGCCATACCGTAAGGAATCAGTTTTCCTTCCTGACGGCCGTCCAGCGCGGAAAGGTTGTAAAGATCATTGTAGAGTTTAAGGGCGTCTTTGTACTGTTCCGTGCGGAAATAAGTCTCGGCCAGAGTGTAACGGCAGAGTTGGTTGAAGCGGTCGCTCTTCGGGAAATAGTACGTAGAGGCGGTCTTCAGGTAACGCACGGCATCTTTGTACGCTCCGCCCTTGATGAGTTGCTCGGCCCTGAGGTAATTCGCCTTCACGTAATTTACCTTCTGGGCGTCTGTGAGATCGTCGATGTTGTCGTAGGCCTCCACAGCCGCCGCATAATCGCGCTTGCGCAGGGAGGACATCGCCAGATAGTCGTAAATCATCTCGCCCTTGCGGGAGGTGTTGTACTTGGCTATGTAATCTGCGAAAACGGAGTCGTTACCGTCCAGGTCGAAGGCAAGTTTAGCGTAGTTGAAGAATGCGTCTTCCTTGATCACATCGTCGAAATCCTTGGCGGAAGCGTCTTTGAAGCAGTTCATCGCCTTCACCTTGTTCTTCAGTTTGATGTACGAATGACCCAACTGATAGGACGCAATCTGGCCGATGGAATCGGTTTTGTCCGTCATCTGTTCGAAGTACCTTATCGCATTGGAATAATCGCCGAGGGCATAGTAGACTGAACCGGCGTGGAAGTAATCGGAACTGGAGCCGGAAGAAATGTTCTCCCAGCCGAGATATTCCTTTGCCTTTCCCGCATCTCCCACCACGAGGTACGACTCAGAGAGCAGACGTGACATATGCTGCTTGCTTTCAGGAGTCAGTTCGCCAAAGATTTTCTCGCCGTAAGCGACCACATATGTGTAATCCTTCATCATGAAGTGACAGTCCACCAGATAGAACTCGCTCAGCACGCGGAAGCGGTCGTCCGTCCTCGTAAGCTCAAACCAGGAAGCCGCCGTTTCGAAGTCGCTCTTGGCGTACGCGATGCTGCCCATGGCGAAGCGCGAGGGGTTCATATACTGGGAATCACGCTCCGTGCACTCGATGAAGCAGGCAGCCGCCTCATCCATATTGCCCACGTTGTACGCTGCGAAGCCCTTTTTGTACCAGTATTCACTGAGTTCGGCCCTCGAAAGCCTGGTCTTGCTCACTTTCGCGAACTCTTCGGAGGCACGGGCATACTCCCCTTCGTCGAAGAGAAGCAGCGCGTACTCGAAGTGCACCGCGGAATTGATCATGGTCTTCGGATGCGCGGCGTCCATCGCCTCAACCCTGCGGCCGCAGTTGCGGCTGCGGAGTTTCACGGCGCAAAGCAGCGCATAATCTTCGCAAAGGTCGTCGCCGGTCTGCTGCTCGAACAGGGCCATAGCCCTTTCGTACATACCGTGACGATACATATCCAACGCGGTTTTATAGGCCTTGGTGTCCTTCGAAAAGGCCGAAGGAACGCTCAGGAGAGTGAGAATTGCCGCCAAAACGGCGAACTTTAGTCGCGGGAAAACCCTCATATATTCCGGTAAAAATTTATTAACGTTTTAAATCCGTCAAATTTACTAAATTTCTCGCTATATTTGTAGTGTTTCACTACAAAAAATTCACTTTTTGATGGCCCAGGAAAAGGAAGCCCTGATTACCCTCAGGAAAGCGCATATCAAAGGCGGAGAAGAGACCGTTCTTTACGACGTGGATATGGACATCTATCCCGGTGATTTTGTCTACATAGTGGGCAAAGTCGGCTCGGGAAAGACATCGATAATCAAGACCTTCATCGCCGAGTATCCTCTCGAGGAGGGAAAGTGCGACGTCTGCGGTTTCAGGGTGCACGACATCCGCTCCAGGGACATTCCCCTGCTGCGCAGAAAATGCGGCGTGGTGTTCCAGGACTTTATGCTTCTGACGGACAGGAATGTCCACGACAACCTTGAGTTCGTGCTCAAAGCGACCGGATGGAAGAAGGGCGCGGCCATCGAAAAACGCATCGAAGAGGTGCTTTCGGAGGTGGGTCTGGAAACCAAAGGCCATAAAATGCCCCACCAACTCTCCGGCGGCGAGCAGCAGCGAGTCGCGATCGCACGCGCCATCCTCAACTGGCCGGAGGTCATCCTTGCGGACGAACCCACGGGCAACCTGGATTCCGAGACAGCGGACGGCATTATGAAACTCTTCCGCAAACTGAACGAAAACTTCGGCACGGCAGTGGTTATAGTGACCCACGACCGCAATATCTTCGAGAACTACCCCGGCAGAGTGTTCGTCTGCAGCGACGAGCATTGCCGCGAGATCAACCGCGCCGCGGAAGCGATAGACCTGAGCATCACTGTATGACGCGTAAGCAGCGCTACGAATCCATAGTCCGCTGGTTCGCGGAAAACCGGCCCGACGTGCAGTCCGAACTGACTTTCGACAGCCCGTTCCAACTCATCTGCGCCGTGGTCCTCTCCGCCCAGTGCACTGACAAACGCGTGAATATGGTTACCCCGGCGCTGTTCGAGCGCTTCCCAAGCCCCCAGGCGCTTGCGGCCGCCTCGCCCGAAGAGGTCTACGACATCATCAAGTCTGTATCTTACCCAAACAGCAAAGCCGCGCATCTGGTCGGCATGGCCCGCAGGCTGGTGGAAGTCTACGGCGGACAGGTTCCCTCGGACATAGACGAACTTATGACGCTGCCCGGCGTGGGCAGGAAGACCGCGAACGTGGTCGCTTCCATAGTCTACGACAAGCCCGTGATAGCGGTGGATACCCACGTCTTCAGGGTTGCCCACAGGCTCGGCCTGTCCGACGGCAAGACGCCTGAAGCCGTGGAGCGCGACCTCGAGGCGCACATCGCCGAAGAACTCAGGCCGGTGGCGCATCACTGGCTCATCCTCCACGGCCGCTATATATGCACCGCGCGCACTCCCCGTTGCGAAGAATGCGCGCTGAAAGTTTGGTGCAAATCTTATAAGGCCTAGCAGAACTGAGCCTTGAGGGCAGCGATCTTATCATCCGCATCCGCGCCCTTCGCTCCGAAATAGAACTTGATCTTGGGCTCGGTTCCGGAAGGACGCACGCTCACCACATCACCCGCCTCGTCGAAGAACTGAAGCACGTTGCTCTTCGGCTGGCCGGTCTTTTCCGGCTCGAGATAATCGATGACCTTGGTCACGGGGCTGCCGCAGAGTTCCTTGGGAGGATTGGCCCTGAGGCCCGCCATAATGGCTGCGATTTCTTCCTGGCCGGTCTTGCCTTTACGCACGACAGACACAAGACCTTCCTTGCGGTAACCGTACTCCTTGTAAATCTTCTGCATCAACTGATACAGGGTCAAGCCTTGCTCGGCCGCCCAGGCTGCGGCTTCAGCCACCATCGCGGAAGCAATCTGGGCGTCTTTGTCACGCACGAACTGGCCCACGTTGAAGCCGTAACTTTCCTCGCCTCCGCAGACGAACTCACCGTCTTTTTCGTTGCGCTTGACCACCTCTGCGATGTACTTGAAGCCGGTCAGGACGTTGTAGACGGGCAGGCCGAAACTCTCGCAGATCTCGCGAATGAGCTCGGTGGTGACGATAGTCTTCACGACATATTTACCAGGTCCGAGGGTGCCGAGTTCCTTGCGGCGGCTGAGGATATAATAAGTCATCAGCGAAGCGGTCTGATTACCGTTGAAGAGCACCATCTTGCCCTGGTCGTCGCGCACGGCGATACCCATACGGTCGGCGTCCGGGTCAGTGGCGATGACGATGTCCGCGCCGGTCTCGTCTGCCTTAGCAATCGCCATCTTGAGGGCTGAAGGCTCCTCGGGGTTGGGCGACATCACCGTGGGGAAATTGCCGTCGCTGACATCCTGCTCGGGGACGTGAATCACGTTTTCGAAGCCGAGACGCTTGAGGGTCTCGGGAACGAGGCGCACGCCGCATCCGTGCAGAGGCGTATAAACAAACTTGAATCCGCTATGTTTCTTGCAGATGTCCTTGCTGAGAGTCAGCGAGAGAATATCGCGCAGATAGCATTCATCCTCCGCGGCGCCCATCATCTCAATCTTCCCTGCTCCAGCGCCCGGTTTGAACTTGACCTGTGAAGGAGAGGTGATCTTCGCCACCTCTGCGACTATGTCTTTGTCCACGGGCGAAGTGATCTGTCCACCGTCCGACCAGAACACCTTATAACCGTTGTACTCCTTGGGGTTGTGCGAAGCGGTGACCATAACGCCGGCGGTCGCGCCCTTGAGGCGTATGCTGTAACTCAGTTCGGGAGTCGGACGGATGTCGTCGAAGAGGAATACGTGGAGGCCGTTGGCGCTCAGCACATCCGCCGTGATGCGGGCGAACTCGCGGCTGTGGTTACGGCTGTCGAAGGAAATGCAGACCTTGATGTCGTCTCCCTTCACGTTCGCGAGGATGTAGTTCGCGAGGCCCTGGGTGGCCATGCCCACCGTGTACTTGTTCATACGGTTGGTTCCTGCGCCCATAATGCCGCGAAGGCCGCCGGTACCGAATTCCAGATTGCGGTAGAAGGCATCCTCGAGGGCGAGCGGGTCACCTGCCATCAGTTCCTGAACTTCCTTACGGGTTTGCTCGTCGAACTCCTCGGAGAGCCACGACTGAGCGGTTACTTTATAATCAGACATATGCTTGGTTTTAGTTTTATCTCTCAAATTTAAGTATTTTTGTGATAATGAAAAAGTCGTTCGCGGAAATAATGGCCGCCGAATTGGCGGAGGCCGCTTCCAGGGTGCTGAACAAGGTGCCCGAATGGTCTTGCGTGGAGCGGCTCGAAGTTCCTGACACGCTGAGCGCCGAGCAATGTTCGTCGAGCGCGACTGCCCTGTACAAGGCCGGTCTGCTGAAAGGCTGCAGGACGATAGCGGATCTAACCGGCGGCCTGGGCGTGGACAGTTGGGCTTTTTCCCGGATTGCGGACAAGGTCTGGCATAACGAAATAAAAGACAGCCTGTTGCAGGCGACAAAGTCCAATTTCAATGCTCTGGGCATCACCAATGTAGTCTTTAGCCTTCAGTACGCCGAAGACAGGATCAAGACTCTTCCGGAGGTGGACGCGATTTACATGGATCCATCCAGAAGAGACGGCGCAGGCAAGAAAGTCTTTCTGGTGGAAGACTGCCGGCCTGATGTGCTGAAGTTGCTGCCCGATCTTCTCGGCAAGGCACCGACTCTGCTCATTAAACTCTCCCCCATGGCAGATCTCACCATGCTCCGCGAACGCTTCGGTGCGAGACTTAAAGAGATCCACGTCGTGAGCGTGAAGGGCGAGGTGAAAGAATTACTGCTTCTTCTGAGCCGCGAAGACAATCCTCAGACTCGCATTATCGCCACCAATCTACGCGACTCCCTGACATTCTCTCCTGAAGAGGAGCGCGAAGCCGTAGCAAATTATCCTCTGTCGCTGAGCGACTTACATTATCTCTTCGAGCCGGACCCCGCTATCACCAAGGCCGGCGCGTTCAAACTTGTCTGCGACAGATTGGGCCTCACGAAACTGGCGTTTTCCACTCATCTGTATCTGAGCGAAAAGCCCTGTCCATTCGGGAAAAACTATAAGATTCTCGATGTGTTCGACTGGGGAAAAGAAGGTTTCAAACTATGTGCTGAAAAATACCCGGTCGCGGAGGTCTCGGCGCGCAATATTCCAATGAGTTCCGAGGAACTGAAAGCACGCCTTAAAGCCCGCTCCGGAGGCGATATTCACATCTTCGGAGTGAGAGTAGATCTCCCGGAAGGTTCGTCCAGGAGAATTATTGCTGCAAAGAGAGATTTCTGATCCAGAATTCCTTGTCCGCTTCGTTGTCGTGCAGGCTCTGCTTGCCGCGGTAGCCATGCATGCCGTCCGGATAGAGCATCAGGTCGAACTGTTTGCCGTTTCTCTGGAGCGAATCCACCAGAAGCAAGGTGTTCTGCAGGTGGACATTGTCATCGCCCGTTCCGTGCGTCAGTTTCAGCCTCGAGCGCGAAGGATCATAATTGCGGACATAGTTCAGGGCGCGCGCCTTGGCATAACCCTCGGGGTTGCGCTGGGGAGTGTCCATGAACCTTTCAGTGTAGTGAGTGTCGTACAGTTCCCAGTCGTAGACTCCCCCGCCCGCGATTCCGCAGCGGAAGAGGCCAGGATGGTTCATAACCAGCATCGCCGTCATGGTGCCGCCGAAGGAGAATCCTTCTATGCCTATGCGTGTCGCGTCCACATACGGCAGCGCTCCGAACCAACGTGCCCACGCGCAGGCGTCCTGCACCGGCACGCTCACGACATCGCGATAGACGAGGTCGGTGCCCTTGCGGCCGGTGTGGCCAGCCGCGCGCGTGTCGATGATCGCACGGATTACGCCCGTCTCCCAGAACCAGCGCACCATAGGGCTTGCCCGGCGCTTGCTGTCGCGAACATAGGGGTTGTCCGGCCCGCCGTAGATTTCCATCACCACGGGGTATTTCTTCGAAGGGTCGAAATCCCTGGGCAGTGCCACCGCCGCTGGGACCTTCTGCCCGTCGGCCATCTCGGCATAGACTATCTCGAACTGCGGACCGTCAGGGACCTCATTTTCCGTCATAGCCGACTGCGACCGGCTATCCTCTTTCGGCGTTGACAGCGCCTTCCTAAGATCGATGCTGTAAGGCATCCAGTCCGTGTTGATATTCGAATACAGCACCTCCGCCTTTTTCATATTCAGATCCAGAGACTGAACGCTGACCGCGTAATCCGGGTCGGAAAGCAGTTTGATGCGTCCGCGGCGGTCCACCGAATAAAGGCAGGGATGCACATCGGAATCGCGGTATGAGGTGAAATAGACGGTGCCCGCCTTCTCATCCACTGAGAGCAACGCTATGCGCCAGTTCACTCCCGAAGTCAGGCGTTTGAGAGTCTTGCCGTCGTAGGACAAAAAGTATATCTGCTGCCAGCCGGTCTCGAAAGCTCGGGCCATATAAAGGCCGTCGCGAGTGAACAGCATATCCTGCATCCAGTCCAGCCAGGTCGGGTAGGTCTCACGGTAAATGGACTTCTTCGAACCGTCGGTCGCGTCCACGGCGAAGAGTTCGAGTTCCTGTTGCACGCGAGGCTCGCGCTGAACGAAGAGTTGCCTGCTGTCCGCGCCCCAGAAAGGTGTGCCGAAATACTGGTCCTCCGTCTCATCGAAATCCGCCCAGACTATCTTTGACGGCTCATCCAGGGACACTATGCCCACCCTCACGTTGGGATTGGGATCGCCGGCTAGCGGGTAGCGCGTTTCGCTCAGGCTGCCGCCCTTTCCGCCGTAGGGCGAATAGATCGGGAACATCTTCACGACCGTGTTGTCGAAGCGATAGAAAGCCAGTTTGCGGGAGTCAGGGCTCCACCAGAACGCACGGTACCTTGACGGACGACCGAAGATCTCTTCATAATAGACCCACGAAGCGTAGCCGTTCAGGATAACGTCCGAGCCGTCCTGCGTCAGCCGAATCGCTTCCCCGCCCGAAGCGGGACGCACGAAAAGATCTCCGCCGGAGGTGTAGGCCACGAACGAAGAATCCGGAGAATATGTGGGATTCGTTTCCTGGGCGAGAGCGCTCAAAGCCATAAAGCCGGCCGCAAACAGAAGTATCAGACGTTTCATTTCACAAAAAACCTGTCGGGGAAATTGACCAGATACACTTTCTCCACGGCCCTGGTCAGTGCCGTGTAGAGCCACTTAAGGTCGTCCGGAGTCTGCTCGTCCATCCAGAACGGGCAGTCGATAAAGACGCACTTCCACTGACCGCCCTGCGATTTGTGGCAGGTGACGGCCTGGGCGTATTTGAGCTGGAGGGCGTTGAAGTAGGGATCTTCACGTACCGCTTCCCAGCGTTTTTTCTTGGAAGCAATATCCGAATAATCCTCATTAACTCCTTGATACAAAGCATTTTGCTGCTCGTAAGTGAGCGAGGCGGATTCGGACTCGAGGGTGTCCAGGCAGACCTTTGCCGTGACCTGCTCGTCGGCATAGTCCGGAAAACGCAGGGTCGCTTCGGCGAAATGGAGTCCGTAGCGGTCTTCGAAGCCGCGGATGCGCACGAGTTCGGCGATATCGCCATTGGCTATGTAGCCCATAGGCGAGTCTTCATCGAGGAACTGGTAGCAGTTCTTGACTATCATCAGTTTGTCGCCGCGGATGAGCCTTTCCTCTTTGAACTGAACTGTCGAGCGTATGCCCAGGTTGTATCTGATCGCCCTTTTGTTCGAACGGCACAGGATGATGGTTTCGTCCTCGCCATAATGGTCGTAGGCCGCGCCTATCTTTTCCGTGAGTTCTTCCCCACCGACGCGCTCGATGTCCGCGTATCCTGCAAGTTTTAGCCTGACGGTGCCGGCGCACAGGTCCTGACGCAGGGCCGTGGCGTTCATAAGGATGCCCGAGGTCTGAGCCTGGCGCACCACGGTAGTGAGCGTGGCGAAGCGGACGCCGCCGAAAGCCGCCATGTAATCGGGCGAAAGCGCGGGGCTTTCGTCCATCCCCACGGGCGGCAGCTGCGCGGCGTCCCCTATCAAGATCAACCTGCAGTCGATTCCGCTGCGGACAAATCCCACCAGGTCTTCCAGCAGGTTACCCGTGCCGAACATGCTCTGACCGGGAGCATCACCGGTGTCTATGCCTATCAACGATGCCTCGTCCACCACGAAAAGTGTGCTTTTCGCCTTGTTCTGCGAAAGGGAGAACTGGCCGAAGCCGTCGGATCCAACGCTTTTCTGCCTGTATATTGCTTTGTGGATAGTCTGGGCAGGGGCGCCTGCAAAAGAAGAAAGCACTTTCGCGGCGCGGCCTGTCGGCGCCAGGAGCACGGACGGCACGCCAAGGGCGCGAAGGGCGCCGATTACCGCCGCGATCGCGGAAGTCTTGCCCGTGCCGGCATAGCCGTTGAGCACGAAGATATCACCCTCGTCGGATGTTAGGAACTCACCCACCTCGCGGAAGAGATTCTCTTGACAAGGAGTGGGTTCGTATGCGAAATTCTTGAGGAATTCTCCGGTTAGAAATGAAGCCCTGTCCGCCATCTCTACCTCCTGTGACGGTCGAAGATCATCGCGACCACTGCGACTATCGGATAGATTTCCACACGGCCGAGGAACATATCGAATGCGAAGAGGAACTTGGCGCCGCCCGAAAGCGCCCCATAGTTGCTCATGGAGCCTATCTCACCGATTGCAGGACCCACGTTGCTGAGCGAAACGACCGACCCGGAGAAGGCGCTTTCCGCGCCAAGTCCGAGGCACAGGGCAATGACTGTGGAGACTACGAGCATCACGCCATAGAAGGCTATGTAGAGCAGATACTGCGTCACTTCCTCTTCGTGAAGAACGCGGGAGCCCACCTTGACCTCATTGACGAGATTCGGATGCAGGGTCTTGCCTATCTGACGGCCTATGGTCTTGATCAGAATAAACACGCGGTCTGCCTTGATACCACCGGATGTCGAGCCCGCGCAGCCGCACATAACCGCCATCGCCAGCAGCAGCACGTTGGTCCACATGGGGAAAGTGGCGTTGTCCGCTATCGCGAAGCCGGTTGTGGTGACCGTGCTGATGGTCTGGAACGCTCCGCACCAGAGGGCGCGTCCGAGCGAAGGGATGGTGCCGCTGAACTTGAGCGAAATGCCCGTAATGATGGACACGGCGAACACTGCAACCAGGTAGAACTTCAGAACGGGATTATTGAGCGGCTTGAGCGAACGGTTCACGACCGACAGGAACAGCAGTCCGAAATGCAGCGAGGAAAGCAGCATAAAGACCATCGTGAGGCCCTCGATAAGGGTCGAATGGAAGCCGAGAATCGAGATATTCTTGGTGCTGAAACCTCCCGTTGCACTGACGCTGAAAGCCTGGCACACGGCGTCCAGAGGCTGCATCCCGGCTAGCAGATAGCTCACAAACGACAGCACGAAGATGCCGAGGTAGATGTACGTGAAGATGAATACCGTCTTTCCTGAGCGGGCCGAATAACTCGACTTCGAGAGCGAAGACAGTTCCATATTCGTCAGGCGCGAGCGTATGGGGCTTGCGGTCGGAATAAGAAGCAGAAGAAAAACGGTGACTCCCAAGCCTCCGATGAAATGGGTCGCGCCGCGCCAGAAAAGCAGGCTCGGCGGCAGCGATTCCACATCTGCAATGACGGTGGCGCCGGTGGCGGTGAAACCGGACACGCTCTCGAACCATGCGTTGGCCAGCGTGAACGGGTCGCCCCAAAGCGCGTAAGGCAGCATACCGAAAATGAAGGACAGAAGCCATGAGATCACGATGATCATATAGCCGTCCTTGATAGTGATGGGCTGCACGCCGCGCACGAAGATGAAGGGGAAAAAGCCGGAAATGAAGGTGATCAGGAAACTGATGAAAAGGCCGGTCTGCGCTCCGTCATTCGTGCCCCACGACACAAACAGAGCGAGCAGCATGAACAATGCGCTGACCAGCAACGCATAGCCCACATTCCTACTGATTGCCTTTAGGTTCATTCTTCAGCGCTATAATCCTTTTGCGAAGAGTCTGGTTTTCGGCTGTGAGTTCAGCAATTCCGTCGTTGATTTCGCGGAGCTGGTCGTCTCCGTCGAAGGTCACGTTGTATTTCTTGTTGTACGACCGGTACGCGTTAAGTCCCGCCGCCATTCTGTAGGTCGGTTTGACGTAGTACGACAGCATAAAGAGCAGCAGCATCACCACCAGAAGCAGTCCTACTCCCACCGCTACGATACCCGGAATGATACTTCTGTACAGACTGCTGTCCATATTCTCCGAATTCGAACGGAGGTCGTCGTAGATTGCGAGGCTTAGGTTGTCTATATCCCCGCGAAGCCTGCCAAAACGCGGCTGAAGGCGGTTGAAGTACCAGTCACGGGTGTTGATGAAATCGGCCTTGATCACAAAGCCGAGTTCCATGGAGGTGAGCATATACGCAGAATATGCGTATTTCACGGAGTCTGCGAGTTCGGAAGTACCCGTGAAGGCCGCGCTGAGGCTGTCACATTTCTGCATAAAGGCCTGGGCGTCGAAATCCGGCAGTTCGGTCAGGGAGCCGTCGCCGATGGCGGCCAGGATGGCGAGGTTATACTCCTCGGCAGCCTCGCCGAGGCGCCGGGCGTCGTTGATGCTGCTGATGTCCTTGGCGATGAGGTCGGACACATACGAACTCATCTTGCTGTATTCCAGCACCGAGATAACGCTGGAGAGAAGCAGGACCGCGGCTATCGCACCAAGGCTGAGTATTAGCTTACCGCGCATACCCATCCGCGTTTCTTTTATGATTTTTCTTACTTTCCCCTTCGCCATTATTAAATAATTTCAAAAAATTTTTAAACAACCTCCAAATATACACATTTTATTTTATAAATTTGTCAGCATAAGACATATATACCGATGACAGCAAGACTAGTTACGGAAGACACTAAGAATGCGCAACTCAAGAAAGAAATCTTGCGTTTGTGCATTGATCACGGAACCTACAGCATCTCAGATTTCAGCCGGGATCTGGACACGAGCGTTCCGACCATCACGAAGATCATCTCCGAGATGATATCCGACGGCCTCCTTCAGGACGAAGGCAAGGTCGGCACCAAGGGCGGACGCCGCCCCAGCACCTACGGCCTCAACCCGGAAGCGGGTTATTTTGTGGGCGTGGATGTGGCCCGGCAGCACTTCCACATAGCCATCTGCGACTTCAAAGGCAGCCTCATACGTTTCATCCAGGACATCCCCTTCGTCCTTGAAGCGAACGCCGAATCGTTCAAGAACATCTGCCTCCGCATCAAGGAGGAGGTGTCCGGAGCGAACATCGAGTGGACGGACGTGCTGGGAGTCGGAGTCTCTCTTTCCGGCCGCGTGAATCCTGAAAAGGGCTATTCCCTCACCTACTTCGTCAGCGACGACATCCCCATGAAAGACCTCTTCGAGCAGCAGCTCGGAGTGCCGGTCACCATCGAGAACGACTCGCGCGCGATGACCTACGGTGAGTATATGAATCTCGGTCCCAACCGCGAGAAAGACCTCATCTTCGTCAATCTCAGTTGGGGACTCGGAATGGGAATGATACTCGAAGGCAAACTCTACTACGGCAAATCCGGCTTCTCCGGTGAAATCGGCCACTTCCCCGTGCTGACCAACAACCTCATCTGCCGCTGCGGCAAGGTGGGTTGCCTGGAAACGGGAGCCTCCGGAAGCGCGCTGCACAGAATGATTATCGAACGCCTTAAGGAAGGCCGCAAGTCTTCCCTCGCCACAATCTACGACAACAACGGCGACCTCCATTTGAAGGATATTCTGAAGGCGGTGGAAGAAGAAGACGTGCTTGCCATCGAGGGCATTGAGGAAGTCGGAGCGACCCTCGGGCGCGGACTCGCGGGCGTGATCAATGTTTTCAACCCGGGGCTCGTTATCATAGGCGGACGCCTGATAGTCGGAAAAGACTATCTTATGCTGCCCGTGAAGACAGCCGTGAACCGTTTCTCGCTCACAAAAGTCAGTTCGGACACCAAGTTCAAGTTCTCTAAACTCGGCGCGAAAGCCGCCGGAATAGGCAACTGCCTGCTCAGCCGCGACAAACTCCTCGGACTCATTTAAAATATGTTAGAGAAGCATTTCCTTTTATGGGCGGCTCCGCTGGCGGCGGGGTTGCTGCTGATTTCGTGCAATCCGAAGTACACTCTCACTGAAAGGACCGATGACGGCAGCAAAGTTCGTTTGGAGGCCGTCACCGACGACATAATAAGGGTGCAGACCGTGCCCAGAGGTGTACGTTTCTCACGCGCAAAGAGCCTCAGCGTGCTGCCATACAAACGTCTTCAGGACGTGACCATCACCCGTTCAAGCGGGTCGAGCAGCCTCTCCACAGGCAAGATAACGGCGATCATAGACAAATACACCGGACGCGTGGAGTTCAGAGATTCGCTTGGAAATCCCATCCTCGCGGAGAACGACCGCAGTTTCACCCCCATCAAAGTCGAAGGCGTCAAAGGCTATACCGTCCGCCAGACTTTCGTTCCCCAAAACGAAAGTTTTTATGGTCTCGGTCAGCACCAGGCCGACGAATGGGACTGGAAGGGCCGCAACGAAGAACTCTACCAGTACAATACGAAGATCAGCGTTCCTTTCGTGGTGTCGTCCAACAAATATGGCATCCTTTGGGACAGTTACAGTTTCTGCCGCTGGGGCGATCCGAGGCCTTACGCCCAATTGGGCGAGGTCTTCACCCTGCGCGACAAGGACGGCGTGAAGGGAGCGCTCACCGGAACCTACATCCCCGCCCGGGGCGACATACTCGTGCGCAGGGAGCCTAACCTCGCCCAGGAATATCTGCGTACGCCCCAGTGTGACCGCGTAATGAACGCCCCCGAGGGCTTCGAATTCGACGGATCGCGCGTGATTTATGAAGGCACGCTGGAGCCCTCCGAGAGCGGAATCTTCCGTTTCTATCTTTATTATGCGGGCTATGTGAAGGTCTACGCCGGAGAAAGGCAGGTGATGCCGGAAATCTGGCGCACTGCGTGGAACCCCAACGGACGTAAGTTCGAACTTCGAATGCAAGCCGGGCAGCAGATGCCGCTGCGCATAGAATGGATCCCTGACGGCGGCGTGAGTTACTGCGCCATGCGCGTTCTCTCCCCCGTGGACCCGGCGACCCAGTCGGCTATGTCGTGGTGGGGCGAGATGCAGGACCAGATAGACTACTACTTCATCGCCGGCGAGAGCATCGACGGCGTTATCAGCGGCTACCGCGCCCTCACGGGCAAATCTCCCATAGTCCCGAAATGGGCCATGGGTTACTGGCAGAGCCGCGAACGCTATACCACTCAGGACCAGATAGTGGGCACCCTCGCCGAATTCCGCAAACGTCATATCCCCATAGACAACATCGTCCAGGACTGGCAGTACTGGGAAGACGACCAATGGGGCAGCCACGAATTCGACCGTTCCCGCTTCCCCGACCCGAAGAAGATGGTTAAGGACATCCACTCCATGAACGGGCGCTATATGATTTCCGTCTGGCCGAAATTCTATGTGGGCACCGAGCACTTCGCCGAGCTTGATGCGAAGGGGTGGATCTACCAGACGCCCGTGCGCGACAGCGTGGTGGACTGGCTGGGCTACCAGCAGTCGTTCTACGACGCCTATTCGGCCGGAGCGCGCAAACTCTTCTGGAAGCAGATAAAGGACCATCTCTACGGCCTCGGAGTGGACAGTTGGTGGATGGACGCGAGCGAGCCGAACATCCACGACTGCACCGATATGGACTATCGCAAGGCCATGTGCGGCCCCACCGCCCTCGGTCCTTCGGCCAAATACTTCAACGCGTACGCTCTCATGAACGCGCAGGCTATCTATGAAGGTCAGCGCAAGACCCGCGACGGACGCCGCGTGTTCCTCCTGACCCGCAACGGCTTTGCCGGCCTGCAGCGCTACAGCACCGCCAGTTGGAGCGGCGACATAGGCACACGCTGGGAGGATATGAAAGCGCAGATCAGCGCCGGACTCAACTACAGCATATCAGGAATCCCCTTCTGGGGCCAGGACATCGGCGGCTTCAGCGTGGAGAAACGCTTTATGCAGGCCCAGGCCCTCTACAACAGCACCGGCCAGGTTAACGAAGATCTGGTCGAGTGGCGCGAGATGCAGGCCCGCTGGCACGAATGGGGCGTGTTCTGCCCGCTCTACCGCGCGCATGGGCAGTGGCCCGAACGTGAACCGTGGAACATCGACGCCGAAGGCAGCCCCACGTATGAGGCGATCCTGGCGGCCGACCGTCTGCGCTACGAACTGATGCCCTACATCTACACCATGGCCGCTCGCGTGCATTTCGACGACTACACGATCATGCGCCCGCTGGTGATGGATTTCACCGACGACCCGCGCGCACGCACCGTCAGCGACGAATATATGTTCGGCGATGCCATCCTCGTCTGCCCGATCTACACCTATAAGGCCCGCAGCCGCTTCGTCTACCTGCCCGCGGGCTCGAACTGGTACGACGCCAACAACGGCTACCGCTACCTCCGCGGAGGCCAGACTATTATGGCCATGGCCCCGTACGAATACTGCCCGCGCTACTGGCGCGCCGGTCAGATAGTGCCCATGGGCTCGGCCGTGGAGAGTACTGCTGATTCGCAGGACGATCTCACCATCCTCGTCTTCACCGGCGAGAACGCGTCCTACAGCCTCTACGAAGACGAAGGCACGAACTACAACTACGAAAAAGGCAAGTTCAGCCGCATCGGATTCGAGTGGAACGAGGCTGACCGCACTTTCAGCGTGGGCGCACGCGAAGGAAAGTTCAAAGGTATGCCGAAAAAGCGTATCTTTACAGTGAAGATAATCTCCCCTTCCGGGGTACTCGAGGCAGCCATCGCTTACGACGGTTCTCCGGCAGAATTGACTTTTTAACCGCATATGAAACGCATAATAACCGCAGCCGCGCTGCTGCTTGTTTCCTTCAGCGCACTGGCAAAACTTTCAGTCAAGGAGCCCTGCAGCGACGGAATGGTCCTTCAGCAGAAGGCCGAGGCCGTCGTCTGGGGTCACGCAAACCCTGCGATGGTGATCAAGGTTACTCCCAGTTGGGACGGTAAGACCTACGAAGCCACTACCGACAAAAAGGGCGTCTGGAAAGTTAAAGTCCTCACTCCCGAAGCATCTTACACGAAATATTCCATTACCGTCAAGGGCGACGGCGGCACTCTAACGATTAAGGACGTGCTTGTCGGCGAGGTGTGGATCGCGAGCGGTCAGTCAAATATGGAGATGCCCGTACGCGGCTACTTCAACTGTCCCGTCGAAGGCTCTGCCGAGATAATCGCGAACGCGAAACTTCAGGACAAGGTAAGGATGTTCTCAGTGGCCCAGGACCAGTCCGACGAACCTCTTGACGACGTGCGCAAGCACAGCGGTTGGCAGAAGGCTGATCCCAGAGGCATACTCTGGATGAGCGCCACCGCTTTCTTCTTCGCCCGCCAACTGAACGCCGTTCTGGATATTCCCGTCGGCATAGTTGCCTTCCCTTACGGAGGCACACGCGTGGAGAGTTGGCTGCCCAAGGAAATCCTCGAGGAGTTCGGCGAACCGCTCGAGAGAATCGAGAACAACCACTACCATAATCCGTTCAGGATGTACAACTCGATGCAGCGCCCTATGCAGGGCTACACCGCGAAGGGTTTCATCTGGTATCAGGGCTGCTCCAATGTGGGCCACGACGACGTGTTCGTGCAGAGGATGAGCACCCTCATCGAGCGCTGGCGCGAAGACTGGGGCGACAAAGACGCCGAGATGCCGTTCTATCAGGTGGAGATCGCTCCCTGGGAGGGCTACGGCGGAAGCGCCCCTGCTCTCCGTAAGGCGCAGCACGAAACTGCCGCGGCTGTTCCCAACGGCGGAATCGTGGTCACCAACGACCTCGTCTACCCCTACGAGACCAAGCAGATACATCCCTGCCAGAAGAGGCAGGTCGGCGAAAGGCTCGCCTATCTCGCGCTGAACCGCGACTACGGCTTCGATACCATCGCCTGCTACTCGCCGGACGTCCTTGAAGTTACCGCTGACGGCGGCGAGGTGGTAATACGCTTCAGCAACTGCTCGAACGGCGTCGACCGCGAGAGGGGCATTGAAGGCCTCGAGATCTGCGGCCCGGACGGAGTGTTTTATCCCGTCACCGAACTCTGGTGCGAATGGGGCGGACTGCTTCATATCTCAAGCCCGGATGTTCCCGAGCCTAAAGAAGTACGCTACGGCTGGGGCGATTTCGTTCCCGGCAACCTGCATAACACCGAGGGACTTCCCTTCTCTCCTTTCGACATCAAACTGTAAGCCGGCATGACTGATACCTCAAAAGGCTCCAGGGCCTACCTGTTCGGGATAGTCCTTATCGCCGTGCTGGGCGGACTTCTGTTCGGCTACGACACGGCTGTCATTTCCGGCGCGGAGCGCGGTCTGCAGGCTTTCTTTTCCAGCGCTTCCGACTTCACTTACACTGATTTCCTGCACGGCTTCACTTCCTCCAGCGCGCTGATAGGCTGCATTATAGGAAGCGCCATTTCCGGCCTGCTGGCAGGTCGCCTGGGCCGCAAACGATCGCTGTTTATAGCCGGCATCTGCTTCTTCCTGAGCGCGGCCGGTTCGTACTACCCGGAATTCATTTTCTTCGAGAAGGGAGTAGCCACCAAGTCCCTTTGGGTCGCTTTCAACCTCTACCGCGTCCTTGGCGGCATCGGAGTGGGTATGGCCTCCGCCATCTGCCCTATGTATATAGCCGAAGTCGCGCCTGCAGGTAAGCGCGGCAAGTTAGTCTCCTGGAACCAGTTCGCAATCATCTTCGGCCAGTTGGTCGTGTATTTCGTGAACTTCCTCATTCTTCAGTCGCATAAGAACGATCCGGCCGTCATCGAATGGACCAACCAGATAGGCTGGCGCCTGATGTTCGGAAGCGAATGCATTCCCGCAGGTCTGTTTACCATTCTCATTCTGTTTGTGCCTGAAACGCCCCGATATCTCGTTATGTCCGGCCGTGAAGACAAAGCTCTCGACGTGCTCACGCGCATCAACGGCAGCTCAGTCGCTGCGCAGATTCTTTCAGATATCAAGAACACGGTCGTGGAGAAGAAGGAGAAACTCCTCGCCTACGGCTTCATCGTCATCTTCATCGGCTGCATGCTCAGCGTGTTCCAGCAGTTCGTAGGAATCAACGCCGTGCTCTACTTCGCCCCTCGCATCTTCGATTCGATGGGTATGGGCAACCCGATGACGCAGACCGTGCTGATGGGAGTCGTGAACATAACCTTCACGCTCGTTGCCATCTTCACGGTGGAGAAGCTCGGCCGCAAGCCGCTGCTCATCACGGGTTCGCTCGGAATGGCCCTGGGAGCTCTGGGAGTGGCCCTCGCGGACGCAGTGCCCGGTCTGCCCGGGATTGTCGGCGTAGTGAGTGTCATGGTCTACTCCGCTTCGTTTATGTTCAGCTGGGGCCCTATCTGCTGGGTGCTCATTTCGGAAATCTTCCCCAACACTATACGCGGCGCCGCGGTCGCAATCGCCGTGGCCTTCCAGTGGATATCGAATTTTATCGTGAGTTCCACCTTCGTGCCTATGTACACCTGGAGCCCGGCGTTCACCTACGGCCTTTACTGCGCAATGTGCCTTCTCGCCGCGTTCTTCGTGTGGAAGCTTGTGCCTGAGACCAAGGGCAAGACCCTCGAGGATATGACGGCTCTCTGGAAAAACAGAAAATAATGTACTCTTTAGGAATAGACATAGGATCTTCATCCGTCAAGGTTTCGCTCCTGGACATCCAGTCCGGGAAGTGCGTTGCCGCGGCCACCAACCCCAAGAAAGAGGCGCCGATAACGGCCGTCCGCAAGGGCTGGGCCGAGCAGTCGCCGGATATGTGGTGGATATTCATCCAGCAGGGCATCGCGGAAATAGCCGCTCTGGGCTACTCGATGTTCGACGTGAAGTGCATCGGAATCACCTATCAGATGCACGGACTGGTGGCGGTGGGCGCCGACGGCAGGCCCGTCCGCGATTCGATCATCTGGTGCGATTCACGCGCCGTCAGCATAGGCCGAAAGGCCCTCAAGGAAATAGGCCGAGAGAAGTGTCTGGAGCACCTTCTGGGCTCCCCCGGCAACTTCACTGCGAGCAAACTTGCGTGGGTCAAGGAACATGAGCCGGAGACCTTTGCAAAGATCAAGCGTTTCATGCTCCCGGGCGACTATATCGCTTATAAACTGTCCGGATCTTTCGCGACCACCGAAACTGGTCTTTCAGAGCAGACGCTCTGGGACTTCAAGGAAGGCCGCAGGGCCGATTTCGTGGCCGATTACTACGGTTTTTCCACCGACCTTATTCCGGAGACTGTTCCCTCTATAGGCATTCAGGCCTACACAAATGCTGACATCCAGGCCCTTCTGGGCATACCCGAAGGAACGCCAATCTCCTACCGCGCAGGCGACCAGCCGAACAACGCTTTCTCGCTTAATGTGCTCAGGCCGGGCGAGATTGCGGCCACGGGCGGCACCAGCGGCGTGGTCTACGGCGTCACGGACGTGCCGAAGGCGGACCCGCAGTCGCGCGTGAACACCTTCCTCCACGTCAATCACTCTTCGAAGGCCCCGCGTCTCGGAGTGCTTCTCTGCATCAACGGCACCGGCATCCTCAATTCCTGGATACACCGCAATATCTGTCCGGATCTTTCCTACCCTCAGATGAACGAACTCGCCGCGACGGCCCCCGCCGGCAGCGACGGGCTCACCATACTCCCCTTCGGCAACGGAGCGGAAAGGGTGCTCGAAGGCCGGAGCATAGGCGCGGCCCTGGGCGGCGTGGATCTGGTACGCCACTCCAGAGCGCATATCCTTAGAGCAACTCAGGAAGGCATAGCATTCTCTTTCCTCTACGGAATCGATGTAATGCGCAGCCTGGGCCTCAACCCCGCCGTGATACGCGCGGGCAAGGCGAACCTTTTCCTCAGCCCGCTCTTCCGCGACACTCTCGCTACCGTCTGCGACAGCACGATCGAACTTCTGGACACAGACGGTTCGCTGGGCGCCGCGCGCGGAGCCGCCCTTGGAGCAGCTTACTACAAAACTCCCGAGGAGGCGTTCTCCACGCTCGCGGTGGTCGGCAGGACCGAGCCTAATGCCGCCTGGAAACCGGCTCTCGACGAGGCCTACGCCCGCTGGAAAACCAATCTTGAATCGATAATAAATCAATAATTATGGCACTGAAAGAATACTTCCCTGAAGTGGGCAAGATCCGCTTCGAAGGCAAAGAAAGCCGCAATCCCCTCTCCTTCCGTTACTATGAACCGGAGAAAGTGGTCGCAGGCAAGATAATGAAAGACTGGCTCAAGTTCGCAATGGCCTGGTGGCACACCCTCTGCGCAGAAGGAGCCGACCAGTTCGGCGGAGGCACGAAGAGCTTCCCGTGGAACGAGGGAGCTACCCCGCTCGAAAGGGCGAAGAAGAAGGCCGACGCCGGCTTCGAGATTATGCAGAAACTGGGCATAGGCTATTACTGCTTCCACGATGTAGACATCATTGACCCGTCCGATGATCCGGCCGAGTATGAGGCAAATCTCAAGGCGATAGTCGCCTATCTCAAGCAGAAACAGGCAGAGACCGGTATCAAACTCCTCTGGGGCACGGCCAATGTCTTCTCGCACAAGCGCTATATGAACGGCGCCAGCACCAACCCCGACTTCGACGCCGCAGCGCGCGCGATGCTACAGATCAAGAACGCTATCGACGCCACCATCGAACTCGGCGGCGAATGCTACGTCTTCTGGGGCGGTCGTGAGGGCTACATGAGCCTGTTGAACACCGACATGAAGCGTGAGAAGGAGCATATGGCCACCATGCTGAAGATGGCCCGCGACTACGCCCGCTCGAAGGGCTTCAAGGGCACCTTCCTTATCGAGCCCAAGCCGATGGAGCCTACCAAACACCAGTACGACGCCGACACCGAGACCGTAATCGGTTTCCTTCGCGCCCACGGCCTGGACAAAGACTTCAAGGTCAATATCGAAGTGAACCATGCTACCCTAGCCGGCCACACCTTCGAACACGAACTCCAGTGCGCCTCGGACGCCGGCCTCCTGGGCTCTATCGACGCCAACCGCGGCGACTACCAGAACGGCTGGGACACCGACCAGTTCCCCATCGACATCTATGAACTCGTACAGGCCATGCTTGTGATCATCCGTAACGGCGGACTCGTGGGCGGCACCAACTTCGACGCCAAGACCCGCCGCAACAGCACTGACCTTCAGGATATCCTAATCGCCCACGTGGCAGGCATGGACGCCATGGCGCGCGCCCTGCTCGTTGCCGCCGACATCCTCGAGAAGTCGCCCATCCCCGCTATGCTGAAGGAGCGCTACGCTTCCTACGACGCCGGCATAGGCAAAGACTTCGAGGACGGCAAGCTCACCCTCGAGCAGGCCGCGGACTACGCCCGCTCCGCCGGCGAGCCCCGCCAAACCTCCGGCCAGCAGGAACTCTACGAAGCCATCGTGAATATGTACATCTAGGGTCGTGGCGCGCAACCACCTGATAATCAGTATATTACTAAAAATGGGCTCCGCGAATTTCGGAGTCCATTTTTAATAACTTGCTGTGTGCCAGCGACTTAGCCGCCACGCGAGTGTGTCCCCGCTCCTCCGGCTTATCTGCCACCTAAATAGTATTCCTTGTACTTGTCGTACAACTCTATTCCGGCATCTTCGCCGACTTGAGGATGGAGGCTTAGGTTGTTGAATACGCCAGGGTATTGATAGCAGAATATCTTTTCGAAGTTATCGAACATTGTCAGATCGGTCATAATCCCATAAAACGGTCTGGGATACAGCGACCCGTCTGGATAGAATAGGAAGGCCTCAAGGTCAAACCAGAAATGGCAAGATTTCTGGTCGCACAAAGCCTGAAGAAAATCTGCTGCTTCCTTCCCGGTGATGTCGTTTTCCGGCATTCTGGCGAAACCAAATGGGCAAAGGATATCCAGATAGTCAAACAGTTTAAGATATGTTTTCTCAGCACCCAGGACATCAAAACTGTTTGTAGCCAGCATCACCGGCTTTCCAGGGGCCATAGCATTGCAGAAATCCCCGAACTCACGGAAAAACTTCACTATCTCCCCTTTACGCTTCTGGGATCGTTCATAGTCTCTCCACTCCCAGTTGTCCAGACTTCCTCCGCTTTCCTCTGACACATAGAATCCATAAAAAGATGGGTGATGACCATATTTTTCCCAGACCTCTTTTGCGACTGCTTTATGCCATTGAAGAGATTCCTTGGTAAAATCAAACCATGCGAACAGTCCAATTCCTGGAAACACCTGCATACCGAGTATGTCCGCTTCAGTCATAATTGCTTCCATCGGATCGGGGCAGGCAATATCCATTCTGCCTTCGTATAAGTCAGAGGGGTAAAAAGCCAACCCATTATAATTGCCGGGAGTGGTATTATGACGACCGCAATACTCTTCATTGCGGAACAACTCCTGAATAATCACCACATCCATCCCGACCTCATGCATAGACCGGACTATTCCTCGCCAGTCTTCAGCAGTCAGTTTCTTTATATCCGGATTCCAATGCTTTCCTTCCAATTCACTCCAGCAATACAG